>JANOHN010000037.1:0-17780 GCA_031406505.1 Acidimicrobiia bacterium | reverse complement strand
CAACCCAGTCACGCCCGGCGGCGTGCCACTGATCTTCCCGGGCTCGAACGTGCCGGCCAAGTACATGCCAAACGGCGGACCCGAGTCCGTCGCGATCGACTGGGATGCCGCGGTGGCGGAGGCCACGAACAAGTAGGAGCGCGCTGGCCGCGTCACCTTGGTGGGAGGAAGCGCCGTCGCCTTCGCGAGTGTCGAGGCGGCCGCATTGCGCGGTCATTTCAACTGGATGACGGTGTCGTCTCTTCGTGGTTCCGGCGCGCGTCGCAGTGGCACTGACAGTCGTGGCTGTGGCGTCGGCGGGCGGGTGGTGGATCGGCGAGCAAGGACGCACGGCGAACCCGCAGGCGCGGGTCATCGAAGTGCTGGACGGCGACACCTTGGTCGTGGAGCTCGCCGACGGCACGACCGACACGATTCGGATCCTCGGCGTCGACACTCCCGAGACGCACCACCCCACGAAGGGCGTGCAGTGCTTCGGTCCGGAGGCTGCGGCGTACACGGCGGCGCGGCTGACGGGGCGTTTCGTGGAGCTCGAAGGTGATGTCGAGCCGCGGGACATCTACGACCGACGGCTCGCTTACGTGATCGTGGACGGTCACCGCTTCGACGACGAGCTGCTGCGGCGTGGTTTCGCGCGGCTGCTCGTCATTGAGCCCAACCGGGCCCACGCCCGAGACCTCCTCGCGGCAGAGCTGGCGGCGCGCCATGCCCGGCGTGGCCTGTGGGCCGCATGCGGCGAGGAGGGTTGACCGAGCAGTCGGAAATACACTGCGCCCGTGGCAACCACTGAGTTCTGGCCTGGGCGGCGCGTCCTCGTGACGGGGGGTGCCGGGTTCGTGGGTCGAACGGTCCTTCGGGAGCTCGACACTCTGGGCGCCGACCAGGTAACGGCGCCGACCTCAGCCGACTGCGACCTCACCGACCCCGGCGCCGTCGCTCGGCTGTTCGACATGGCCACGCCTGACTTGATCGTCCATCTCGCGGCGCGGGTGGGTGGGATCGGTGCCAACCGCGAACGCCCGGCCGACCTGTACCTCGCGAACCTCCTCATGGGTACGTACGTGATCGACGAAGCGCTCCGGCGCGAGACACCGAAGACGGTTGTCGTGGGCACGATCTGCTCATATCCGAAGTTCACGCCGGTTCCGTTCCAGGAGACATCGCTGTGGGACGGCTATCCCGAGGAGACCAACGCCCCGTACGGCGTCGCGAAGAAGGCGTTGCTCGTGCAGGCGCAGGCCAACCGCGCGCAGTACGGGCAGAACGCGGTCTACGTGATGCCCACCAACCTCTACGGTCCGGGCGACAAGTTCCACCCAGCCGTCTCGCACGTGATCCCCGCGCTCATCAAGAAGTTCGTGGAGGCCAAGGAGCGCGGCGACGCCGAGGTCGTCGTGTGGGGCACGGGGAGCGCGACGCGCGAGTTCTTGTACGTCGACGACGCGGCGCGCGGGATCCTGCTCGCGGCAGAGCGGTACGACGACGAAGAGCCGCTGAATCTGGGATCCGGAGAGGAGCTGCCGATCCGCGACCTCGCCACGATGGTGGCGAAGATCGTGGGCTTCGATGGCGACCTCGTGTGGGACGCGAGCAAGCCCGATGGGCAACCCCGGCGCCAGCTCGATACGACGCGCGCCGCGGAGCAGATCGGGTTCCGCGCCGCCACGTCATTCGAGGACGGGCTGAGCGCCACGGTCGAGTGGTACCTCGCGCACCGCGACGAGGCCGAAGCTCGCGACTCCTGACGGCGCGTCCGGCTCGGGGTCAGCACCAGGGGAGAGGGTTGACGTCCATCGGCAAGGCGCGCCGGGTCCACGACCCGGCTGACCAGCTCGAGATCATCCGGACCGACCCGTATCTGTCGTCGGCCTATCGAGCGGCGTATCGAGGGATGCTCGACGCCGAGTCCGCGCATCTCACAGGCACGGGTGCCCGGATCGAGATCGGGTCAGCGGGTGGGTTCCTGCGCGACTTCGATCCGTCGATCCTGTCCACCGACGTGCGCCCTGGACCCGGCGTCGCTGTGCTGGCGACGAGCGAACGGTTGCCCTTCCGGTCGGGTTCAGTTCGCACGATCTTCGCGAAGGACTGCCTGCATCACATCCCTGACATTGAGCAGCTGTTCGAGGAGACGCGACGCGTCTGCGTCCCCGGTGGTGGGCTCGTTTGCTACGAGCCGTACTGGAGTCCGCTCGCGCGGGTTGTGTACCGGTACCTCCACCCCGAGGACTTCGATCCGAAGGTCGAGTCGTGGGCGTTCACCAGCGACGACCCGCTCACCGCGGCGAACCAGGCGTTGCCGTACCTCGTGCTGCGGCGCGACCGCGAGAAGTTCGAGTCGATGTTCCCCGATCTCGAGATCATCGAGGTCTCGACACTGAACGGTCCGAGCTACCTCTTGTCTGGGGGGATCTCATCTCCGAAGCTGCTGCCGGGGCGGGCGCTGTTGTCGCTGCAACGACTCGAAGGCCGCTCGAAGTGGTGGAGGCGGTGGGCTGCGCTACACATCCTGGTGGTCTTCCGCCGTCGCGCGTGACGCCGACACCGCGCTCAACGCCGCGTCGACGGCAACCGCGGCGAGCACTACGAGCGCGATGTCGGCAACGAACCGCAGCCGGAGGAGTCCGTAGAACGCCGCGGCCGACAGGGTGACGACCGCGAACGGCCCGAGGAGTGGGAACACTGGAACCCGGCGCCTACGCAGCACCAGCACGCCTGCGACGCCGAACGGGAGCAAGAGCAGATAGGACGCGTACCCGGCCCAACCCAGATCGGTCGGGATGCCGTCGACGCGACGTTGATAGTCGATCGTCGCACTTGGTTTGTAGACGCCCCACACGCGCCCGAGCCGCGCGAGTGCCACGACCGGGAGACGGCCGACATGGTCTTCCAGGTAGTCGATGCCGGCGTCGCCCCAGAAGTCGGCGAGGACTGAAGGGTCCGCGGGTTGTTTCTTGGGGATCGGGCAGTCGTCGGCAACCCAGAGACCAATGCGCGGTCCGTAGAACGCCCCGTCGTTGTTGGAGCCGCACAGCGCGCCACCGATGCTGACCGAGATGAAGACGGGCTTCTCGAACCGCGACAGGTTGTATCCGACCCATGGTGCGATCACGAGCAGCGCGGCCGCACCCGCGACGGCGACCCGTCGAACACGCTGAGCGGACGGCGCGGGAGTTCCGACGAGCAGGACTGGGACCGCGAGCAGCGGCGCAAGCAGCGCGAGCTCTGCTCGCGTCAACATCGCGAGACCGCAGACGATCCCGAGCAGGACCGCGGTTCGGACGCTCGGCTCGCGCAGGTACCGGTAGGCGAGCCACAGCGCCAGTGCAACGAGCAACCCGGCCAATGACTCCGAGACGAGCTCGCCGTCGTACGTCCAGAGCATCGGCGTGAGCGCGGCGATGCCGCTGGCAACAAGCCCCACGCGCGAGCCCGCGACGCTGCGACCGACCAGCCCGATCACGATCACCGTGATCACACCCAGCAGCGCAAGTGCAAAGCGCTGTTCGAACACCGAGTTGCCCGACGCGAACAACGACGGAAGAGCGAGGAAGAGGGGCATCAGCGGTGGGTGCGTTGCCGCCGGGTCGCCATCGGGACCGTGACTGGTCACGAACCCGAAACCGTTCGCGATGTCGTCGCCGGTCGAGTGGTAATAGGGCTCGTCGCCGACGAGGGCCTCGCCGTGCTTGATTGCGAGCACGTACGCGATGCGGATCGCGAGCGCGCCGAGAGCGATGACGCCGAGCCCGATCAGGAACTTGCGGCGCGCGGCGCGGTCCTCGAGGTCGGGGAGCACCGGAGGAACGTACTCGTCGGAGCGCGCCTCGTTTCCCCTCAGGAGGCGTGGCGACGAACGAGCTCGAGCACGGCGTCAGCGTGCCGCTCCACCTTGACCGGCCCGATCCCGGGAACGGCGAGCAGGTCGTCGCGCGTGGACGGCTGGACCGCCGCGACGGCGCGGAGCGTCTTGTCGTGGAAGATCACGTACGCCGGGACGCCCGACAGCCGGGCGAGGTTGCGGCGCCACTCCACCAACGCGCTGAACAGCTCACCATTGGACTCGGGCTCGGCACCCACCGCCGTGGGCCCGGCGAGGTGCCCACGGGCTTCGGCGAGCGCGGTGGTGGCGGAGCTGCGGCGGGGCGCGGGGGCCCGGCCGGCTGCATTCGCGGCTTCGATCGGTTCGAGCCATGGGCTGCGCTGGCGGCGCATCACGTTCGTGCCGAACGTGCGCTCTTTCGCGTACGAGAGGTGCACGCGCTCCTTGCCGCGCGTGATCGCTACATAGAGCAGCCGGCGCTCCTCGGCCCGTTCGGCGGGCGCCTCCGCGTGTGCGATGGGAACCAAGCCTCGCTCGAGACCGGTCACGAACACCGTGTGGAACTCGAGGCCCTTGGCTCGATGGAACGTGAGGAGCTCGACGGCGTCGCCACCGGGCTCCGGTGCCTCGCCGTTCAAGGCCGCGGTGAGGTAGCTCACGAAGCCGTCGACGGCCCCGGGCCCGTCTTCGACCGCGAGGTACTCGTGGGCGAGGCGGGCCAGCGCTTCGATGTGCTCGCGCTGCTCCTCGGCTGCGCTCGCCGCGTCGCCTTCGAGGTCGATGACGTGCTCGCGGAACGGACGTGCGGGCGCGACCCGTGCGGCGTCTTTGAGGCGTGTCAACGCGCTGACGACCTCGGCTCGCTCGAGGAACCGGGCGTCGCCGCGGACGCGGAACGGGATGCCGCGGCGCGTGAGCGCTTCCTCGAACCGCGCGGACTGCGCGTTCGTGCGATACAGGACCGCGAGCGACGACCACGCGATGTGAGGACCGTGAGCGGCGCGCAGCCCATCGGCGACCCCTGCGGCCTCGGCGTCGTCGGTGTCGTACGCGGTGACGTCGGGCGGTGGGCCGCCGGACCGCTCGGCCCGTCGGGCCGGACGAGGGCGACCCGCGTCGGCGAGCAGCGCTTCGGCCGCGGCGACGATCTGCGGCGTCGACCGGTAGTTGCGGTCGAGCCGCAGGACGCGGCCACCGCCGAACTGGCGCGCGAAGTCGGTGAGGTGCGACGCGTCGGCGCCAGCGAACGCGTAGATGGCCTGATCGGGGTCGCCGACCACGCACAGGTCGCGGCGGTCGCCAACCCAGCCGCGCAACACGCGCGCCTGCGCGGGCGTGACGTCTTGGAACTCGTCGACGAAGAGGTGACGGAAGCGCCACTGCTGCGTGGCGGTGAACTCCGGGTCGCGTTCGAGCGCGTCGGCGCACCCGATCAAGAGGTCGTCGAAGTCGACGATGCGCTTGCGTCGCTTGTCGCGCTCGTAGCGAGCGAAGATCTCGGCGACCTCGGTGGCCGGTCGTGGCGTCTCTCGGCCGGCGCGCTCGACGGCCGCGACGTAGTGGTCGGGATCGATGAGTCGGGCCTTGGCCCACTCGATCTCACCCGCGAGCTCTCTCGCGGCGACGGCCGCAGCTGCCCCGCGTCCACCTACGAGGGGAACGAGCAAGCGGGCCTTGCGCGCGAGCACGACCGGCATGTCGCGACCACGCTCGCCCGCGCGCCGGCGGAGCTGCGCCAGTGAGATGGCGTGGATCGTGCCCGCGGTGACCGCATCGCCCACGCCGAGGGTGCGCAGCCGGCTCTGGAGCTCACCGGCGGCCTTCCGGGTGAAGGTGACGGCCAACGTGTGGGCCGGCTCCAGCCGACCGGTTCGGGCGCGCCAAGCGATCCTGCGGGTGAGGACGCGCGTCTTGCCGGCGCCCGCTCCCGCCAGGATGGCGAGCGGTGCCGCGTCGGACGTGACCGCGGCCGCCTGCTGCTCGTCGAGCCCTTCGAGGAGGCGATCGGCGTCCGACATGTCCATGGAGCGACGGTATGGCCGGGGTACGACACTCCCGCGGATGCCCAGCGGGAGATCTCAGACGAGCGAGCCATGGTGCTGGCGCCGTGAGCGGAAAAAAAAGGTGGGCCCCGAGTAGCCATCACGCCGAAGCGCTCCGACTTCTCGGGGCCCGATTCCCTTCGCGCTGATGCTCCCGCAGCTGCGCCGTGTCCGGGAGGACACGCTCGCGGCCGCTGCCGGCTCCCGGGCGGGACACCCGGTCGTCGGACTCGACGTCAGCCCCGGCTCGCCGACCGAGGTCAGCTCCCCGACCGTCGTCGCGGCGACCCGTCTTCCGGTTGGTCCTTCGGGTTGCCCCTCGGGGTGCCACGCCGGTCCCGTGCCGTTGCGCCGTCGGTATCGCGCACCATACGGACGCGCGTGCGATCGGTCAAGCAGAAATTCGCGCGTACCTCAGGGCCCGTTCGCTGCCGATGCCGGACGAGATCGAGAACGCGTTACCGTCCGCGCGCCATGGTCACGGTGTCGCGGCAGCGCTTCGAGGAGCTCGTATCGGACGCGCTCGACTCGCTCCCGCGCGAGATCTGGGACGACATGGAGAATGTCGCGGTGCTCGTCGAAGACTGGCCGCGGCCGGATCAAGGTGCCAGCGAGGGCGGCACGCTGCTCGGCCTGTACGAGGGTGTTCCCATCACGAAGCGCAGTCCGATCGGCTACAGCGGTGTGATGCCCGACCGCATCACGATCTTCCGCGGCCCGCTGTGCGAGCGCGCGCGCGACGAAGACGACCTCGCAGCGCAGGTGCACGTCACCGTGCTGCACGAGGTCGGGCACTACTTCGGCATGAGCGACGCGCGACTGCGCGAGCTCGGGTGGGCGTGAGGCGCACGTTGTCGGAGCGTTGGCAGAACTGGGGTCGCAACCAAGCGTGTCGGCCCGCGGCGTTCGAGCGGCCGGCGTCGCTCTTGGAGGTCGTCGAGGCGGTCGGTCGGGCGCGCACCGCTGGCCAGACGGTCAAGGTCGTCGGCGGAGGCCACTCGTTCACCGATGCGGCCTGCACCGACGGCCGGTTGCTGTCGATCGAGCATCTCGACCGCGTGGTCAGCGTCGACGAGGAGGCCGGGCTCGTCACGGTCGAGGCCGGGATGAGCATCCGCCGCCTCAACCAGGAGCTGGCCATGCGTGGCCTCGCGCTCCAGAACCTCGGCGACATCGACCGTCAGTCGGTGGCTGGCGCCCTGGCCACCGGCACGCACGGTACGGGTGCCGCTTTCGGTGCGCTCCCGACGTTCGTCGAGGGACTGGAGCTCGTGACGGCAGCGGGCGAGACACTCACGTGCTCGGCGAACGAAGAGGCCGAGGTGCTGCACTGTGCGCGGGTGGGGCTCGGCGCGCTCGGTGTGGTCACGAAGGTGACGCTGCGGTGCGTGCCGGCGTTCAACCTCCACCACCTCGAGCAGCCGCGACGATTGCCCGACGTGCTGGCGGAGCTTGACGACCAAGTCGCGGCGAACGACTACTTCGAGTTCTATTGGCTCCCGCACACCAGCTCGTGCGCGACGATCGCCAACAACCGCACCAACGAACCTGTGCAAGAGAAGAGCGCATACAAGCGTTGGCGCGCCGAGGTGTTCTTCCCGAACGTGTTCTTCGGTGCGCTCGTCGCTGCAGGGCGCGTGTCGAAGCAGCGGATCCCTCGCTACGCGGCCACCGTTGCGAAGAGCCTGGGGCGCACCGAGCTCATCAATCGCAGCGAGCGCATCTTCATCAGCACGCGCCTGATCCGCTTCGTGGAGATGGAGTACTCGATCCCTCGCGAGAGAGCCGCCGAAGCCGTGCTCGCGGTCCAGCGCCTCATCGAGGACGAAGGGCACCTCGTGTCGTTCCCGATCGAGGTGCGCTTCGTGGCCGCCGACGACGTGCCGCTCAGCATGGCGAACGGCCGCGACTCGTGCTTCATCGCGGTGCACATGGCGCGCGGTGTGCCGCACGAGGCGTATTTCCGCGGCGTCGAGCGGATCATGACGGCGCTCGACGGGCGGCCGCACTGGGGGAAGCTGCACTTCCAGGCCGCCGCCGAGCTTGCGCCCCGCTACCCCGAATGGGACCGGTTCCGCGAGTGCAGGGCGCGACTCGATCCGGACGCGCGCTTCGCCAACGCCTACCTCGACCGGGTGCTGGGCCCCGTCTCCGGCTGAGCGGCCAGCGCCCGCCACGAATAGGCTCCCCGCCATGCCGTATCCCAAGCACCTCATCAACGATGGCGAGGCCGTTGCCCTCGACCTTCGTCCCCACTGGTGGTTCTTCTCCCAGCACATCCTCACGGGCATCCCGTTGATCATCGGGCTCGCGCTCGTCACGAGGATCAATGACGACACCGTCCACGACGCGCTGCTCTACGTCTTCCTCGCAGCCGCGGTCGGGTGGTCGGTGTGGCTGCTCTTCAAGTTCCTGGAGTGGAGCCGCACGTTCTTCGTGGTCACCGACCAGCGCGTGATCTTCCGCACCGGCGTCCTGACGCGTCACGGCGTCGAGATCCCGTTGGAGCGCATCAACAACATCAACTTCCACCAGGGGATCTGGGAGCGGATCATCGGCGCCGGCGACCTGGAGATCCAGTCGGCTGGTGAGCAGGGCTCGAGCCAGTTCGACAACGTGCGTCACCCCGACGGTGTGCAGCAAGAGGTCTACCGGCAGATGGAGCACGACGCGAAGCACGACGCGGGTCGGGGCGCCGACGCGATCGGCAAGGCCGTCGCCGAAGCGGTCGGCAAGAGTGGTGGCGGCGGCGCCGACATCCCCGAGCAGATCGAGAAGCTCGACAAGCTCCGCGAGAAGGGCACCATCACGCAGGCGGAGTTCGAGAAGAAGAAGGCCGATCTCCTCGAAAAGATGTAACGAGCGTCAGGATCCGCTGAGCTCTCAGCCGCCCAGAGCTCAGCCGCCCAGAGCGACTTGGTGGATGAGGCCGCGCTCTTTGCCGCCGTCTTCGATGATCGCGAGGTTGTCGACGTTGAGGTCCCACGTGAGGTCTCGCGCTTCGAGGAGCCGCATGATGTCGGGGAGGTTCTCGCCGGCGCGCGCACCCTGGGCGAGCGTCACGTGCGGCGACCACGCTTCCGGCGCGTAGTAGGGGAGGCCCACGCCGAAGCCCGGGGTGCAGTGGTCCCAGAGCTCCTGGTGCAGCGCATCGAGCTCCTGTGTGCGCGCAACTCCCACGAACACCACCGACTGTGAGCCGGTGAAGACGCCAGCGCCGGTGGTGGGCACGCGGAACGGTGCGCGCTTGGCGCTGAGGACGTCGAGCGTGGGCTCGAGGTGCTCGAGGTCGTACTCGTCCGCGACCACGTGGTACGAGAAGTGGATGAACGGCTTCACGTATTGGTTCGTGATGCCGAAGCGTGACTCGAGCTCCCACCAGATCGAACGGATCTCGTCGGCATGGTCGTGGTCGAGCAACGACACGAGCGCGTTCACGGAACGAGATTACGCCCCGCAGCCGCGGATGCGTGGGCAACGAACACGGTTGGTTCCAGGCCAGCCGTAGCCTGATAGCGGTCGGCGGCGCGTGCGAGCACGTCGTGGGCGTCGTGCGCCGATGCAATGCCGACGACGCACCCGCCGAAGCCCGCGCCGGTCAAGCGTGCACCGTGCGCCCCGGCTTCGACGAGCAGATCGACGAAGAGGTCGAGCTCGGGCGTGGAGACCTCGAAGTCGTCGCGCAGGCTCGCGTGGCTTGCGAGCATCAGCTCGCCGACCGAATCGATGTTGCTCGCACGCAGGGCGTCGGCGCACGCGAGCACCCGGGAGTTCTCGGTGACGACGTGGCGCGCCCGGGGGTTCTCGCGCACTTGCTCGAGCGTCGCGTCGCGAAGCGTGGCCAACCCGAGAGCGGCCGCCGCCTGCTCGCACGCGGCCCGGCGCTCGGCGTACGCGCTGGCCACCAGCGTTCGAGGCATGCCCGAGTTGGCAACCAGCACCGCGATGCTGTCGGGTATCGGAATCGGCTCGACGGTGAGTGTCCGGCAATCGATCAGCAACGCATGCCCGTCCTCCCCGAACAGCGACGTGAGTTGGTCCATGAGGCCGCCGGGCACACCGGTGGCGCGCACCTCGGCGGCGAGCGCGAGGCGCGCCGCATCTCGACGATCGAGCTCGACGCCCGCCACATTCGCGAGCCCGAGCGTGAGCGCGACTGCAAGCGCCGAACTCGAGGACAACCCCGACCCCGCGGGGACCGTGGACGACACCTCGAGCTCGAGCCCACCCAGACGTATGTCGCGTTCGGTGAGGGCTTGCACCACGCCGGCCACGAAGCGTCCCCATGGGGGCTCGAGGACGCGGGGATCGTCGCGACCGTCGGCAGCAACATCGACGACGCCATCGAGCTCGCGCGAGCGTGCGCGTACCCGATCTCCGTTGGCGTGCGCGATCGAGAGCGTGCACTCGCGATCGATCGCCATCGGCAGCACGAATCCCTCGCAGTAGTCCGTGTGATCGCCGATCAGGTTCACGCGCCCCGGCGCGCGCCACTGCTCGGTCACCCGCCGACCGGGATCCAGATCGCCGAGCCGTCAGCGCCGTCGTGGTCGTGGCGCGCCGCGGCGACGGGGCCACCGGTCACGGACCACGCGGCGACCAACGCGGCGACTGTCGCGTCGAGCAGGTCGTGGCCCCACGTGGCCGCGTCTTTCGGGAGTCCAGCATGGCGTTCCAGCAGATCGCGTCGAGCGCTCCGCCCGTCCACGGTCGACTTCTTCGGGAGCTTGGCTTCCGCCAACGCGCGGAATGCGCCCGAGGGATACACCTCCATCGGCGCGTGGCCGGCGTCCCTGAGGAGCTGCCAGACGTGAAAGCCGACCTGCATCCATGCTGGTGAGGTGTCCACTGCCTCCGGCGTGACCCAGGGGACCCACGACCTGTGGTCCTGCCCGAGTGCGATCTCGCCACACCGGGCCACTCGGAACTTCGGGCTCAGCGTGGCATCAGCGGCGTGGGGCGCGCTGCTTGGATCCGACGGCGCGTCGATCGCGACAGCCTGCGCGCCTGCGCAGAGCGATCGGAGCGCATCCCCCTCGGTGGGGAGGACCACCGTGGCCGCCACGATGGGGAACGGCTCGAGCGCGGTGTCGACCACCACGACGTGCAACGCCTTCGCGCCGAGGTCAATACCTACTGCACGACTCGCCACGGATGCACGCTCCCCGCTCTGGATCGTGCATACTCGCGCCATGCAGAGGATCAAGAACTCCTGGGAGCTCGGCAAGGTCTCGTGGTCGGTCCTGAAGTCCAACCGGACCCTGGCCTGGTTCCCTGTCCTGTCGGCCATCGGGGCACTGATCGTGTTCGGCGTGTTCGCGGGTCTCGTCGCGGCGACGAGCATCGACAGCGGGCCCGGCAACGACTCGCTCGAGCCGATGGGCTACGTGATCATCTTCGCGGGCTACATCGCGCTCGCGTTCGTGTCCACGTACTTCCTTGGCGCGCTCGTGCACGGTGCTAACGAGCGTCTCAACGGGCACGACGTGAAGCTCGGCGATTCACTCGGGGCCGCGAACGCGAAGATCCATCGGATCCTGCCGTGGGCGCTCGTGTCCGCGACGGTGTCGGTCGTGCTGCAAGCCATCGAGGAGCGCCTCGGATGGTTCGGCGTGATCATCGCTCGGCTGCTCGGCGCGGCGTGGGCTGTCCTGACGTTCCTGACCGTGCCGGTGATCATGCTCGAAGACCTCGGCCCGGTGAACGCCCTGAAGCGATCCGGTCACCTGCTCAAGCAGACGTGGGGTGAGAACCTTGCCGCCCAGGCGGGCCTCAGCATCCTCGGGTTCGTCGCCATGCTCCCGGGGATCGTGCTGCTCGCGCTGGGGATCGCCAGCGACAACACCGGGATGATGATCGTGCTCGGCGCGGTCGCGGTGGCGTGGCTTGTCGTCGTCGGGGTGGTACTGATGGCGATGAGCGGGATCTACCGCACGGCCCTCTACCGCTACGCGATCGACGGCACCGCGCCGCCGGCGTTTGCGCAGGCCGACCTCGGTGGCGCGTTCGGCGAACGCAAGAGCGGCGGTGGCTGGCTGAACTGAGCCGCCGCTAGCTCAAGGCGGGCATCACCTCGGCCGCGAAGCGGTCGAGACCATCCATGTCGAACGGCGCGCGCAGGGCGATCATCACCCAATCCGCGCCGGCGTCGGCGTACTCGCCGAGGCGATCGATGATCTCGGCGGTGCTGCCCGTGAGCGCGCTCGGTCGAATCCAGTCGGTCATGCCGCCGAACCGCTCGCGCAGCTCGTCGTCGCTCCACGCGAGGGTGAGGTTCACCGACTTCTCGATGGTTTCGGGGTCGCGGCCGAGGCGCTCGCAGTGCTGGGCGAGCACCTGCACCTTGCGCCGGTAGATGTCGGGTGGTGTGAACGGGATGTTCCAGCCGTCGGCGTGCTGCGCGGCGATGCGCATGGTGACCTTCTCGCCGCCCCCACCGATCCACAACGGGAGACGTGACTGCACGGGCTTCGGGTCGCAGCGTGCAGCGTGTAGGTCGTAGAACTCGCCGGAGAAGTCGGCCGACTCCTCGGTGAGGAGCTTGCGGATCACCTGGATCGCCTCGTCGGTGCGGCGCAACCGGACCGGGACGGGCTCGAACTCCATGCCGTACGCCGCAAACTCGGCCTGGTGCCAGCCACTGCCGAGTCCCAGCGTGATGCGGCCACCCGAGAGGTGGTCGAGGGTTGCCGCGGCGTTCGCAAGCACGGCCGGGTGCCGGTAGCCAACGCAGTACACGAGGCTCCCGCAACGCACGTGCTTGGTCTCGAGCGCGAGTGCGGCGTGGGCGGCAACGGCTTCGAAGCACACCGACCCTGACGAGGTTCCCTCCGCGGTGAGTGTCGCGTCGGCGGCGTAGAAGTGATCCCAGATCGAGGCCCAACCGAAGCCCTGCTCATCGACGCGCCGCCACAGCGAGCGCAGCTCGTCGATGGTCGTGTTCTGCAGTCCTGTGTGCACCCCGAACTTCATGAGCGCACGATAGATGTCGGGCGCGATCCGACGGCTGGGAACGCGACCGGTACGGTGGGCCGATGCTCGAGATCGACTCCTGGCCGGAGCTCCGCGACCCTCTTCTCGTGACCGCGCTGCGCGGGTGGGTCGACGCGGGCGAGGCCGGTGCGCTCGCGGCAACGTTGCTCACGGGTCAGCTCGAGGATGCCCGGGTGTTCGGGCGTTACGACCTCAGCGATCTCGTCGACCTCCAGCAGACACGCCCGACGGTCTCGCTCATCGACGGTGCTACCCGCAACATCTCGTGGCCGGCGCTCGAGCTCACTGCGGGCAGAGCTGAACGCGACGTGGTCGTGTGCGCCGGCCCCGAACCGTCGTTGCGGTGGCCATCGTTCGTGGGCGAGCTCACCGACGTAGCGCAGCGCCTCGGGATCACGCAGGCCTTCACGCTCGGCGGCATGCCCGCGGTGGCGTCGCATCGCCGTCCGATCGGGGTGTTGGCCACGGCCACGAGCCATTCGCTCGCGCAGGAGGTTGGCGCGATTCGCACCGACTACACCGGCCCCACCGGCGTGCAGACCGTGCTCCAGCTCTCGCTCGGCGAGGTGGGCATCCCGGCTGTCGGGCTCTGGGCCCAGGTGCCGCACTATGTGGCCGGCAACGCATCACCACCGGCGGCGCGTGCGCTGCTGGAACGCGTGGGCGAGCTCACGGGGATGGTCGTCGACCTTTCCGACCTTGACGACGAAACCACCTCGTATACGGAGAAGGTCGAAGAGGGTTTGGCCGAACGGCCCGATGTCGCCGACCTCGTGCAGGCGATCGAGGACCAGAGTGTCGAAGAGGTGTCGGGCGACGAGATCGCCGCAGAAATAGAACGCTTCCTCCGCGAGCAGTAGTCGCGAGTGCCCTCCCCGTCAGTTGGTCCGGGAGGCGGCAGGCCGGCCATGGTGTTGGTGGCCCACCGCGCGGTGGGCGCTGTCAGCGCCGCGTGTCCGGGAGGCGGCAGGCCGGGGCAGGGTCGGCCCACCGCCTACCCGGTTCCGACGAGTATGCGCCCCGTCCGGGGAACGGTCTAGATCGACCAGCGCTTCTGGTGGGCGCGGCGGGGCTCGGGGCAGGTAGAACGTTGTACATGAGCGTCGTACGCATCAACGCCATCACTGTCCCCGCGGAGCGCGCCGAAGAGCTCGAACGCAGGTTTGCTGCCCGGGCGGGCGAGGTCTCGAGCTCACCGGGCTTCGAAGCGTTTCAGCTGCTCAAGCCGACCGATGAGCGAGGCGTGTACCTCGTGTACACACGCTGGCGCTCACAGGACGACTTCGATGCGTGGGTGAAGAGCGCGGCGTTTCAACACGGTCATCGCGCGCACGCCAAGGAAGGTCCTGTGAGCAATCAGAGCGAGCTGTGGTCGTTCGACGTCATCCAGCACGAAGAGGCGCACTGACCTCGTCGCATGCAGACACTGCGCGACTTCCACGTGGGTTGGGCCTACTTCGCGATCGCGGCGAACGGGCTGGTGGGTATCGCCGCGCTCGTGGCGTGGAAGGTGCCAAAGTTGCGCGGCCGCTGGGTGTGGATCAGCGTGATCAGCGCGCAGGTCGCGATGATGTTGCAGGTTCTGCTCGGGGTGATCATGCAAAGCGGCGACGAGTACCACGCACCCGATTTCCACGTGTTCTACGGGATCCTCGCGTTTCTGACCGTCGGGCTCGCGTATCAGTACCGCTTCCAGATGCGCGGGCGACGCGAGCTGCTCTTCGGGCTCGTTGAGCTCTTCCTCATGGGACTCGGCATCCGAGCGATGTTGCAGACGTGAGCGAAGCTTCCGATGAGTGACCGCATTCGGGTTCTCTTGCTGTTCGGCGGCCGTTCCGCGGAGCACGACGTGTCGCGCGCGAGCGCGGTCTCTGTCGCGAGCGCGCTCGATTCCGATCGGTATGAGGTCGTTCCCGTCGCGATCACCACTGAGGGCCGTTGGCTCCTGGCGGGCGAGGCGCGCGCCGCGCTCGAGGGCGATCGCAGCGAGCTCCCCGTCTCCTTCAGCATCGAAGGGCAACACGTTGCTGAGCTTCCCGAACCGGGCTCTCGCACCTTGGTGGCCCTCGACGGCGGCGCGCCCGACGTGTCCGGGTCCATGACCTTCGATGTGGTGCTGCCACTCATGCATGGTCCGTACGGCGAGGACGGAACGGTGCAGGGGCTGTTCGAGCTGGCAGACGTGCCGTACGTGGGCTCCGGTGTCGTGGGGTCCGCGGTCGCGATGGACAAGGTGATGATGAAGCGCGCCTTCGCCGCCGAAGGGCTCCCGATCGTGGGTTGGATCGCGTTCCGTGACGGACACGATCGTGAAACGTTGGTCGGGGAGGTCGAGGCAACATTCGGGTACCCCTGTTTCGTGAAGCCGGCCAACCTGGGCTCGTCGGTCGGTGTGTCGAAGGCGAGCAACGCGGTCGAGCTCCTCGCTGCGCTCGACACTGCGCTGACGTTCGACGAGTGGGCCCTCGTGGAAGAGGGGATCACCGGGCGCGAGATCGAAGTCGGGGTGCTCGGCGACGACCCGCCCGAAGCGTCGGTGCCAGGCGAAGTGGTTCCCGCTGCCGCCTTCTACTCGTACGCCGACAAGTACGAGGACGGCGCGGCCCAGCTCCTGGCGCCTGCGCCCCTCGAGCCCGCGCAGGCCGAGACCGTGCGGGCGCTGGCGGTTCGAGCGTTCGAAGCGTGCCGGTGCGAGGCGATGGCGCGCGTCGACTTCTTCTTGGAGGAGCGCAGCGCAGACGGTGGGCCTGGGCGCGGCTTTCTCGTGAACGAGGTGAACACCATTCCGGGGTTCACGACTATCTCGATGTACCCGCGGCTATGGCAGGAGTCGGGCGTGAGCTTCTCGGAGTTGCTCGATCGGTTGATCGCGCTGGCACTGGCGCGACATGTTCGGCGGGCTCGGCGCGCCGGCCGTCAGCGCAACGCTTGAGAACGACCGCCTACAGATGCACCACTGGGCAGGTGAACGTGCGCGTGATGCCTTCGACGCCTTGGATCTGCGACACGACCATCTTGCCGAGATCGTCGAGGCTGTCGGCTTCGGTGCGCACGATCACGTCGTACGGGCCGGTCACGTCGTCTGCTGACGCGACGCCCTTGATCTTGCGGACCGATGCGGTGACGTTCGCTGCTTTGCCTACCTCGGTCTGGATCAGCACGTAAGCCGTGACTCCCATGCAGCCTCCCATGGCTGGTGCGTGTTGACGTTGCGAACACGCTCGTCGGGAGCGTAGCCGTGGCCTCGGGCGGCGTCTTCGGCGACCGAATCGATGCGGGACAGCGGCTCGGTGCGGCGCTTGCAGCACGCGGCGCGCCACCCGAGGACGCCATCGTGTGTGGCATCCCGCGCGGCGGTGTTGTCGTGGCAGCCGAGGTCGCGCGTGTGCTCGATCGTCGGTTGCGTGCGGTCGTGGCGCGCAAGGTAGGTGCACCCGGACACGAAGAGCTCGCAGTTGGCGCCGTCGGCCCCGACGGCGTTGCGGTGTTGGACGACGAGATGCTGCGTCGCGTTGCCGCGACTCGACATTGGGTGGACAAAGCAGTCGGCCGCGCTCGTGACGAAGTCGCCGCGCGTGTGGACACCTTGTCGGGAGTCGTCGACGCGACGGCCGTGCGCGGGCATCCGGTGATCGTGGTGGACGACGGTGTGGCCACGGGTTCGACGGCCGCAGCGATCGGACGATGGCTTGCGCACGCCGGCGCCGCACATCGGATGCTGGCGCTCCCGGTTGGGCCGCCTGACACTCTGGCGCGGTTGCGGGACGAGTACGACGAGGTGTTCGCGCTCGAAGCGCCCGAGAGCTTCGTGGCCGTTGGCCAGTTCTATCGAAACTTCACGCAGACCACCGACGAGGAAGTGCGCCGGGTGTTGAGGAACTAACCCAGCCGCTCTTCAAGCGTGGTCAGTTCGTCGCGGAGCTGAGCGGGGAGGCGGTCGCCGAAGCTGTCGAAGTGTGCGCGGATGGTCGGGAGCTCACGGCGCCACTCGTCGGCGTCGACCACGAGGGCCTCGGCCACGTTCGCGCGGTCCTTGTCGCTCAGCCCGTCGAGCGCGAGATCTTCGGGACGGGGCACCGCGCCGATCGGCGTGTCGGTAGCGTCTGCTTCGGACTCGAGTCGCCGGCAGATCCACTCGAGCACTCGCGAGTTCTCGCCGTAGCCGGGCCAGAGGAAGTTGCCGTCGGCATCCTTGCGGAACCAGTTCACGCCGTAGATGCGCGGGAGCTTGGACTCGTCGGTGCGATCGGGCATCGAGAGCCAGTGCTCGAAGTAGTCACCCATGTGGTACCCGCAGAACGGCAGCATCGCGAACGGATCGCGGCGCAGGTCGCCGATCCCGCCGAACGCGGCCGCGGTTTTCTCGGATCCCATCGTGGCGGCGACGAACACGCCGTGACGCCAGCTGCGCGACTCGTACACGAGCGGCACCGTGGAGGCGCGGCGACCACCGAAGAGGAACGCCGAGATAGGGACGCCTTTCACATCGTTGTACTCGGGAGCGACGATCGGGCACTGATCGATCGGCGCGCAGAACCGCGAGTTGGGATGCGCTGCGGGGGAGCCGGAATCGGGGGTCCAGTCGGCGCGATGCCAGTCGGTGAGGTGCGCCGGCACCGGCCCGTCCATCCCCTCCCACCACACGTCGCCGTCGTCGGTGAGCGCGGTGTTCGTAAACACGGTGTTTCGCTCGATGGTACGCATCGCGTTGGGGTTGGTCTCGTCGTTGGTGCCCGGTGCCACGCCGAAGATGCCGTTCTCCGGGTTGATCGCGTAGAGCCGGCCGTCGGATCCGATCTTCATCCACGCGATGTCGTCGCCGACGCACTCGGCCTTCCATCCCGGGACTGTGGGGATCAGCATCGCGAGGTTGGTCTTGCCGCACGCCGAGGGGAACGCGGCGCCGATGTAGAAGGTGCGAC
>JANOHN010000028.1:0-7513 GCA_031406505.1 Acidimicrobiia bacterium | reverse complement strand
TCGTTGCGACCACGTGGGAAGCGGCCGTCGAGACCACCCGTGCGCACGCCGACGCCCTCGCGGGCAAGGTGGTTGTGTCGATGGCCAATGGACTCGAGAAGGTCGGCAACGAGTTCCGACCGGTGTTCCCGAGCGAAGGATCCGTCGCCCAGGCGGTCCAAGTGGCAGCGCCGGCGGCCTGGGTCGTGTCCGCGTTCCATTTGATCCCCGCGGCGGGGTTTGCCGCGCTCGACACCGCGCTCGAGAGCGACGTCATCGTGTGCGGCGACCACGACGGGGCGCGAAAGAGCGTGATGGACCTCGTGGCGGAAGTCCCGAAGCTCGGGGCTTTCGACGGCGGCTCGCTGTCGAATGCCATCGGGCTCGAAGCGTTCGCGTCGGTGTTGCTCACGGTGAACTTGCGCCACAAGGGGAAGGGGACGCTCCGCCTGCTCGGTGTCGATGGCTATCGCGGGCGTGACCAATGACCGTTCGGCTCTTCGACACTGCACAGCGCGCGGTCGTGCCGTTCGAGCCCGGCGATGTGGTGCGGATGTACGTGTGCGGCATCACGCCGTACGACTCGACGCACCTCGGGCACGCGGCCACCTACCTCGCCTACGACCTGCTCATCCGGCGACTCGAGGATCTCGGGCACGAAGTGCAGATGGTTCGCAACGTCACCGATGTCGATGACTCGATCCTGCCCAAGGCTCGTGAGCTGGGCATCCCGTACCTCGAGCTGGCCGAGTCGGAGATGGCGCGGTTCCGCTCCGACATGGACGCGCTCGGGATGCGGCCACCGATGGCTGAGCCGCGAGCCACAGAGTCGATCAACGGGATGATCGAGCTGATCAACGGGTTGCTCGAGTCGGAGCACGCGTACCTCACGCACGGCACGGTGTTCTTCGACGTGTCGACGTTCCCAAGGTTCGGCGAGATGTCGCACTACCCGCGCGACCACATGGTTCGTCTGGCCCGGGCTCGCGGAGGGAACCCCGATGACCCTCACCGCCGCGATCCGCTCGACTTCGTGCTGTGGCAGCCGTCGCTCGCAGACGAGCCTGCGTGGCGCGCGGCGTTTGGCGTCGGTCGTCCTGGCTGGCACGTCGAGTGTTCCGTGATGGCGATGGAGCACCTGGGTCCGACCCTCGACCTGCACGGCGGCGGGACCGATCTGATCTTCCCGCACCACGAGTGCGAGATCGCACAGAGCGAGAGCGTCACCGGCAAGGCGTTTGTTCGCCACTGGATGCACTCCGCGATGGTGAGCTACGAGGGCGAGAAGATGAGCAAGTCGCTCGGCAACCTCGTCTTCGTCAGCGATCTGCTCCAGCGGGCCGACCCACGCGCGATCCGGCTGGCCTTGATGCGCCATCACTACCGAGCTGGCTTCGAATGGCACGACACCGACCTTGACGAGGGCACCGCGCTGCTGCACCGGCTCGTTGCTGCCGCGAAGTGCGAGGGTGGCGCTGATCCCACTCCGTACGCGACGCGAGCACGGGACGCCCTCGACACCGACCTCGACGCGCCGCGCGCCCTCGAGGCGCTCGACGACCTCGCCAGCGCGATCCTCTCGGGCGGGGAAGACACGTCAGCGCCAAGCGTGTTGCGAGAGCTCGGCCTGCTCCTCGGCCTCGATCTGGAGCGCGACACCGAGGGCTGACAGCGGAATTCCGGAGCGAGCTCCGCGAGCGCAGGAATTTTGCCAGCGAGCGAATGCCTGCGGCGCAGGTACCCTGCGACGCAGTGAGCGAGCGAATGATACGGATCACCCTGCCGGACGGTTCGACGCGCGAGGCACCGCAGGGCACCACCGCCGGCGAGATCGCGGCGTCGATCGGTCCCGGACTGGCAAAGGCCGCGCTCGCGGCAACGGTCGATGGTGAGGCGGTGGATCTCGATCGGCCGATCGACCACGACGCCGTCGTCGCGATCATCACGCCCGACACGCCAGCTGGACGCGAGGTGCTGCGCCACTCGACCGCTCATGTGATGGCTCAAGCCGTCACGGATTTGTACCCGGGCGCGAAGTACGCGATTGGGCCCGCGATCGAAGACGGCTTCTATTACGACTTCGAGCTGCCGGACGACGCTCGCTTCAGCGACGACGATCTCGGGCGTATCGAGGCGCGGATGCGCGAGATCGTGAAGGCAAACCAAAAGTTCGAACGCGCGGAGGTCGGGCGCGACGAAGGGCTCGCGCAGTTTGCGGATCAGCCCTACAAGCGCGACATCATCGAGAAGGTCGACGCGTCGGAGGTCGGGGAGGGGACGGTCGTCTCGCTCTACCGAAACGAACGTGAGGGCGGCGACGCGTTCGTCGATCTCTGTCGCGGGCCGCACGTGCCGTCGACGAAGCGCTTGGGTTCGTTCAAGCTCACGAAGGTCGCGGGCGCGTACTGGCGGGGCGACGAGCACGGGCCGATGCTCCAGCGCATCTACGGCACGGCGTGGGAGTCCAAGCCTGCCCTCGAGGAACATCTGCACCGCCTCGAGGAGGCCGAGAAGCGCGACCACCGCCGCCTCGGCGCCGACCTCGACCTCTTCTCGTTCCCCGAGGAGATCGGCTCTGGGCTCGCGGTCTTCCATCCCAAGGGCGCGCTCGTGCGCAAGATCATGGAGGACTACTCGCGCGAGCGGCACGAGGCCGCTGGATACTCGTTCGTGAACTCGCCGCACATCACGAAGTCGAACTTGTTCGAGACGTCAGGCCACCTGGATTGGTTTGCCGACGGGATGTTCCCGCCCATGACGCTCGACGAAGGCGGCGGCGGCGCGGGCACGAAGTACTACCTCAAGCCGATGAACTGCCCATTCCATATCCTCATCTTCCGCAGCCGTCAGCGCTCGTACCGCGAGCTCCCGCTGCGCATGTTCGAGTTCGGCACGGTGTACCGCTACGAGAAGTCGGGGGTCATTCACGGGCTGACGCGCGTGCGGGGGATGACCCAGGACGACGCGCACATCTTCTGCACGAAGGAGGAGATGGCCAACGAGCTGCACTCGCTGCTCGTCTTCGTGCTCGAGCTGCTGCGTGATTACGGCCTCAACGACTTCTATCTCGAGTTGTCGACCAAGCCGCCGGGCAAGGGCGTAGGCACCGACGAAGAGTGGGAAGAGGCCACCGAGGCGCTGCGCGGTGCCGCGTCATCGATGGGACTCGACCTCGTGCTCGACGAAGGTGGTGGCGCGTTCTACGGACCGAAGATCTCCGTCCAAGCGCGAGATGCGATCGGTCGTACGTGGCAGCTCTCCACGATCCAGGTCGACTTCCAGCTCCCACAGCGCTTCGACCTCGAGTACGTGGGTGCCGACAACGAGCGCCATCGCCCGATCATGATCCACCGAGCGCTCTTCGGCGCGATCGAGCGCTTCTTCGCGATCCTCCTCGAGCACTATGCCGGCGCTTTCCCCACGTGGCTTGCGCCGGTGCAAGTGACGGTGCTGCCCGTTGCCGATCGTCACGATGCGTACGCGGTGCAGATTTCCGATCGCCTCCGTGGCGCGGGATTCCGCACCGAGACGCAGGATGCGCACAGCGACACCCTCGGAGCGCGCATCCGCGACGCCAAGCTCCAGAAGGTGCCATTTGTGCTGGTCGTAGGCGACGACGATGTCGAGCACAACACGGTGGGCGTGAACGAGCGGGGCGCGGACGATCCGCGTCGGGGTGTTCCCGTCGACGACCTCGTGGCGGAAGTCGCCGCGACCGTCGCCTCCCGGGAGTGAGTCTCGAGCGCCTCTGGGCCGGCTGGCGCTCCGACTATGTCGGGAGCGTCGGAGCCGAGGACGATCGCAGCGAGTGCTTGTTCTGCTCGCTGGCCGCGTCGGCCGACGACGAAGCGCAGATCGTGGCGCGGGGCGCCGGCGTCTTCGCCGTCGTGAACGCGTTCCCGTACACGTCGGGCCATCTCATGGTTGCCCCGATCACACACGAGCCCGACCTCGAGAAGCTCTCGCCCAGCGTCGCGAACGCCCTTACCGAGATGACGCAGCACGCGGTGGCTGCGATCAAGGCGGCGTATCAACCGGACGGACTCAACGTGGGGATGAACCTCGGCCGCGCTGCGGGCGCAGGTGTCCCGGGGCACCTGCACGTGCACGTGCTGCCTCGATGGGTGGGCGACACGAACTTCATGACGACCGCGGCCGAGGTACGGGTGCTCCCCGAGTCGCTCACGACCACGCTCGATCGACTCCGGAACGCCTGGTCCTAATTCCCGCTCTCGGCGCTGTGCGCCGGGCCGCTCGGGCCCCACTCACTGCGCCGCAGGGTACCTGCGGCGCGGCCGTTCGCTTGTAGGTTTTCGTGAGCGATGTCCGACCAGCCGACCGGCGACACCCTTCCGGAAGATCTCGACGTCACGGCCTATGTCGGGCCGTACCTCTTTCCCGACATTCGCCGCCGGCGCATCGCGGGATGGCTGCACGTGATCGCTGCAGTAGGAGCGCTGGCCGCTGGGCTCGCGAGTGGGAACGCCGGGCTCGTCGTCGCGGGCGCGCTGCTCGCGGCGATCGCGGGCTATCACTTCCTCGCCGGGTGGCACGTCGCGCTCGATCAGACCGCGGCACTCGCGGCAGCGAGCCGTGCCGTCGGGTTCCCGGTCGGGCACGCGTCGGCGCAACTCGGGTGGCGCGGCCTACGGTCGCGCCCCTCGTGGCGGATCCTCGTGTATTCCGCCGACGCGCCGCCGACCGAGCGCGGGCTTGTCGAGGTCGACGCGGTCGACGGTCGGATCCTCGGTCAGTACACCGAAGCGAACCCCGAGGACTGGGCGAAGTTCGGCCTGAGCGAGTAGCCGAGCGCCGCTACTTCACCGAGTCGGCAGTGGCGACCTTGGTGATGAGATGCGACGGCAACGGATCGTAATGCGAGTGAGCGATCGTGAAGCGGCCGCGACCGTGGGTCAGTGACCGGAGGTCGATTGCATAGCGCAGCACTTCCGAGGTCGGTACGAACGCGACCACTTCGACCTCGCCGTTGCCGATCGCGCTTGATCCTTGGATGCGGCCGCGCTTGGAGTTGAGATCGCCCATGAGGTCGCCCTGGTACGCCGCGGGCGCGGTCACGACGAGCTCGCTCACCGGCTCCAACAGGATCGGCGACGCCTTCGCCAGCGCTTCCTTGAAGCCGATCGACCCTGCCATCTTGAAGCTCATCTCCGACGAGTCGACCGAGTGGTATTTCCCGTCGAAGCACGTCACGCGCACGTCGACGACCGGGAACCCGTGCAGTCCGCCTCCCGACATCGTCTCGCCGATGCCTTTCTCGACCGCGGGGATGAACTGGCGGGGGATCGCGCCGCCGACGATCTGATCGACGAACTCGAAGCCGGCGCCGCGCTCGAGCGGCTCCACCCGCACGAACGCGATTCCGAACTGGCCATGCCCTCCCGTTTGCTTCTTGTACTTGCCTTCCGCTTCGGCTGCGGCCGTGATGGTCTCGCGGTACGCAACCTTCACGTCCTCGGTCTGCACTTCGACACCGAACTTCCGAGCCAGCTTCTCGAGCGCGATCCCGAGGTGCGTCTCCCCCATGCCCCAGAGGAGCGTCTGGTGCGTCTCGGCGTTGCGCTCGACGCTGATCGCCGGGTCCTCGTCCTGGAGGCGGTGGAGCGCGTTGGCCAGCTTGTCCTCGTCGCCCTTGGCCTTCGCACGGATCGCGGCGGCGAGCACCGGCTCTGGGGGAGTGAGGGGCTCCACCGAGATGTCGGCACCGCGCGCCGCGAGTACGTCGCCGGTCATCGTGTCAGCGAGCTTCGCGACCGCGGCGATGTCGCCGGCGGCCACCGAGGTGACGGCTTGCTGCTCCTTGCCGCGCATCGTCGAGATCTGGTGGAAGCGCTCCTCACTCATCGTCCGGCCGTTCAAGAGCATGGCGTCCTGGTTGATCGTTCCCTGGAGCACCTTGAAGAGGTTCACGCGGCCGACGTACGGATCCACGATCGTCTTGAACACGAACGCGGCGGGTGGCCCGTCATTGACGACCGGTTCCGGGCCTTCCTCGGCGACGAAGTGCGCCAAGCGGTCGACACCCATGAGCTTGGTCGCGCTCCCGCACAAGACGGGGAACACGCTTCCCTCGGCGATTCCCTTCGCGAGCGCGTGCTCGAGCTCGGTTGTCGAGAGAAGCTCGTCGGCAAGGTAACGCTCGGTGAGATCGTCGTCGGCGACCACGATGCCTTCGACGAGAGCGTCACGTACCGCGTGCTCCTCGGCGGCCATGTCGTCGGGCACCGCGCCGGTGACGCCGACGCCAGTGGTGCCGTCGTACGTGACGGCTTCGTCGGCGAGGAGATCCACCACGCCTCGGAACGACGCCTCTTCGCCGATCGGGAGCTCGAGCGGAGCGACACCGGCACCAAAGCGATCCTTGAGCTGCTCCAACGTGCGTTGGAACGACGCTCGTTCCCGATCGAGCTTGTTGACGAAGATCGCCCGCGGCATGTTCCGTGCCTCCGCGAGCTTCCACGCCGTCTCGGTCTGGACTTCGACTCCCTCGACCGCGGACACGACGAACACGGCGAGATCAGCCGCGCGCAGCGCCGCCGCGACGTCGCCGACGAAGTCGGCGTAGCCGGGGGTGTCGATCACATTGATCTTGTGACCTTGGTATTCGAGCGGAGCGAGGGCGAGCGACACCGAGATGGTGCGCTTCTGCTCCTCTGGGTCGAAGTCGCCGACGGTCGTGCCATCCTCGACGCGTCCCATACGCGGGATCGCGCCGCTGACGAACAGCAGCGCTTCCGTCAAGGTGGTCTTGCCAGCACCACCGTGGCCGACGAGTGCGACGTTGCGAATCTTCGTCACGGGTCGAACCCCCCTTGCTGCGTACGCGGCGGAGTCTATGAGGGCGGGATCCAGTCGTCTTCGAGAGCCCTCGCCTCACGGCACCCCAACCCTGGTGAGGCTCCCTGGTACCCTCGAACTCCACTCGTCGAAAGGTCTTCCGCCCCATGCTCGACGGACGTTGGCGCTCGAAAGCCGAGCGTGCCCTCGATCCGGTCGGCCGGGCGCTCCACCAGGTCGGTGTGTCGGCTGACGTGCTGACCGTGCTGGGGCTGCTCGCGGCGATCGCGACTGCGGGCCTCATCGCGAACGGCGATCTCGGGCTCGCGGTCATCGGTGTGCTGCTGACGGGGCTACCCGACCTGCTCGACGGGTCGGTGGCTCGGCACAGCGGCACCGCAGGGGCGCGTGGCGCGTTTCTGGATTCGGTGTGCGACCGCGTTGCCGACGCGGTCCTGCTTGCTGGCGTTGCCTGGCACGTCACCGACGAAGGCCGGGGCGCGCCCGTGCTGGTGGTCGGGGTGGTCGCCCTCTCGATGCTCGTGTCGTATGAGCGAGCGAAAGCCGAAGCGCTCGGGCTCTCGGCGCGTGGTGGGCTCATTGAGCGCGCCGAGCGGCTCGTGCTGCTCGGCGTCGGCCTCGCGTTCGACATCCTCATCCCTGTCCTGTGGGTGATGCTCGCGCTCACCGCCGTCACCGCCGTCCACCGATTCGCGATGGTCTGGCGCCAAGCCACGCC
>JANOHN010000356.1:0-1592 GCA_031406505.1 Acidimicrobiia bacterium | reverse complement strand
CAGTTGTTGGTGGTGAGCAGCTTTTCGCCTGTGAAGATCGAGTTGGCGCCTGCGAAGAAGCACATCGCTTGATCAGACACGCTCATGCTCACTCGTCCTGCCGACAGTCGGACGATTGACTGCGGCATGGCGATACGAGCGGCAGCTATCATGCGAACCATTTCCAGAACGTCGACCGGCTGCTGGTCGGCAAGCGGTGTGCCTTTTACAGCGACCAGCGCGTTAACCGGAACCGATTCCGGATGCTCTGGAAGCGTGGACAGCGTGTGGATCAAATCAATACGGTCTTCTGCCGTTTCACCCAGACCGATAATTCCGCCGCAGCAAACATTGATGCCGGCGCTACGAACGTTCTGAAGCGTTTCGAGCCTATCTTTATATGTACGCGTTGAGATGATTTTGTCGTAGAAGTTTTCGCCGGTATCGAGATTGTGGTTATATGCTGTCAGTCCGGCCTGCTTGAGGCGTTGTGCTTGTGCGCCGTTAAGCATGCCGAGCGTGACGCACACTTCCATGTCGAGCGCGGCCACGTCGCCGACCACTTCCAGCACGCGATCGAAGTCGCGGCCATCCTTCGCCTCACGCCACGCGGCGCCCATGCAGAAGCGCGTCGAGCCGGCCGCCTTGGCGCGCTCGGCTGCGGCTCGCACCGTCTCGCGCTCCAAGAGCGGCTCACGGGCGACGCCGGCCTCGTAGTGCGCGCTCTGCGGGCAGTAGCCGCAGTCCTCGGGGCAGCCACCGGTCTTGATGCTGAGCAGCGTGCAACGCTGCACCGAAGCCGGGTCGTGCCAGCGCCGATGCACGCTCTGGGCGCGGAAGACCAGCTCGGTCAGCGGCAGGTCGTACAGCTCTTCGAGCTGCGCGACCGTCCAGTCGTGGCGGATCTCGTCGGTCAAGCTGCGCTGCCTCCTTGGCGCCCCATTATCGTCGATTCATCGTCTCTGCGCGGTCAGCGGCCGTCGACCGGCTCTTGGCTTTGGCTCGCGGTCGCGGATAATGCAGGTACTCGTCGGGGGAGAGGAATGTCCATGAGCGAAACGATGAAGGTGGGAACGCTGTTCGATTGGTCGAAGGTGCCGGCCAAGCGCCTGCAGGACGGCATCGAGCGGCAGATGATCGTCGGCGACAAGCTCATGGTGTGCCGCCTGACATTCGCTCCCGGCACGGTCACGCCCGAGCACGATCATCCGCACGAGCAGGTGACCCTCGTGGAGCGCGGCCGCGTGCGTTTCGTGGTCGGCAAGGACGTGCGCGTCGTCGGCCCGGGCGAGGTGATCCACCTGCCAGGTGGCGTGTGGCACGGCGCGACGATGCTGGACGAAGAGGTCGTCTTGATCGACATCTTTTCGCCGCCGCGCGAGGACTTCCTGGCCCAGGTGTAAGCGCGCCCAACGTCAGGCGTGATCGAGCAGGGCTCCCAACAGCGGTGCTGCTCGGCGAGCGGCGGCCAGCGTATCCAGATCAGGCCAACGCGGCAGCGCGACGCACGTCACCCCAGGCAACATGCGGGCGAGTGCTCTGGGATTGGTGCTCTCGGCCAGTGACGGTGGGTCGGCGAGGCCGTTCAGAACGATGCCAGCGAGAGCTGCGCC
>JANOHN010000345.1:0-44395 GCA_031406505.1 Acidimicrobiia bacterium | reverse complement strand
TCCGCTCTTCTGCGCCGGCGGCATCGCCACCCCGGCCGACGCCGCATTGGTGATGCAGCTCGGTGCCCAATCAGTGTTCGTGGGCAGCGGCATCTTCAAGAGCTCGGATCCCGCCGCGACGGCCAAGGCCGTCGTCGAGGCGACCACGCACTACACCGACCCGGTGATCGTGGCGAAGGTGTCGCGCGGCCTGGGCGACGCGATGCGCGGCGAGGAGATCGCCGGCCTCGATGTCAAGCTCGCTGAACGCGGCTGGTAGCCACGACGGCTCCACGATGAAGCCGGCCGGAGTGGGCTCCAAGATGAAGCCGGCCGGAGCGGCCCGGAGGGCGGTGAGCGGGTATCCCGCTCACCGAGGGACGGTTCCAAGATGAAGGTCGGAGTCCTGGCGTTGCAGGGGGCGTTCCGGGAACACCGTGAGGCGTTCGACGCGCTCGGCGTCGCGACGATCGAGGTGCGCACCCCCGAAGACCTTGCCAACGCCGACGCGCTGATCATCCCGGGTGGTGAGTCCACCACCATCGGCAAGCTGCTCGAGACGTCAGGACTGCGCGAACCACTTCACGATCGGCTCCGAGATGCAATGCCGACGTTCGGTACGTGCGCCGGGCTGATCCTGCTCGCCAAGGAGGTCGTCGACGGCCGCCCGGACCAGGTATCGCTTGGCGCGCTCGACGTGACCGTCCGGCGAAACGCGTACGGAACCCAGCTCGCATCATTCGAGGCGCCGGTGACGATCACCGGTCTGACCGGCCCGTCGTTCCCCGGGGTGTTCATCCGCGCGCCAGTTGTGGAGTCGGTCGGGGCCACGGTCGCGGTGCTCGCCGAGCACTCCGGTCGCCCGGTGCTCGTCCGAGAGGGCAGGATCTGGGCTTCGACGTTCCATCCCGAGCTGTCGGGGGACCTCCGGGTGCACGAGCAGTTCCTCAATGAGGTGATGCGATGAGCGGTCATTCCAAGTGGCACTCGATCAAGCACAAGAAGGGTGCTGCCGACCAGGCCCGCGGCAAGCTGTTCGCGAAGCTGATCCGCCAGATCGAGGTGGCTTCACGAGAGGGCGGCGGTGACGTCGACGCCAGCCCCACGCTGCGGAGCATGGTGCAGAAGGCACGCGACGCATCAGTGCCGGTCGACACGATCGAACGTGCGATCAAACGCGGCAACGGTGATCTCGAAGGCGTCCGATACGAGCCGGTCACGTACGAGGGCTACGCGACGAACGGGGTCGCCGTCCTCGCAGAGTGCCTCACCGACAACCGGAATCGCACCGGCCAAGAGGTGAAGAATGTGTTCACTCGCAACGGGGGATCGTTGGCCGAGCCCGGTGCGGTGGCATGGCAGTTCGAGCGCAAGGGCGTGATCCAACTCGACAAGGCGGCGGCCAGCGAGGACGACCTCATGTTGGCCGCGCTCGAAGCCGGCGCCGACGACATCGCGGACCAGGGCGACACCTGGCAGGTCACCACTCCACCGGTTGATCTGCACACCGTCCGGACCGCGCTTGAAGCTGCGGGCATCAACGTCACCAGCTCCGAGCTCACGATGCTGGCGACGAACAGCGTGCCGCTCGACGATGAGACCGGCGCTCGTGCAGTCATTCGCGTGATCGACGCACTGGAGGAGATCGACGACGTGCAGAACGTGTATGCGAACTTCGACATCCCCGACGACGTGCTCCAGTCGGTGCTCGCATGAGCCGGGGTCCCGACGTCGGCGACGTCGCACCTGACTTCACGCTGCCCGGAGTCCAACGTCTCCCGCAGGGGGGGAACGAGCGGCGCGACTACACGCTCTCCTCGTATCGAGGCCAGAAAGTCGTGCTGGCTTTCTACCCGGGCGACTTCTCGCCAGGGTGCACCAAGCACATGTGCTCGTATCGGGACAACTTCGATGAGTTCGAGGGTGTTTCGGCGACGGTCCTGGCGGTCTCGCCGCAGGGCATCGACCGGCACGACCGCTGGATCGAGAAGCAGGGCTTCCAGTTCCCGTTGCTCGCCGACGCGGGCAAGGTGGTCGCGAAGGCGTACGGCATCGCAGCACCGCTCATCGGCCTGAAGCGATCGGTGTTCCTCATCGATACCGCAGGCGTGATCCGGTACCGGTACACCGGGACGATCAAGGCGATCTACAAGACACCGAAGTCGCTCGCGGGCATCCTCGAGGGCCTCCGCTAGATTTCTGCCACTCGAAGCCCGGGGGACAGCTGCGTGGACATCTCGATCACGGTGAATGGGCGTGAGCAGCGCCACGACGTGGAGCCGCGCATGTTGCTCGTGCAGTACCTGCGTGAGGCGTGCCGCTTGACCGGCACCAAGGTGGGGTGCGACACGTCGTCGTGTGGCGCGTGCACGGTGCTCGTGGACGGCGAATCGGTGAAGTCCTGCACGATGCTCGCGGCCCAGGCCGACGGTGCCACCATCACGACGATCGAGGGGCTCGCGACTGCCGGTGCGCAGCACGTAGTCCAGCGGGCCTTCACGGAGCACCACGGGCTCCAGTGCGGCTTCTGCACTGCGGGGATGGTCCTGGCCGCGGTGTCGTTCCTCGAGGAGAACCCGAACCCGACGGAGGCCGAGGTTCGCCTCGGCCTGGAAGGCAACCTCTGTCGCTGCACCGGCTACCACAACATCGTGCAAGCGGTGCTCGCCGCCGCGGGCTCGAAGTGATCCCCGCGCCGTTCGACTACATCCGCGCCGGCTCGGCCGACGAGGTTCTCGCAGCCCTCGCCGAGCACGGCGACGACGCCAAGATCCTCGCGGGCGGGATGTCCTTGCTCCCACTGATGAAGCTCCGCCTGGCCACCCCGAGCGTCCTCGTCGACGTCGGGCGGGTGCGCGAGTTGGCCTACGTGAACGACGGGGGTGACCACCTCGCAATCGGTGCACTGACCCGGCACCGGGAGCTCGAGACGAGCGACCTCCTCGCCCGGGAGTGCGGAGTGCTCCAAGCCGTCGCGGCCGAGGTCGGCGACAACCAGGTGCGTCATCGCGGGACGATCGGCGGGTCGACGGCGCACGGCGACCCCGCGTCCGATCTGCCCGCCGTGTTGCTCGCGCTCGACGCCACGCTCGTGGTGCGCGGGCCGAACGGGGAGCGCACGATCCCGGTGGCCGACTTCTTCGTCGGCTTCCTCGAGACGGCGCTCGCGGCTGACGAGCTGTTGGTCGAGGTGCGCGTCCCGAAGACCGGTGCCACCGGGTTCTCGTACCAGAAGTTCAACCGACGAGCGCAGGACTGGGCGATCGTGGGTGCGGTCGCCGTGCGCAATGGCAGCACTCGGGTCGCGTTGGTGAACATGGGTAGTACGCCAGTGCGGGCCAGCGGGGTGGAGGAGGCGATCGCGGCTGGCTCGTCGGCCGTCGAAGCCGCGACGCGCGCCGCGGAGGGCACCGAGGCCCCTTCCGATCTCAACGCCACGCCCGAGTACCGAGAGCACCTCGCGCGGGTGCTCGTGCGCCGAGCGCTGGAAGCCGCCGCCGCGTGAGCGTGGCCGCGGCGCTCCTCGCCGCGGGGTACGGCTCCCGCTTCGCGGGTGACCGGCAGAAGGTCCTGGCCCTGCTCGGTGGTCGTCCACTCGCGTCGTGGGCAATCGACGCCGCGGTTGCGAGCGGGTTGCAGCCCGTGCTCTTGGTCGTGGGCTCGCACGCCCGCAACGTCGCGCAGCTCGCACCGGCCGGGGTCGAGGTCGTGGACGCGCCGAGTTGGGAGCTCGGAATCGCACACTCCTTGCACGCCGTGCTGGACGCGCTCGAGGAGCGCGGCTTCGTGCACGCCGTGTGCGTCGGTCTCGCAGACCAGCCCGAGGTCGGTCCGGAGGCGTACGCACGTCTCGCTCGCGCGCACGACGACGGCGCTGGGCTCGCGGTCGCGACGTACCACGGCGAACGAGGGAACCCGGTGCTGCTCGGGCGATCGCTGTGGCCTGAGGCGCGCCGGCTCGACGGCGACGTCGGCGCGCGAGCGCTGATGGCCACGCACACGCCGGTTGAGGTCGACTGCACGGGTACGGGAACACCGCGCGATGTCGATACGCTCGGTGACTTGCGCGCGATCGAACAGGAGAAGCGTCAACGGTGAATATTCAGGACGAGTTCCGGGTTGGCGCGCCGGTGGATCAGGCGTGGCGCGTGTTCCTCGACATCGAGCGGATCGCGCCGTGCATGCCGGGCGCACAGCTCCAGGAGGTTGAAGGCGACGAGTACCGCGGCACGGTGAAGGTGAAAGTCGGCCCGATCACCGCGCAGTACAAGGGCACCGCTCAGATCGTCGAGGCCGATGAGGCGACACACCGGATCGTCATCAAAGCCGATGGTCGCGACACCCGAGGCCAAGGGAACGCGTCGGCCACGGTCACTGCGGAGCTGGCTGCCGACGGCACCGGCACCCGGGTGACGATCGAGACCGACCTCAACGTGACCGGCAAGGTCGCGCAGTTCGGCCGCGGCGTGATGGCCGACGTGAGCTCCAAGCTCCTCGCGCAGTTCGTCGAGTGCCTCGAGACCACCGTGCTCGCGAACCCAGATGGGGGAGTGGCGGCGGGCGCAGAGCCCGCGTCGGCACCGACGTCCTCCTCCGCCTCGTTGAGCGAGGTGCGCACGATCGACGCGCCCGAGGCGCAAGCAGTCGATCTCGTGAAGGTGGCCGGAGGGGCCGTCGCGCGCCGGCTCGTGCCCGTGCTCGTGGCCGGCGCCGTGGTCGTCGGTGTGGCGGTCTGGCTCATCAGCCGCTGAGCCACTGACCCGCTGTCCCGCCCGGCGCGGGGATGGGTCCACCACCCCGACGGGCCAGGCTCGTAGGATCGAACCCGTGTTCGATCAGGCCGGACCCGTGCTCGGCATCGACCCCGGCCTCTCGCGCTGCGGGTACGGCGCCGTCCGCCCGGGCGGCGGCGAGCTGACCGCGGTCGCCCACGGTGTGCTCGAGACGCCCCCGACCCTTCCGTTGCCGGACCGGCTCGCGATGTTGGAAGCCGACCTCGAAGCGCTGGTAGCCAGGGTCGCCCCGAGTGCGATGGCCGTCGAGCGGGTCCTCTTCCAAGCCAACGTGCGAACCGCGATCTCCGTCGGACAGGCGAGTGGACTTGCGCTCGCGGTCGCGGCACGCGCCGGCGTGCCGGTCACGCACTACAGCCCCAACGAGGTCAAGCTCGCGGTGACCGGGTACGGAGCCGCCGACAAGGCGCAAGTCCAAGAGATGGTGCAACGGCTGCTCGGCCTCGCGGTCACCCCGCCGCCCGACGCCGCCGACGCGCTCGCACTCGCGTTGTGCCACGGCTCGTCGGCGCGCACGCGAAGTGTCGCGGCCGCGCAGCAGCCCGGACGAGGGCTCGAACGAGCAGTGGCCGCGGCTTTGGCTCGCGACGGCGTCCGATGATCGGGTCTCTGCGCGGCGAGGTGATCGAGCGAACACCCGGGGGAGAGGTGGTGCTCGAGGTGGGCGGAGTTGGGTACCGCTTGTTGGTCCCGCTCGGCTCGCTAGAGGTGCTCACGCCCGGCGAGGCCGTCTTCCTCCATACGCATCTCCACGTGCGCGACGACGCGATGGTCCTGTATGGCTTCTCGACGCGTGAGGAGCGCGACACGTTCGAGGTGTTGATCGGAGCATCGGGCGTCGGGCCGAAGCTCGCGCTCGCGGTGCTTTCGGTGCACTCACCAGCGTCGTTGCGGCGTGCTCTGCTCGACGACGATCTCGACGCCCTCACACTCGTCCCTGGTGTCGGCAAGCGCACCGCGCAGCGGCTCTTCGTCGACCTGCACGCCCGGCTCGAGGTTCCCGATGTCGTGTCCGTCCCGAATGGCACGGAACGCCCCGCGGCCCGCACCGAGGTGCGCGAAGCGCTCACCGGACTCGGATACGGCCCCGAGGAAGTGCGCGAGGTGCTCGCGCGCCTCCCCGACGAAGGCGCAGTCGAGGACTTGCTGCGCGACGCGCTGCGCCAGCTCGCAGGCGCGCGGGCCTGAGTGCCCGACCCGATGCGCGACGAGCTGCTCTCCGCGGTCGCCGATCCGGTGGAACGCGCCGAGGAGACCACGCTCCGGCCCCGACGACTGCCGGAGTTCATCGGTCAGCCGCGCCTGAAGGAGCACCTCGAGATCATGTTGGGTGCCGCGGCCCAACGCGGCCAAGCCGTCGACCATCTGCTCTTCGCCGGCGCCCCCGGTCTGGGGAAGACCACGCTCGCGTGCATCGTCGCGGCTGAGCTCGACGTCGGGCTGCGCATCACGAGTGGTCCCGCGCTCGAGCGCGCCGGCGACCTCGCCGCGATCCTCACGAACCTCGACGACGGCGATGTGCTCTTCATCGACGAGATCCATCGCCTCCCGCGTGCGGTGGAAGAGGTGCTGTACCCCGCCATGGAGGACTTCCAGCTCGACATCGTGATCGGCAAGGGCCCGTCGGCGCGCTCGATCCGGCTCGACTTGCCCCGCTTCACCCTCGTGGGTGCCACCACCCGCAGCGGCATGATCACCGGTCCGCTACGCGATCGCTTCGGCTTCCTCGCTCGTCTCGACTACTACGAGGCCGACGATCTCGAGGCAATCCTCGTGCGATCGGCACAGATCCTCGGTGTGCCGCTGCATGCCGATGGTGCGCCCGAGATCGCACGCCGAGCGCGCGGCACGCCGCGCATCGCCAACCGGCTGTTGAAGCGGGTGCGCGACTACGCCGAGGTTCGCAGCGACGGTGGGATCGACGTCGAGACCGCACGAGCCGCGCTCGCGCTCTTTGAGGTCGACGATCTCGGTCTCGACAAGGTCGACCGAGCGATCCTCCACGCACTGTGCGTCACGTTTGCGGGTCAGCCGGTTGGGCTCAGCACGGTGGCGGTCGCAGTTGCTGAGGAGCCCGAGACTGTCGAGGACGTCTATGAGCCGTTCCTCCTGAAGCAAGGGCTGATCCGCCGCACGCCGCGCGGCCGCGTCGCGACGCCTTCGGGCTATGCGCACCTCGGGTTGGCTGCACCCGCGGCCGTCGCGAGCCTGTTCGACCGCGACTGATCTCCCGTCATTCGGGGCCGCTACGATCCCGTGACTCTTGGGGAGAATGTGAATGGGCTTCGCGATTGCATGGTTCGTGCTGCTGGCTGTGGCGTTCTTCTTCTTTGTCGTTCGTCCGCAGCGTCGCCAAGTCGCGTCGCACCGTGCACTCGTCGCGAATCTGGCCGTGGGCGACGAGGTGATCAGCGCAGGGGGTGTCTTCGGAACGGTTCGTGCGTTGCGCGATGAGGTGATCGAGCTCGAGGTGGCTGACGACGTGGTCATTCGGGTCGCTCGGGCGGCGATTGCGCGGGTCATCGAGCCGGTCGACGCGAACGACGACGCCAGCGACGAAGTCTCGGGCTTGTGACGCCCCGTCGCCTTCGGATCTATCTCGTCTCGTCGGTGCTCGTGGTCGTCGCCGCGCTCGGGGGCACGCTCGCGTCGGGCGATGAGCCCGTGCTCGGCCTCGATCTCCAAGGTGGGATCTCGATCGTCTACCAAGCGGTGGGCAAGGTGAAGCCCGGCGCGCTGGATGTGACGCGCGACGTCATCGCCGACCGAGTCAACAGTCTCGGTGTGGCGGAACCCGAGATCAGCCGTCAAGGCCGGACGATCTCCGTCGACCTCCCCGGCGTGAAGAACCGCGACCAGGCGGCGCGAATCGTCGGCCAGACCGGCGAGCTGCGCTTCCGACCGGTGCTCGCGCCATTGGCGGACCTCAAGGCCGTGGCTGGCGTCACGACCACGACCGTTGCCGGGGCGACCACTACGACCACCGTGCCGGCGACCGAGGAAGCCATCAAGGCCGCGGTCGCCGCCTGCGATCCGAACGCGCTGGTACCGCTCATTGCCGGTGGTGCGCGCATCCCCACGTCCACACGCGCTGAGGACACGCGCAAGGCATGCGTAGTTCTCCAGGAGCGCGACAGCTCGAGCCGGCTCTTTCTCGGTCCGACGCAGCTCACGGGCAAGGTTGTGGATAACGCGAAATCGGAGTTCCAGACCGGTCAAGGCTGGGCGGTGTCGATCAACTTTGCCGGCGAAGGTGCCGCGCTGTGGGATCAGGTTGCCCAGTCCAACTTCCACGAGCGCGTCGCGATCGTCCTCGATGGGATCATCCAGTCGGCCCCGACGATCCAGCCCGACGATCAGGTGTTCTCGTCGTTCGGTGGCACCGCGGTCATCTCGGGAAGCTTCGAGCAGGACGAGGCCGAGGAGCTCGGCAAGGTCATCAACTATGGCGCGCTACCGGTAGAGCTCAAGAAGCTCACGACCAACGATGTCTCACCCACGCTCGGTCGTGACCAGCTCGACGCCGGGGTCGCGGCCGGCGTCGTGGGTCTGCTCCTGGTCGGGCTGTACATGCTGATCTACTACCGCCTCTTGGGCGCGGTCGTCGTGGCCGGCTTGGTGCTCAGCGCCGGCTTCACCTACGCGCTGATCACGTTCCTCGGCCAGTCGATCGGGCTTGCGCTCACGCTTGCTGGCGTCACCGGTCTCATCGTGTCGATTGGCATCACCGTCGACTCGTACGTCGTGTACTTCGAACGTTTGAAAGACGAGGTTCGCACAGGCAAGACCGTGCGCTCATCGGTCGACCGCGGCTTCGCCAAGTCGTTCCGAACGATCGTGGCGGCCGACTCCGTCTCGCTCATCGGCGCTTTGGCGCTCTACTTCATCGCCGTGGGCCAGGTTCGCGGCTTCGCGTTCTTTCTTGGCGTCTCCACGTTGCTCGACCTCGCGGTCGCCTACTTCTTCATGCATCCCATCGTCTCGCTCATGGCCCGACGACCCGCGCTCGTGCGCATGCGCGGTGTCGGGATCGCATCGGGTCTGGATGCCCCCGGGGTCACCACATGACGGATACAGCGTTCGATCAGCCCCGCGGTGGCATCATGGCGACGCTGCGCGACATCTACCACGAGCGCACGCACTTCGACTTCATCGGCAAGTCGTGGCTTTGGGGGTTGGTCTCCGGCACCGCGGTAGTCGTCTCGATCGCGGCGCTCGTCCTGTCGGGGCTCAACCTCGGGATCGACTTCGAGGGCGGCACGCAATGGCAGTTCACGGTCGCGTCGGGCACCGCGTCGGCCGGCGATGTGCGCGACGTGGTCACCGAGATCGGTATCACCGACGCCAAGATCCTGATCCTCGGCGATGACGAGGTCCGGGTGCAGTCGGGCACCCTCGGCGACAGCACGCCCCGCGAGGTGCGTGCGGTGCTCGCCAAGTACGCGGGGATCGATGCGTCGGACGTGTCGCTGACCGACGTCGGGCCCACGTGGGGCGATCGCGTGAGCTCGAAGGCGCTGCTCGCGCTCGTCGTCTTCTTCAGCCTGATCGCGTTCTATCTGACACTGCGCTTCGAGCTGAAGATGGCGATCGCGGCGATCTGCGCGGTGGTGCACGACATCGCGATCACGGTGGGCGTGTACGCAATCTCGGGCTTCGAGGTCACGCCCGCGACCGTGATCGCATTCCTGACCATCCTCGGGTTCTCTTTGTACGACACGGTCGTGGTGTTCGACAAGATCCGCGAGAACACGCCGTCGCTCGGCGCCGAGCGTGGCGACACGTACTCCAGCATGGTCAACCGATCCATGAACTCCGTGCTGATGCGCTCGCTCAACACCTCGTTCGTCGCGCTGCTCCCGGTGGCATCGCTGCTCGTGGTGGGCAGCGGGATCCTCGGCGCAGTGACATTGCGCGACTTCGCGCTCGCGCTGTTCGTGGGGCTGTTCGTTGGCGCGTATTCGTCGATCTTCGTGGCCACGCCCATCCTCGCCTGGATCAAGGAGCGCGAGCCTCGTTACCGCGCGATCCGAGCGCGCTCCGCGGCGCAGATGGCTCGGGGCGACGCCGGCCCTTCAACCGCGCAAGGAGCGCCGACCTCGTCGACGCCTTCCGACGCGGCCCCACCCGTCCGCACTGCCGGCACGATCACGCCGCGGCCGCGCCAGCAACGAGGAGGGCGTCGACGCCGCTGATTCGGCTCTACGATTGAGACGAGATGCAGCGGAGCCCTGGCGGAATGGCCGGGAGGGCGCAGCGGAATCGACCCGAAGAGATGAAATGAGCACGCTCGAGACCCGTCCTGACCGCCGGTCGGTGCTCGCGCTGCCGTGGCGCCGCCACCACGTGGACGTGGAGCTCGCCCCGCTCCTGACTGCGTTCCACAAGCGACACCGGCGTGCCGACACCGCCCGCATCGAAGAGGCCTTCGAGGTCGCGCGAGTAGCGCACGCGGAGCAGGTGCGGCGGTCGGGGGAGCCCTATATCGCGCACCCGCTCGGGGTGGCCATGATCCTCGCCGAACTCGGCCTCGACGACGTCACGATCGCCGGCGCGCTCCTCCACGATGCGATCGAGGACACGCCGATCACGTTGGAGGATCTTCAAACCCGGTTCGGGGCGGAGATCGCCGCCATCGTTGATGGCGTCACCAAGCTGGATCGCCTCCACTTCGACTCGAAGGAAGCGCAGCAGGCAGCCACGCTCCGCAAGATGCTCGTGGCGATGGCCAGCGATATCCGCGTGCTGCTCATCAAGCTCGCCGATCGGCTCCACAACATGCGCACCATCGCCTCGCTGCCCGAGGCCAAGCAGCGGCGGATCGCGCAAGAGACACTCGACGTCTACGCCCCGCTGGCGCATCGATTGGGGATCGCCGATGTGAAGTGGCAGCTCGAGGACCTGGCGTTCGCCGTACTCCATCCGAAGCGATACGCCGAGATCGAGCAGATGGTCGCGAGTCGCGCGCCCGAGCGCGACGACGGGCTGCACGCGCTGATCTCACAGATCAAAGATCGCCTGGCCGATCTGAACATCGAGGCGCAGGTGCAAGGTCGGCCGAAGCACTACTGGTCCATCTACGAGAAGATGATCGTCAAGGGCATCGCATTCGACGACGTGCAGGACCTCGTGGGCGTGCGAGTAGTGGTGGGCTCGGTAAAGGACTGCTACGGGGCGCTTGGCTCCATCCACGCGTTGTGGGCCCCGGTGCAGGGTCGCTTCAAGGACTACATCGCGATGCCCAAGTTCAACCTCTACCAGTCGCTCCACACGACGGTCGTGACCGCGCGGGGGAAGCCGGTCGAGGTGCAGATCCGCACGCACGAGATGCATCGGCGTGCCGAGCACGGCATCGCGGCGCATTGGGGATACAAGGAACGGTCGCAGGCCGAGGACCTCGCCTGGCTGCAGCGCTTGGTCGATTGGCAACAGGACACGTCCGACCCGACCGAGTTCATGCACACGTTGAAGGTCGACCTCGAGCAGGACGAGGTCTTCGTGTTCACCCCGAAGGGCAAGATCATCACGCTCGCTGCCGGCGCGACGCCCGTCGACTTCGCGTACGCGATCCACACCGAGGTGGGCCACCGCTGCATCGGAGCGCGTGTGAACGGACGTCTCGTGCCCCTCGACAGCACTTTGCAATCGGGTGACGCCGTGGAGATCTTCACGAGCAAGGTCGAGGGCGCCGGCCCCAGCCGCGACTGGCTTCAGGTAGCCCAAACGCTTCGCGCGCGTTCGAAGATCCGGCAGTGGTTCTCCCGTGAGCGCCGCGTGGACGCGATGGACACCGGGCGCGAAGAGCTGGTCAAGGCGCTGCGCCGCGAGGGCTTGCCCGTGCAGAAGCTCGCGAAGTCGGCATCGCTCCTGAGTGTGGCCGAGGCGATGCACTACACCGACCTCGAAGCGTTGCACGCCGCGATCGGTGAGGGTCATGTGTCGGCCCGCTCGGTGGCACAGCGACTGCAACGGGAGCTGCGCGGGGGAGAGGAGCAGCTCCCGGTCACCACGCAGCGGCCGCCCACAACGGCCCGGGGCCGACGGGCTGCCGGCGTGCACGTCGAGGGACTCGACGACGTGATGGTGCGCCTCTCGCGCTGCTGCACCCCCGTGCCGGGCGACGAGATCATGGGGTTCATCACTCGGGGGCGCGGCGTGTCGGTGCACCGCACGGACTGTGCCAACGCCGCCGCGCTGTCCACGCAAGCGCAACGGGTGATCGAGGTGGAGTGGGACCACGACGAGACGGCGACCTTCGTGGTCTCGGTAGAGATCGAAGCCCTCGATCGATCGCAGCTGCTGCGCGACGTCGCCCAGGTGCTCTCCGAGCACCATGTGAACATCCTGACGAGCACGTCGCAGACGAGCAGCGATCGGGTGGCCCGGTTCCGCTTCGAGTTCGAGCTGGCCGACCCGAGCCACCTGGATTCGCTGCTCAAAGCGGTGCAACGCGTCGACTCGGTGTACGACGCCTACCGCGTCCTCCCGGGCTCGGCTGCGGCAAGCCGTCACTGACTCGCGCCGATCCCTTTCGCCAAGATCGGCGCACCGTCCGTCGTACGATGCGGAGGTGACCGAAGCCTCTGGCGTCTCCTACCGCGCGCCGGTGGGCACCCACGACGTCCTGCCGCCCGAGTCGACGCGTTGGATCGAGGTCGTGCGCCGGTTTGCCGACCGAGCCGCCCGGTTCGGGTATGGCCTCGTGATCACGCCGATGTTCGAGCACGCAGAGGTGTTCGAGCGTGTCGGGGCCTCCACCGACGTGGTGCGCAAGGAGATGTACGAGCTGACGGACCGGGGTGGCCGTCGACTGGCGCTGCGGCCGGAGGGGACCGCGCCCATCGTGCGCGCGTATGTGCAGCACCACCCGACGCCACCGTGGAAGGCGTGGTACGTGGCACCGAACTTTCGGTACGAGCGGCCGCAGAAGGGTCGGTACCGCCAGCACTGGCAGCTCGGAGCAGAGGTCCTGGGCGTCGACGATCCCGATGTCGATGTCGAGGTGATCGCGCTCGCCCATGGGTTCTACGCCGACTTGGGCCTCCGTCGAGTGCGACTGCGCATCAACTCGATGGGCGCACCCGCGGACCGGGCCGTCTACGTCAACGTGCTGCGCACGTACCTCCTCGAGCACGGGTCCGGCCTGGGCGCCGAGTTTCTGACCAGGGCCGAGCAACATCCGCTGCGTGTGCTCGACGCCAAGAAGGAGGAATGGCAGGACGTCATCGAACGCGCTCCACAACTCACTGAGTACCTCGGCAACCCCGCGCGTGCTCACTTCGAACGGGTGCAGGAAGGCCTCGAGGCGCTCGCCATCCCCCACGAGCTCTCGCCGCGGTTAGTGCGCGGCTTCGACTACTACACGAGCACGACCTTCGAGTTCGCGAGCGACGCTCTCGAAGCAGCGCAAGACGCCGTGGGTGGCGGCGGTCGCTACGACCAGCTCGCAGAGGAGATGGGTGGTGACCCAACGCCGGGCATCGGATTCGGCATCGGCATCGAGCGAGTCCTCATCACCTGCGATGCCGAGGGCGTCGTCGTGGGGAGCGAGGGCCCTCCGCTCGACGCGTTTGTGATCGATCCGGGTCGGGGCGAGGCCGCGACGCTGCTGGTTGCGGCGCTCCGCGAATCCGGCCTGCGGGCCGACCGGGCGTACGGCGGTCGCTCAGTGAAGGCTCAGTGGAAGCTCGCGGATCGCTCGCGCGCCGCCTACGGAGTCATGCTCGGTGCCAATGAGATCGAGCGCGACGCGGTCGCCGTGAAGGACTTGGCCACCTCGACCCAGATCGAGATCCCGCGTCAGCAGATCGCTGCATGGCTTCTTGCCCGTCGAGAGGAACGCGCGCGGTGATGCGGACACACATGGCTGGTGTGCTCCGACGTGCGCACGTTGGCGACACCGTCGCGTTGTGCGGCTGGGTCGCGAACCGACGCGACCACGGTGGCGTGGTGTTCATCGATCTTCGCGACGCGGCCGGGCTGGTGCAGGTGGTGCTCGACCCACAGGTCGTTGGCGGCGTCGATCCTCATGGCATCCGAGCCGAGTTCGTGCTGCGTGTGGAGGGAGTGGTTCGCGATCGCCCGGACGGGACCGTCAACACCGAGCTCGCGACCGGTGAGGTCGAGGTGGCCGCGGCACAGGTCGAGATCCTGAACGCCTCCGAGCCGACGCCGATCCCGATCGACGATCGGGCCAATGCCGACGAGACGCTTCGGCTCCGCTACCGATACCTCGACCTTCGTGGTGCACGGCTCCAACGCAACCTGCGTCTGCGGGCGCGGGTCAACCGCGCGCTCCGGGAATCCCTCGATGCGCGTGGGTTCGTCGAGGTCGAGACGCCGATGCTGATCGCGTCGACCCCAGAGGGGGCGCGCGACTTCGTCGTCCCGTCGCGGCTCTCTCCGGGCGCGTTCTACGCGCTCCCGCAGAGCCCCCAGCTCTTCAAGCAGCTGCTGATGGTGGGGGGCTTGGACCGCTACTACCAGATCGCTCGCTGCCTTCGCGATGAAGACCCGCGTGCAGACCGCCAGTTCGAGTTCACGCAGCTCGACGCCGAGATGAGCTTCGTCGACTCCGACGACGTGATGGAGGTCATCGGCGAAGTCGTCGTTGCTGCGATCGAGACAGCAACAGGTCAGCCCGCGCCCACCGTCGAGCGGCTCACGTGGCACGAGGCGATGGAGCGTTTCGGCAGCGACAAGCCCGACCTTCGCTTCGGCCTCGAGTTGGTTGACGTAACCGAGGTGTTCGCCACCACGGAGTTCCGCGCCTTTCAGGCCGAGGCGGTGAAGGCGATCCGGGTGCCGGCCGGCGCCGAGTTCGGGCGCAACAAGCTCGACGGTCTCGTCGATCGGGCGAAGCAGCTCGGCGGTGGCGGCTTGGTGTGGATGCGAGTGCAGGAACGCGGCGCGCTCGACTCGCCCGTCGCCAAGTTCCTCACCGAACCGGAGTCATTCGGTCTCGTCGATGAGATGGGCGCGCAAGCCGGCGATCTGCTCCTGCTTGCAGCCGGCGAACGTGCCGTCGTCCGTCGGGTGCTCGGCACGATCCGACTAGATCTGGCGCGTCCCCCGGTACATGTTGGGCCGATGCGCTTGGTGTGGGTCGTTGACTTCCCGTTGTTCGAAGCGGTCGTCAATGGCCGACCGGTGCCCGCGCACCACCCGTTCACGATGCCGCATCCCGACGACCTGGGTTTGCTGGACGACTCGTCGGCTCCCGCGCTGTTGAGCACGCGCTCGCTCGCGTACGACCTCGTGCTCAACGGTTGGGAGCTGGGTTCGGGGAGTGTGCGAATCCACCAGCACGAGTTGCAGGAGCGGATCTTCACGCTGCTCGGTATCGAGCCCGAGCAAGCGCGGTCGCGGTTCGGCTTCCTGCTTGACGCGTTTCGCTTCGGTGCGCCTCCGCATGCCGGCTTCGCGTTCGGCATCGATCGGCTCGTCGCGATCCTCTCTGGTGAGGAGAACATCCGCGAGGTCATCGCGTTCCCGAAGACCCAGTCGGGCGCGGACCCGCTTACGGGCGCACCGTCGCCGCTCGAGGCAGCCCAGCTCACGGAGCTCGGGTTGTCGGTCAAGCCGCCGAAGGGGAAATGACGGAGCCGAGAGCGGGCATGAACGACCTCTTCAGCACTGCGGTCGAGGACCGGCTTCGGGCCCGGGCTCCGCTTGCGGCTCGTCTGCGACCTCGTTCGCTCGACGAGGTGGTCGGACAGCAGCATCTGCTTGCGCCCGGGCGACCGCTTCGCGCACTGATCGAAGCCGACCGCCTGTCATCTGTCGTGTTGTGGGGACCGCCCGGCACGGGCAAGACGACGATCGCGCGCCTCGTTGCCGGCGAGACGTCGAAGGCGTTCGAGCCGCTGTCGGCGGTGAGCGCCGGCGTGAAGGACGTGCGCGACGTCGCCGAGCGAGCACGAGCGCGCCTCGGTGAGCAGGGTCAGGGCACGATCCTCTTCCTTGACGAGGTGCACCGCTTCAACCGCACGCAACAGGACTCGCTGCTCCCGCACGTTGAAGAGGGTTTGCTCATACTCATCGGCGCCACGACCGAGAACCCGTTCTTCGCGCTGACGGGGCCGTTGCTCTCGCGTTCGAGCTTGTTCCGCCTCGAGCCGCTCGACCGGGCGGCGCTTGCCGCGCTCTTGGAACGGGCGCTGGTGGACCCACGAGGTCTTGCCAGTGACGTGGGCCTCGACGCGGATGCATCAGCGCATCTCGTCGACCGCACCGACGGCGACGCGCGCCATGCCCTCACGTCGCTCGACGTGGCCGCGGCGCTGGCCATCGAAGCCGGTCGGGCCAGCATCTCGTTGGACGACGCCGAGGCCGCGCTCGCGTTGCGCGCGATCCGCTACGGCGATGATGAGCACTACGACGTGCTGTCGGCATTCATCAAGAGCATCCGCGGCTCGGACGTGGACGCGGGGCTCTACTGGCTCGCGCGAATGCTCGAAGCGGGTGAGGATGCACGCCTCATTGCTCGTCGCCTGGTGATCCTCGCGTCGGAAGACGTCGGGCTGGCCGACCCCCAGGGTCTGCTCGTGGCTGACGCGGCGGCTCGCGCCGTCGAGTTCGTCGGGCTCCCGGAGGCCCAGCTCAACCTCGCGCATGCGGTCGTGTACCTGGCACGCGCACCCAAGTCCAACAGCGTGACTACCGCGCTGAGTGCCGCGTTCTCCGATGTGCGCGAGATGCCCGCGGGTCAGGTTCCAGCGCACCTCCGCGACGCTCATTACTCGGGTGCCGCCGTGCTGGGTCATGGCGAGGGGTACCAGTACCCGCACGACGCGCCCGAGGGCTGGGTCGACCAGGAGCATCGTCCGGCGGAAGTCGCGGGGCGGCGCTACTGGCGTCCCTCGGGGCACGGTGCCGATGTCGAGGGTGCCGCCCCGGGCGACCGCGAACGATCACGAGAGCGATGACGACCGCGCTTAGCCTGGTCTGATGCCTCCGCGCACCGCCGACGAGCTGCGAAGCGCGTTCTGTGACTTCTTCGCGGCCCGCGAGCACCTCGTGGTGCCGTCGTCGAGCCTCATCCCCCACGACAACACGTTGCTGTTCACCAATGCCGGCATGGTCCCGTTCAAGCCGTATTTCGTCGGCGACGAGTCGCCTCCGGGCCGGCGCATGGCGTCGGTTCAGAAGTGCGTCCGGGCCGGCGGCAAGCACAACGACCTCGACGATGTCGGTCGTACGAATCGCCACTTCACGTTCTTCGAGATGTTGGGCAACTTCAGCTTTGGCGACTACTTCAAGGTTGAGGCCATCGAGTGGGCGTGGGATCTGCTCACCAACGGGTTCGGTCTCGATCCGGTTCGGTTGTGGGTCACGGTCAACGAGTCAGACGACGACGCCGCGGCCATCTGGCGCGACACGGTCGGCCTCCCGCCGGAGCGGATCCAACGCCTCGGCGACGACACGAACTTCTGGCGTATGGCCGACACCGGTCCATGCGGCCCGAACTCCGAGATCTTCTGGGACCTCGGTCCGGAGTTCGGCGCCGAGGGCGGCCCGGCGGTCGACGAGGAGCGGTACATCGAGATCTGGAACCTCGTGTTCATGCAGTTCGACGCGCAGCCCGACGGCACCCTCGTTCCACTCCCGGCGCCGAGTGTCGACACCGGCGCTGGACTCGAACGTTGTCTCGCGGTGTTGCAAGGAGTGCCGACCGTCTGGGACACCGACGTCTTCCGGCCGCTCATCGCGGCAGCCGAGCAGGTCACTGGCGTCACGTACGGAGGATTTCCCGGCCGCGACAGTGACGTCTCGTTGCGGATCCTCGCAGAACACGGACGGACCATGACGTTCCTCGTCGCGGATGGCGTCGTGCCGTCCAATGAGGAGCGCGGCTATGTGCTGCGGCGCATCATCCGACGCGCGGTTCGACACGCGTTCCTGCTCGGTGGCTCTGGGCTCGTCACGCCGCCGCTCGTGGAGGCCACCGTCTCGGTGATGGGCGCGGCATACCCCGACATCGTCAAGCACCACGACTTGGTGATGAGAACGGTCCAACGGGAAGAGGAGCGCTTCCGCTCGACGCTCGAACGAGGGCTCGACATGCTCGACGAGCTGCTCGCGAAGGGCGACATCAGCGGCGACGATGCCTTCTTTCTGCACGACACGCTCGGCTTTCCGGTCGACCTCACCCGCGAGATCGCCGAAGAGCGATCACATCGAGTGGACCTCGACGGCTTTCGCGCCCGCATGGAGGAGCAGCGACAGCGGGCCGGCGACGCGCGGCGGGCAAACGTCGCGGCCACCCCGACCGACGCCTACCGGTCGCTCCTTGACGACGCGGGAACCACTGAGTTCACCGGACGCCAGGAGTACGAGACCGCAGGCGCCTTGTTGCGAGGCCTCGTGGTCGAAGGCGCGCGCGTGGAGCGCGCGACGGAAGGCAACGTGGAGGTGGTGCTCGATCGGACGCCGTTCTACGCGGAGTCCGGCGGGCAGGTCGGCGACGTGGGCGTGCTCACGACGTCCGACGGCGCGGTCGTGCGCGTGCTGGAGACGCGCTACGGCGTGCCGGACCTCGTCGTGCACGTCGGCGAGCTTGAGCAGGGTTCGATCGCGGTCGGTGACGAGGTGACGGCCCGTATCGACGGCGAGCGTCGCGACCGCATCCGGCGCAACCACACTGCGACCCACGTCTTGCACTGGGCGCTGCGCGAGGTCTTGGGCGCGCACGTGCAGCAGGCGGGCTCGATGGTGGCGCCGGATCGGCTCCGCTTCGACTTCAGCCATTTCGAAGCGGTCACACCCGACGAGCTCGACGAGGTCGAGGCGCGGGCGAACGCCGAGGTGATCACGGATGCGCCTGTGCGTCACTACGAGACCACGAAGGAGCACGCGGAGAGCATCGGTGCGATCGCGTTCTTCGGCGACAAGTACGGCGACCTCGTCCGCGTGCTCGAGGCCGGTGAGCACTCGATTGAGCTCTGCGGCGGCACCCACGTGCACGCGCTCGGGTTCATCGGTCCGATCAAGATCGTGAGCGAAGGGTCTATTGGCGCAAACCTGCGGCGCATCGAAGCCGTCACTGGTGATGGGGCGCTCGCGCACATCCACCGTGAAGAGGTGGCCCTGCGCGAAGCCGCGGCGAGGCTCAACGTGGCTCCCACGGAAGTGGGGGAGCGAGTCGACCGGCTGCTCGCCGAGATGAAGGAGCTACGCGGTGAGCTCGACGCGCAGCGCCGCGACCGCGCGCTCTCGGAGGCCGGCGTGCTCGCGGCTGGGGCGGTCGACGGAATTGTGGTCGAGCGCCGCGACGGGTTTGCCAACGACGATCTCCGACGGCTGGCGATCGCCACCCGCGACGCGCTGGGCTCGGGAATCGTCGGCCTCGTGGGCGTGACGCCCGATGGTGAGAAGGCGGGGGTTGCCGTCGCCGTGAGCAAGGACCTGGTCGGACGGGGTGTCGTTGCCGGTGACATCGCCACAGATGCGGCCCGCTCACTCGGCGGCGGGACCGGTCGTCAGGCTGATGTCGCAGCCGGGGGTGGACCGAATGCCGGCGCGATCGACGAAGCGCTCGCACTCGTCGCCCAACGGGCCAAGGAGGCTGCGGCGGACGCCGCGGTCACCGAGTAGGCGTTTGGTGATGGCGCGAGTCCTCGGAGTCGATCTCGGCGCGCGCCGCATCGGTCTGGCGTGCTCGGATCCAACGCGCACCCTGGCGACACCGCTGAGCGTGCTCGAGCGCAGCGGCGACGTGGCGCGCGATCACGCCGCGATCGTGGCCGCGGCTCGGGAAGCCGAAGCTGAGCGCATCGTGGTCGGCTTGCCGTTGTCGCTCGACGGGAGCGACGGACCGGCTGCTCGTGCCGCGCGCGCCGAGGTGCAGGTGCTGGCGACCGTGGCCGGTCCGGACCTGCCGGTCAGCCTCCACGACGAGCGCCTGACGACGGTTGGTGCGGAGTCACGCCTCGCCGCGATCGGCGTACGGGGGCGAGCTCGGCGCAAGATGGTGGACGCCGCGGCCGCGGCGGTCATGCTGCAGTCTTGGCTCGAGGGGGATCGATGAGCGGGTGGGATCCAGGCGAACCGCGCGACCCGCGGGGACCGCGCCGAGGTCCGTCGCAACCGAACGGCCCGCCGCGACGGCCCCCGTCCGAACCTCGTGGGGGCGGAACGCGGCGCCGCGGCGCGACCCCGCCGCCGGGCGCTGGGCGGGGCGGTGCGCCGCGGCGAGGTGCTGCCCGACCCGCGCCGCCACCGTCCGAAGCGCCCACGGAACAGATCCCGGCCGTCGGTCGGCGCGTCAGCACGCCAGCAGGTGCGCAACGACGCGGTCAGCCCGCGCCCACGGGTCGTCACCGTGGTCGCCGGCGCAACCGGCGCGTGTTCATCGTGATCGGCGTCATGCTGCTGCCGTTCGTGCTTGCGCTCGGCTGGTTCGCGTATCAGCTGCGACCGGGCTCCGACAATGGCCCGAAGGTCATCGTCACCGTGACCGAAGACGCGACCGGCGCGTCCGACGTCGCCGGCGAGCTCGCCGACAAGGGTGTCATCGGGTCGGCGATGGCGTTCAAGCTGTGGGCGACCATGAGCGGCGGCGGCCCGTTCCCGACGGGCTGCCACACGTTGAGCGAGGGGCTGGGTATTCGCGGTGCGATCGCCCGGCTCGAAGGGGTTGGCGGTTCGAAGGTAAAGGGCAAGTGCGTCCTCGTCACCGAGCGTCCCGAAGTCAAGCTGCTGCTTCCACCCGGGCAGCGGCTCGACCAGATCGCCGGGATCGTCGCGGAGACGATCCCGGGGCACACCAAGGAAGGGTTCCTCGCGGTGGCGAACTCGGGGACGATCCGGTCCAGGTACCAGCCGCCCGAGATCACGTCGCTCGAAGGGTTGCTCTTCCCCGACACGTACTCCGTCTTCGAGGATGAGACCGACGCGGAGATCATCCAACGCCTCGTCAACCGCTTCGACGAGATCGCCGACAAGGTCGGGTTGTCCAACGCGCAAGGGCTCACGCCCTACCAAGCGGTGATCGCGGCGTCGCTCATCCAGACGGAAGCCAAGCTGGTCGAGGACGGACCTCTGATCTCGGCAGTCATCCACAACCGTCTCGCGCAAGGGATCCCACTCCAGATCGACTTCACGCTCTGCTACGCGCGCTTCCAGACCACGGGCGTCGGGTGCCCGCCGTTGCCGACCGATGCGGACAAGGAGATCGACTCTCCGTACAACACGTACCAGATTGCCGCGTTGCCACCGACCCCGATTTCGAGCATGACGGAAGCGTCGTTGACCGCAGCGCTCACCCCCGCGGCGGTGCCCTACCTGTACTACGTCCTGTCCGACGCGAATGGGAAGCACGCGTTCGGAACGACGTTGGCAGAGCACAACCGCAACGTCGCCGACGCGCGGGCCAAGGGCCTGCTGTGACCCGAGCGATCTCGGGTGCCACCCGGGTCGCCGCCATCATCGGCGACCCGGTGGCGCACTCGCGGTCGCCGGCGATCTGGAACGCCGCGTTCGCCGCAGTTGACCTCGACTGGGTGTTCGTGGCGTTCCCGGTGCCGAAGGGGAACGCGGTGGCCGCCCTCGACGGCGTTCGGGCCCTCGGCATCGCCGGGCTGTCGGTGACGATGCCGCACAAGTCGGATGTCGCACTCGCGTGCGACGAGCTCACGCCCACCGCGAAGCGACTCGGTGCGGTGAACGCGGTGGTGGCCCGGGACGGGCACCTCGTAGGGGACTCGACCGACGGTGAAGGACTGGTTGGGGCGCTCGCGGACGAGGGGTGCGCGCCGTTCGGCGTGCGGTGCGTCGTCCTCGGCGCCGGTGGTGCGGCCCGCTCCATCGTGTTGGCCTTGGGTGCAGCCGGTGCGCAGGTGACGGTGGCAGCTCGACGCGCGAACCAGGCTGCCGAGGCTGCCGGGCTCGCCCCGGACGGGCACGCGGTCGACCTCGGTGCCGCGAGCGATGCCGTGGCCGATGCTTCGGTCGTGATCAACGCGACGCCGCTCGGGATGGCGGGCGAGGATCCCCCGTTCGACACCAACGTGCTCGGACCGGATCACCTCGTGATCGACACGATCTATCCCGCGGAGACCCGGCTCGTCGTCGCGGCGCGAGCACAAGGCGCTCGGGCCACGAACGGACTCGGGATGCTCGTGCACCAAGCCGCGTTGGCCTTTGCGAGCTTCACGGGCATTGACGCGCCGCTCGAGGCGATGCGTGCCGCGGCGAGCACTTCGGGATGACCACGGGGCTCAACGTCGGTTTCGGCGTCCTTGGTCTCGTACTCGGGATGCTCCTCTGGGTGATGGTCGAGCGCGTACCGGATCGTCGGGCTCTACTGGCTCGACCGTTTCCGGAGCTGCGAACCGCGCTGCGTCAACCGCTCGGCATCGCGGTCGTCCTCGTCACTGGCGCGCTCTTCGCCGGGATCGCCGCGCGCTTGGGCGATGTCTGGGAGCTCCCGGCCTTCTTGGTCCTCGCGGCTGCGCTGGTGGTGCTGTCGGCGATCGATCTGCGCCACTTCGTGTTGCCGAACCGCATCGTCTTCCCGCTGGCAGTCGCCACCCTTCTCCTCCTGGGTGCAGCCGCGGTTGCGAACGACGACGCTGACGCCTTCCTGCGCGCGCTTGCGTGTGGTGTCGGTGGGTTGCTTGCTTTCATGGCGCTTCATCTCGTATCCCCCAGATCGATGGGGTTCGGCGACGTGAAGCTCTCGTTCGTGCTCGGGCTCGCCCTCGGATGGCTCGGAGTGGGGGAGACCGTGCTCGGCTTGTTCCTCGGCTTCGTCTACGGCGCCGTGATCGGCGTGCTGCTGATCGTCACCCACCTGCGCACTCGCAAGGACCACGTGCCATTCGGGCCGTTCCTCGCGGCTGGCGCGATGACGGCGGTCCTCATCGGAGACGTGATCGTCGACTGGTATCGCCGATAGCGGTCGGCCGCGATGTGTCGCGGTCGCGCGACCGGTCCGCCAGTATCCTGGGATCGATGCCGGTGCGGGGCAGTTCGCCTCGCAGACCAGTGCGTCCCAGAAAGAGCTGAGGTCGAGGGTGCTGCGCTTCCTGACGGCGGGCGAGTCGCACGGCCCGGCGCTCGTGGCCGTGGTCGAGGGCTTGCCCGCCGGTCTGCCGATCACGGTCGAGGAGATCTCGGCCGAGCTGGCCCGACGCCGGCTGGGCTTCGGCCGTGGCCCGAGGATGCGCATCGAGCAGGACGAGGTCGAGCTCCTCGGCGGCGTCCGACACGGGCGCACGTTGGGATCTCCGGTAGCGATCGCCATCCGCAACACCGAGTGGCCGAAGTGGTCCGAGGAGATGTCGCCCGCTCCGGGGAAGACCGAGAAGCCGCTCACGCGCCCACGCCCCGGGCACGCCGACTTGGTTGGCATGCAGAAGTATGGGTTCGACGACGCGCGCGACGTGCTCGAGCGCGCCAGTGCGCGCGAAACCGCGGCGCGCGTTGCGGCGGCTGCGTTGGCCAAGGCGCTGCTCGGGCATCTCGACGTGCACGTCTTGAGTCACGTGGTCCAGCTCGGAGCCGTGCGCGCGGCGCCGGACCACCGCCCCAAGCCCGCTGACCTCGAGACCGTCGACGCGTCCTCGGTCCGCTGCTTCGATCCCGACGCGGAGGCCGCGATGGTTGCAGCCATCGAAGCCGCGGCCAAGGACGGGGACTCGCTCGGTGGCGTGATCGAAGTGCTCGGCTACGGCGTTCCTGCCGGACTCGGATCGCACGTGCACTGGGATCGCCGCATCGACGGGCTCCTCGCGCAAGCGCTCATGAGCATCCAGGCGATGAAGGGCGTGGAGCTCGGCGACGGGTTCGAGACTGCTGGTCGACGCGGCAGCGAGGCCCACGACGAGATCCTCTGGGACGAGGACGCCGGCTACTCCCGAGGGTCGACGCGTGCCGGTGGCACCGAAGGTGGGATGACCACCGGTGATCTGCTGGTCGCGCGCGTTGCGATGAAGCCGCTGTCCACGCTCAACCGGCCCGTGCTCAAGACAGTCGACGTCGAGACCAAGGAAGCAACGGTCTCGTTCAAGGAACGGACCGATGTCACCGCGGTGCCGGCATCGGGCGTGGTCGGTGAAGCCATGGTGGCGCTCGTGCTGGCGAACGAGGTGCTGCGCAAGTTCGGTGGCGACTCACTGCCCGAGCTCGTGCGCAACCACGACGCGTATCTCGCATCGCTGGGATGAGCCGCGAGGCCCCGCGGCACCTCGTGCTCGTCGGTCTCATGGGCGCCGGCAAGTCCACCATCGGTGCCGCGTGCGCCGACCGGCTCGGCCGACCGTTCGTCGACACTGACCGAATCGTCGAAGCACTGGCCGGCCAGTCAGTGGCCGAGATCTTCACGAGTGGCGGCGAGGCGACGTTCCGGACCTTCGAGCATCAGGCAGTCACCGACGCATGTGCGTCGCCGCAACCGCTGGTGATCGCGTGTGGAGGCGGTGCGGTGCTCGATCCGGAGAACCGAGGACAGATGCGCGCCGCGGGTGTGGTCGTGTGGCTCCGAGCCGCGCCGGCTGTGCTCGCGACGCGCGTGCACGCGAACCTCTCGGATCGCCCGTTGCTCCCCGAGACCGGCGCAGAGCAAGAGCTGGAGCGTCTGGCCGAGCTTCGGGGAGCGGCCTACGAGGGCGTAGCCCACGTCGCGGTCGACACGGATGGTCGGAGCGTCGAAGAGACCGTCGATGTGGTCTTGGCCGAGGTGGCGCGATGCACCGTGTGACCGTGGCGGTCGAGCCGTCGTATGACGTGGTCGTCGGTCTCGAAGCGCTCGGCGAGCTCGGCGCGCTCGTGGGCGAGTACCCGCGCGTGCACCTGGTGACGCAGCGGCGCGTGCTCGACGTGTGCCGAGAGCACATCAACCCCTTCCTCAACCCGGATGCCGTGCCGGTGTCGTTCCTCGACGACGGCGAAGCGGCCAAGACGCTTGCCAGTGTCGAGGCGCTCTGTCGCGACTTCGCTGCGAACGGGCTGTTGCGAGCCGACGTGGTCGTCGCTCTAGGTGGGGGTGTGGTGGGCGACACCGCCGGCTTCGCCGCGGCCGTGTACCACCGCGGCGTCGCTGTCGTGCAGGTGCCGACCACCTTGCTTGCGCAGGTCGACGCCGCGATCGGGGGCAAGACCGCAGTCAACCTCCCCGAAGGCAAGAACTTGGTCGGCGCGTTCCATCAGCCCCGGTGCGTGGTTGCCGACACCCGCGTCCTCGCGAGCCTGCCCGACCAGGAGCTTCGCTGTGGGCTAGGCGAGGTGGCCAAGTACGCACTGATGCCCGAGGGCGCCGACGTCGCGGCGATCCTCGATCGCGTCGCCGACCGTGTGCTCGATCGCGATGCTGAGGCGCTCGCCGATCTCGTAGCTGCCTGCGTCGAGATCAAAGCGAGGATCGTCGCGGCCGACCCCGAGGAGCAGACCGGCCTGCGTGTCACCCTCAACTACGGGCACACGCTCGCGCACGCACTCGAGACGGTGAGCGGACACGCGCTCGCGCACGGAGAGGCCGTAGCCATCGGACTCGTGTTCGCCGCCAACTTGGCTCACGGGCTCGAACGGGTGGGCTCCGACGTTCCGGAGCGGGTCCAAGCGTTGCTCATGCGGCTCGGCCTCCCCGTCACCGTTCCCTCGGAGACGTCCGCCCGCGACGAGCTCCTGTCCGTCATGCAACGCGACAAGAAGGCCAAGGGCGGCCTCACGTTCGTGTTGCCCGGGCCGCACGGCCTCGAGACCATCGACGATCCCCCGATGCCCGCGATCGACCGCGCTCTCAGCGCGGTCGGTGTGACGTGAGGCGACTGGCCGCGGCACAGGTACCCTGCGCCGCAAGGAGCCGGGGCCCAAGCGGCCCGACCCACAGGGCCGAGAGCGGGAAGGGGGTCTAGGCGCGCGATGCCCATCATCCTGCTGCTGTCCGGACCGAACTTGAACCTGTTCGGAGAGCGTGAGCCAACGATCTACGGCACCGACACGCTCGACGACATGGTGGGTGATGCGCGCGCGGCGGCCGAAGCCGAGGGGTACACGCTCGAGCACATCCAGTCGAACCACGAGGGCGGCCTCATCGAGGCGATCCATGCGGCTCGGGGTCGCTGCGCCGCGATCGTCATCAACGCCGGCGCGCTCACGCACTCCTCGTTCGCCCTCGCCGACGCGCTGGAGACGTTCGACGGGGTCAAGGTAGAGCTCCACGTCTCGAACCCGGCCTCGCGCGAGGAGTGGCGCCGCACATCGGTCGTCGCTCCGTACGTCACCGCGACGGTGAGCGGCTTCGGGCGTGCCGGGTATCGACTGGCCATCGAAGGCGCGCTCAGTCGTCTGGGAGCAGCATGACACCCGCGCTGCCAGTGATGGACGTCGCGGCTCGCGTCCCGAAGCTGCGCGGCGGGTTTGCCGACGCGGGCGTGGACGCGTTGCTGGTCACCCGGCTTCCGAACGTCGCGTACCTGAGCGGCTTCACGGGCTCGGCCGGGATGTTGTTGGTGAACCGCGACGACACCGTGCTCGTCACCGACGGCCGGTATGCGCAGCAGTCGCGTGAGCAGCTCGATGGGGCGGGCGTGACCGCGCGGATCGAGATCGCGGCGACGCAGGCCGAGCAGCGCGACGCACTGCGTATTGCCACGAAGGGCACGGCTCGCCTGGGTCTCGAAGCGCACGGCGTGACTTGGGCCCAGCAGCGCTCGTTCTCGGAGTGGCTGGACGGCCTGGACCTCGTGCCGACCGAGAGCTGCGTGGAGGCGCTACGGGCCGTGAAGGAGCCCGGCGAGGTGGCTCGCATCCGCGCGGCCTGCGGCATCGCCGATGCCGCGCTCGCCGCGGTGCTCCCGACGCTCCACGACGGCCCGACCGAGCGGGAGTTCGCGCGTTCGCTCGAGTGGGCCATGCGTGAGCGCGGGGCCGTGCGGACGAGCTTCGAGACCATCGTCGCTGCCGGCCCCAACGGCGCCAAGCCGCACGCCCGACCGACCGATCGGGTCATCGGTGCCGGCGAGCTCGTGGTCATCGATTTTGGGTGTGTCGTCGACGGCTACTGCTCCGACATGACTCGAACCGTGAGCGTCGGCGATCCCGGTGACGAAGCGCGACGAGTGTGGGATGTGGTTGCGGAGAGCCAGCGCGCTGGGCGCGCCGCGGTGCGAGCCGGAGTCGGTTGTGCCGCCGTCGATCGCGCGAGTCGCGCGGTCATCGACGACGCAGGGTGGGGCGACACGTTCGCGCACGGGACCGGCCACGGCGTGGGCCTCGAGATACATGAGGCCCCGCGAGTGTCGGCGACCGCGGATGCTACGTTGGAGTCGGGTCACGTCGTCACCGTCGAGCCCGGCGTCTACCTCCCAGGCGTCGGTGGCGTGCGGATCGAAGACACGGTGGTCGTCACACCCGATGGCGCCGAGGCCCTCACCGAGTTCCCCAAGTCCCTCGTGATCTGAGCCGGAGTCCACTGCAGCCGTGAGCATCTCCACGAACGACCTGAAGAACGGCATGGCCCTGAACCTGCCCGAAGGGCTGATGACGGTCGTGGAGTTCCAGCACGTGAAGCCGGGCAAGGGTGGCGCGTTCGTGCGCACGAAGCTCAAGAACTTCCGGACCGGTGCGGTGATCGACCGCACGTACCGTGCCGACGAGAAGGTCCCCCTCGCGATGATCGACAAGCGCGAGATGCAGTACCTCTATCGAGAAGGCCCGGCACTGGTGTTCATGGACACCGAGACCTACGACCAGCTGCACGTCGACGGCGATCAGCTCGGCAGCGCGGTCGGGTTCCTCAAGGAAGGCGACATGGCGATCCTGCCGGTGTACAACGACGAGGTCGTCGGGGTGGAGCTACCGGCGGCGGTCGAGCTGGCGATTGCCACGACTGAACCCGGTGTGCAGGGCGACCGGGTGTCGGGGGCGCGCAAGCCGGCGACGTTGGAGACGGGCCTGACCATCCAGGTCCCGCTCTTCGTAGAGCCCGGCGACTCCGTGAAGGTCGATACGCGTACGGGCGAGTACATCGCCCGCGTCTGAGACGCTCGCGACGCCATGGCGACGCGACGTGAGGCGAGGGAGCGGGCGCTCGGCCTCTGCTACGAGCTCGAGACCCGATCGCTCAGCGCCGACGAGCTGCTCGGTGAGCTCGCCGTCGCTCCCGATCCGTACGCCGAAGTCGTCGTCCGAGGCGTCGACGAGCACCGCGAGCAGATCGACGCCTTGCTGAGCAAGCTCTCGGATCACTGGGCGCTCGAGCGCATGCCGGCGATCGACCGGGCGCTGCTGCGCATCGGCAGCTACGAGATCGGCTGGGAGCAAGCGCTGCCGCTGGCCGTGATCATCGACGAAGCGGTCGAGCTCGCCGGCGAGTACTCCACCAAGGACTCCGGCCGGTTCGTGAACGCGCTGCTCGCGAGGATCGCGGTGGAGCTGCGCGCGTGACATCGGCTCCCGTCGAGGCCCCCGTCGAGTCTCCGGTCGAGGTGACTGGCGATCCGGAGCTCGAGGACGCCACCACGACGGACAAGCCGTGGCTGGTGATCGTCTGGAACGACCCCGTGAACTTGATGTCGTACGTCGTGTACGTGTTCCAGAAGCTATTCGGCTACTCGCGCGAGAAGGCGACTCGGCTGATGCTCCAGGTTCACCATGACGGCAAGGCGGTGGTGTCCGACGGCAACCGCGAGAAGGCAGAAGCCGATGTCGCTCGTCTCCACGGCTTCGGGCTCTGGGCCACGATGGAGCACCCCTCGTGAGTCCGGAGCTGTCGCGCACGCTCGAGGGAGTGCTGGAGCTCTCGTTGAGCGAGGAGGAGCGGGAGCTGCTGCGTTCGCTTCCTGATCAGCTCCGCGCTCTGTACGAAGCGGGTCCGAACGATGCCGATCCGGTCCGTGGTCGGTTGTTTCCCCGGGCGTACCTCGATCCCACGGCCGAGAACGCCGAGCGGGAGTGGCGCGACCTCGTGCATCCGGAGCTAGTGCGCGACCGGCTCGCCTCGCTGGATCAGCTCCTGACGGCGCTCGAGGGCGCCCGCGACGCGGGTCGAGGCGTCGTCATCGCGCTCGAGGGCGAGGCGGTCGCTGCGCTGCTCTCCGTGCTCAACGACGCCCGGCTCGCGCTTGGCACGCAGCTCGGAGTCACTGACGACCTCGACTACGACGACCTCGATGCTGATGATCCCCGCGCGCCGGGCCTCGCGGCGTACGGCTGGCTCACCTACTTGCAGGGAGAGCTCGTTGAAGCGCTCCTCACGGAGCTGCCGGACTAACTTGCGCCGCATGGCGTATCTCGACGGCAAGACGATCGCTGTGACTGGCGCGGGGCGCGGCATCGGGCGCGCGGTCGCGCTCGCGTGTGCGGACGCCGGCGCCAACCTGGTCGTGAACGACTTCGGCGTCGGCATCGACGGGAACGATCCCGACAGCGAGATCGCCAATGCAGTGGTTGCCGAGATCACCGCGGCGGGGGGTACGGCGACCGCCGTTGCCGACAGCGTCACGACCATGGCCGGTGGCGAGCGCATCGTGCAGACCGCAGTCGACACGTACGGATCGATCGACGGGGTCGTCTGCGTGGCTGGGATCCTCCGCGAGCGCATGCTCTTCAACATGTCGGAAGCCGAATGGGATCCGGTGATCGAGACCCACCTCAAGGGCACGTTCACCGTGTTCCGGGCCGCGGCGCCGATCATGCGCACGCAAGGATCCGGCACGCTCATCGGCTTCACCTCGGGTGCGTTCGCGGGAAGCGTCGCGCAGGCCAACTACAGCGCGGCGAAGGGCGGCATCGTGTCGCTCGTCCGCAGCGCCGCCGTCGGCATGTACAAGTACGGCGTCACCGCGAACTGCATCGCACCAGTGGCGAAGAGCCGCATGTCGATGAACGTCCCGGGCGAGCTCACGATGGGGGAGCCCGAGGATGTCGCGCCGATGGTCGTGTTCCTGCTCGGCGACGCGGCCCGGCACGTGACCGGCCAGGTGTACACGGCGAACGACGGGATCATCGCGGTGTGGAACCAGCCGACTGAGGTGCGGGAGATGCGCAAGGACGGTCGTTGGACGCCCGAGGAGATCACTGCCCGGTTCGACGAGGTCGGCCAGGAGCGCATGGGCATGCTCGACCGCCTCGACGCCATGGCGAAAGCCGCCGCCGAGAAGAAAGACTCGTAAAGATCGGGTCCTTGACGCTCGATTAGTATGGGCAAGACCGTGAAGGGAGTCCTGTGAGGCTTCCACGGCAGGAGCACCACGATGGCCGACGCCTCGAGCGCCGCCCAACATCACGACGCCACGGCCGCCTCTGAGGGCGGTCGTTTCTCGTTCCGGGCGAAGGTGTTCGAAGCCGACGATCTCCGCCGTGCGCACACCCGCATCGCCCACGAGATCGTCGAGCGCAACCATGGCGCAACCGACCTCGTCTTGATCGGTCTCTACACGCGAGGCGTTGCGGTCGCGCACCGGATCGCGGCGGCCATCGCCGAGTTCGAGGGCGTCGACGTGCCGGTCGGTGCGATGGACGTGGCGTTCTACCGAGACGACATCGCGTTGCGCCCAGTCCAACCGCTCGGTCCTACTGAAGTACCCGTCGATGTGACCGAGCGAACGGTCGTACTTGTCGACGACGTGCTGTTCACCGGGCGCACCGTGCGGGCCGCGCTCGATGCGCTAACTGAGCTCGGCCGGCCTCGAGCTGTCCAGCTGGCCGTGCTCGTGGACCGTGGCCACCGCGAGCTCCCGATCCGGGCCGACTACGTCGGCAAGAACCTCCCCACGAAGGCGGCAGAAGACGTGCGTGTGCGCCTCTTGGAGGTCGACGGTGAGCCGGCCGACGGCGCCGGTGACAGCATCGAGCTGTGGGGTCCCGCATGAGCACACCCACCTTGAAGAACTTGCTCTCGATCGCCGACCTCGACCGCGCCGAGCTCGAGACGATGCTCAGCCTGTCGGAGGACTTTCTCCATGTGACCGAGCGCGACATCCCGAAGGTGCCCGCGTTGCGCGGCAAGGTCGTGGTGTCGCTGTTCTACGAGGACTCCACCCGCACACGGATCTCCTTCGAGACCGCGGCAAAGCGGCTCTCGTGCGACGTGATGAGCTTCAGCGTCGGATCATCGTCGGTGAGCAAAGGTGAGGGGCTCCGCGACACAGTGCAGACGATCGCAGCGATGGGCATCGACGCAGTCGTGATGCGCCATCCGGCTGCAGGCGCGCCCAACCGCGTCGCGGGCTGGATCGATGCGAGCATCATCAATGCGGGCGATGGGAGCCACGAGCACCCGACGCAAGCGTTGCTCGACCTTCTCACGTTGCGACGGTCGCGGGGTCCCGATCTCGACGGGCTGCGCGTCGCGATCGTGGGCGACATCGTCCACTCCCGCGTCGCCCGCAGCCTCGTGCTCGGGCTCGACGCTGTGGGGGCACACACCACGCTTGTTGCGCCCCCGACGCTCTTGCCCGTCGCGGTCGACACGTGGCCGGTCAGCGTCACCGACGAGCTCGACGAGTTGTTGCCCGAGCTCGATGTGCTCTACCTGCTGCGCATCCAACGCGAACGGCAGAGCGCGGCTCGGATCCCGTCGCTGCGCGAGTACACGACGCGCTGGGGGCTCACGGTGGAGCGGGCCGCGCGCCTGAAGCCCGACACGCTCGTGATGCACCCCGGCCCGATGAACCGCGGCGTGGAGATCGCGGCCGAGGTCGCCGAGGGGCCGGCCTCGCTGATCACCGAACAGGTCACGAATGGTGTGGCCGTGCGCATGGCTGTGCTCTACACGCTGCTCGGCTCCGGAGCGACCGTTGCCTGATCTCGACCAGACATTGGCGATCAAAGGTGGGCGGGTCGTCGACGCCACCGGCGAGCGCGCCGCCGACGTGCTGATCGCCGACGGACGTGTGCTGGAGGTCGGGTCAGACCTTCGCGGTGACCGAGAGCTCGACGCCGGCGGATGCGTGGTCGCTCCGGGCCTCGTCGACCTGCACGTGCACCTCCGTGAGCCCGGCAACGAGGACGCCGAGACCATCGAGACCGGTGCTCGCGCCGCAGCCATCGGTGGCTTCACGGCAATCGTCGCCATGCCGAACACCGTGCCACCGCACGACGATCCGACGGTTGTGGCATCGGTGCTCGCGGCTGGCGCCCGTTCGTCGTGCGATGTGCACGCGGCCGGCTGCATCACCGAAGGGCGTGCGGGAGCAGCTCTCGCGCCGATGGGGGAGCTGTACGCCCTTGGCGCGCGCATCTTCACCGACGATGGCGCCTGCGTGGCCGAAGCCGGGGTTATGCGTCGAGCGCTGGAGTACGCACGGTCGCTGCCGGGCGCTGTCGTCGCGCAGCACGCCGAGGATCCTTCGCTCGCCAACGGTGGCCATATGCACGAGGGGGAGTGGTCGAGTCGGCTCGGGATCGTCGGTCGACCGTCGGACGCCGAGAACGTCGTCGTCGCGCGCGACTGCATCCTCGCCGAGCTCACGGGTGGCCGAGTGCACTTCCTGCACCTGTCGACGGCCGGCGCGGTCGACCTCGTACGAGATGCCAAGGCTCGCGGTCTTGCTGTCACGGCTGAGGCCGCACCGCACCACTTCACACTCACCGACGCGGAGTGCGCGTCGTTCGACCCGGTGTTCAAGGTGCACCCCCCGTTGCGCAGCGCCGACGACGTCGCGGCGATCAAGGCGGGGTTGGCCGATGGGACGATCGATGCCATCGCCACCGACCACGCACCCCACGCCGTGGAGACGAAGGAGCGACCGTTCGAGGAAGCCCCGCCGGGCATGCTCGGGCTCGAGACCGCGCTCGCGCTGACTCTCACCGAGCTCGTGACACCGGGCGTGCTGTCGCTCCAAGCCGCGCTCGCGCTGCTGTCGTGGCAACCGGCAGCGATCGCTGGGCTCACCGAGCATGGCGCGCCGATCGCCGCCGGCGCACCCGCCAACCTCTGCGTGTTCGACCCGAACGTCTCGTGGCAGGTCGACCCGGCGCGGCTGGCGAGCAAGTCACGCAACACCCCGTACGTCTCCCGCCCACTGACCGGACGGGTGCGGCACACGGTGCTCCGAGGGATGCCGACGGTGATCGACGGAGTGGCGTGTCGATGAGTCGCACTGAGGCCGTGCTCGTGCTCCAGGACGGGACGATGTTCGAAGGTGAAGCCGTGGGCGCGCTCGTGCCGAGTGGCGTCGCGACCGGTGAAGTGGTGTTCAACACGGCGCTCTCCGGGTATCAGGAGATCCTCAGCGACCCGTCGTACGCCGGACAGATGATCGCGTTCACGTACCCGCACATCGGCAACTACGGAGTCAACGACGACGATCTCGAGAGCCACCGGCTGTTCTGTCGCGGCGTGATCGTGCGCGACCTCGCCCGCCGTTCCAGCAGTTGGCGCGCGACCGGCGAGCTCCCCGACTTCTTGGTGCACCACCAGGTTCCGGGGATCACGGGCATCGACACCCGTCGCCTCACCCGGCACTTGCGCGACGTCGGCGCGATGCCAGCCGCGATGGGCACCGATGAGGCTGCAGTGCGAGCCGCGGCACGAGATGCAGCAGGGACGGATGGCCTCGACCTCGTGGCCGACGTCACCACGCGTGAGCCGTACACCGTCGGCGACGCTGACGCGCCGTTCTCCGTGGTCGCATACGACTTCGGCATCAAGCGCACCATCCTGCGACGCTTGATTGGCGCAGGGTGCCGCGTGGAGGTTGTTCCAGCGTCCACGGCCGCGGCCGATGTGCTGGCGCGCAATCCCGACGGCGTGTTCCTGTCCAATGGGCCCGGTGATCCCGCCGCGGTGGTTGGCGCCACCGCGGAGATCGGCAAGCTCCTCGGCGAGGTGCCCGTGTTCGGCATCTGCCTCGGACATCAGATCCTGGGACGCGCGCTGGGTGCCACGACCACGAAGCTCCGCTTCGGGCATCACGGTGCCAACCACCCAGTGCGGCACGAGTCCACCGGGCGCATCGAGATCACGAGTCAGAACCACAACTACGTGGTCCAGGCCGACACGATCCCGGGTGGCGCCGACGTCACGCACGTGAACCTCAACGACGGCACTGTCGAGGGCTTGCGCGTCCGCGGCATCCCCGCGTTCAGCGTGCAGCACCACCCTGAGGCGGGACCCGGCCCGCACGACGCCGCGTACCTCTTCGCCGAGTTCACCGGCCTCATGACCGCGACCTGATGCCCCGCCGCGACGATCTCCACAGCATCCTGCTCATCGGGAGCGGACCGATCATCATCGGTCAAGCCTGCGAGTTCGACTACTCGGGGACGCAGGCGTGCCGTGTGCTGCGACGCGAGGGCTACCGGGTGATCCTCGTCAACTCGAACCCGGCCACGATCATGACCGACCCCGAGTTCGCCGATGCCACGTACGTCGAGCCGCTCGACGTGGAGAGCGTCACGCGGGTGATCGAACGCGAGCGTCCTGACGCGCTGCTTCCCACCATCGGCGGTCAGACCGCGCTCAACCTCGCGATCAGCCTGCACGATGCCGGCGTCCTCGATCGGTACGGCGTCGAGCTCATCGGCGCGAGCGTCGAAGCGATCCATACGGCCGAGGATCGTTCGCGCTTCAAGGCGGCGATGGAGGAGATCGGGCTCGCGGTCCCGTCATCGGGGTTCGCATACACCGTCGACGAGGCGCTCAGTGTCGCGCGGTCGATCGGCTACCCCGTCGTGGTTCGACCGTCGTTCATCCTCGGCGGGGGAGGCACCGGCATCGCGGACGACGAGGACGGGCTCGCGGAGATCGCGGCGCACGGGTTGGCGACGAGCCCGTCCACCGAGATCCTCGTGGAGCAGTCGGTCGTCGGCTGGAAGGAGTACGAGCTCGAGGTCATGCGGGACACAGCCGACAACGTCGTCATCGTCTGCTCAATCGAGAACGTTGATCCGATGGGTGTGCACACCGGCGACTCGATCACGGTTGCTCCCGCGCAGACGCTCACCGACGTCGAGTATCAGCGCATGCGCGATGCCGCGTTTGCGTGCATCCGGCGCATCGGCGTCGATACGGGGGGATCGAACATCCAGTTTGCGATCGATCCCGACACGGGCGAGATGGTGGTCATCGAGATGAACCCGCGCGTCTCGCGCTCGAGCGCGCTCGCGAGCAAGGCCACCGGGTTCCCGATCGCGAAGATCGCAGCATCGCTCGCGGTCGGCTACCGACTCGACGAGATCCGCAACGACATCACTGGAGAGACGCCGGCCTCGTTCGAGCCAACGATCGACTACGTCGTGACCAAGATCCCGCGTTGGGCCTTCGAGAAGCTGCCCGGCTCGTCACCGGTGCTCGGCACGCAGATGCAGTCGGTGGGCGAGGTCATGGCCATCGGGCGCACGTTCCCCGAGTCATTGCAGAAGGCGTTGCGCAGCCTCGAGACCGGTCGCATGGGGCTCAACTGCGATCCCGCCGAGGTGGTGGCCGATCGTGGGACCGTCGACGAGCTCGTGCACGCGGCCGCCACACCCACGCCCGAGCGGATCTTCTTGGTGGAGGCCGCGCTCCGGAAGGGCGCGTCGGTCGAGCGGTTGCACGACACCACCGGGATCGATCCATGGTTCCTCGACCAGATGCTGGCCATCACCGAAGGTCGCGCCGAGCTGGCCGATCGCACGCCCAACGAGCTCACGCGGACCGAGTGGCGCCGAGCGGCCGGCTTGGGCTTCGCCGACGCTCAGCTGGCGTACCTGTGGGACGTGCCGAGCGAGCGGGTGCGCGAGGCGCGACTCGCAGCTGGAGTGAGCGCCACGTTCAAGACCGTCGACACTTGCGCCGCGGAGTTCGCGGCCCACACGCCTTACCACTACTCCACGCACGAGGACGAAGACGAAGTTGCTGCGGTCACGCGTGATGCCGTGGTGATCCTGGGAAGTGGGCCCAATCGAATCGGGCAAGGCGTCGAGTTCGACTACTGCTGCGTGCACGCGGCGTTCGCGTTGTCGGACGCGGGGTACGAGACCGTGATGGTCAACTGCAACCCGGAGACGGTCTCGACCGACTACGACACCAGTGACCGACTCTTCTTCGAGCCGCTCACGATCGAAGCCGTCCGTGATATCTGCGACGCGCTGCGCCGCGATGGGCCGCGCCTCGCCGGCGTCATCGTGTCGCTGGGTGGGCAGACACCCCTGAAGCTCGCTCACGCGCTCGAGGCCGTCGGCATCCCGGTGCTCGGCACGACGCCGGCGTCTATCGACCTCGCCGAGGATCGTGAGCGCTTCAACGAGCTGTGCGAGGCATTGGCGATCCCGCAACCGGACGGTGGCATCGCGGCGAACGCCGATGCCGCCGCGGTCATCGCCGATCGGATCGGGTACCCGGTGCTCGTGCGGCCGTCGTACGTGCTGGGCGGTCGCGCGATGCAGATCGTCTACGACGCCGAAACCTTGGCGTCGGCGATGGCCGAGCTCATCGGGGAGGGGAGCCTGGGGCGCGAGGGCGGCCTGTCCGCCGAGCGTCCCGCGTTGGTCGACCGGTTCCTCGAAGATGCGGTGGAGGTCGACGTCGACGCCATCCGCGACCACACCGGCGAGGTGCTCATCGGCGGCGTCATGGAGCACATCGAAGAGGCGGGGGTGCATTCGGGTGACTCCGCCTGTGCGATCCCACCGCCCACGCTCACGCCCGAGGTGATCGCCACGATCGAGATGCACACGCGTGCGCTGGCCGAGGCGCTGAGCGTGTGCGGTCTGCTGAACGTGCAGTACGCGGTGAAGGACGGCTCGGTGTTCGTGCTCGAGGCGAATCCGCGTGCAAGCCGCACGGTGCCGTTCGTGAGCAAGGCCACCGGCGTGCCCTTGGCCAAGGTCGCGGCTCGCGTCATCACGGGTGCGACGCTTGCGATGTTGCGGGACGAAGGCCTGCTCGTACCGCCGGCGACCGGTGGTCATGTCGCCGTGAAGGAAGCCGTGCTGCCGTTCAACCGCTTCCCTGAGGTCGACACGGTGCTCGGACCCGAGATGCGCTCGACCGGCGAGGTCATGGGCGTCGACCGATCGTTCGGGCTCGCGTTCGTCAAGAGCCAAGCCGCTGCGGGCAACGCCCTCCCGATGAGTGGCACGGTGTTCCTGTCGCTGGCCGACCGCGACAAGCCCGGCGGCTTGGGCGCCGCCCGGCGACTCGTCGAGCTCGGGTTCGCGCTGGCCGCGACCACGGGCACCGCCGCCGCGCTCGAAGCCGAAGGTCTCCCCGTCGCGGTCATCGTCGCGAAGGTCGGGGAGCCTGGGATCGACGCAGTCGACTTGATCTCGTCGGGTCAGATCGATCTGGTGATCAACACGCCGCGTGGCCATGGGCCGCGGGCTGACGGGAACCACATCCGTCGGGCTGCGACGCGTCACCGAGTTCCGTGCATCACCACGGTCGCTGCAGCACTCGCGGCCGCGGCCGGCATCGCCGAGTGGGCTACGAGCGAGCCGTCGGTGCGCCCACTGCAGGAGTATCACCGCGACGGTCAGCTCCCGTTGGGCGTGTGAGCGTGGCTGCTCGCACCCCTGCGGTGGACACGAAGGTCACGCTCGGATTGCTCAAGTTGGCCAACCCGATCGTCACTGCGTCGGGCACGTTCGGGCACGGCGCCGAGGTCGCGCATCTGTGTGATCCCGCACGGCTCGGCGCCGTCACGGCAAAGTCGCAAGCGCCGTTCGCGTGGGCAGGGAACCCCGCGCCCAGGCTGCACGCGGCCGCGTCGGGGATGGTCAACGCAGTTGGGTTGCAAGGAAATGGCGTCGACCATTGGATTGCCAACGATCTTCCGGCACTTCGAAGCCTCGGGGCCCAGGTGATCGCTTCGGTGTGGGGTCACAGCGTCGCCGACTTCGCGCTCGCCAGCGAAGCGCTGGTTTCCGTTGAGGACGAGCTCTGCGCGCTCGAGATCAACTTGAGCTGCCCCAATCTGCACGGCGGCGACACGATGTTTGCCCACGATCCCGACGCGACACGCGAAGTCATCGCCGCGATCGTGGGCACCGGCCTCACCCTGCCGCTCTTCGCCAAGCTCTCACAGGGCGTTGCCGACCTTCCCAACATCGCGGGGGTTGCCCTCGAAGCGGGCGCGACCGGGCTCACACTCATCAACACGGTGCGGGCGCTCCTCGTGGACGCCGAGCTGCGCCGCCCGGTCCTCGGCAGTCGTGGCGGTGGACTGTCGGGCGCGGCCATCAAGCCGATCGCGCTGCGGGCGGTGTTCGACGTCACCCACGCGCACCCCGGCGCGTTCGTCATCGGGACGGGCGGCGTGTCTACGGGCACCGATGCGGTCGAGATGCTCCTCGCCGGTGCCACCGCAGTGGGAGTGGGCACCGCCACCTTCGCCGACCCTCGCGCGCCGCTGCGGATCCTGGCCGAGCTCGAGCAGTGGTGTGCTGCCCACGGCGTGACCCACGTCAGCGAGCTCACGGGTGGATTGGGGATCGAGACATGAGCGAGCGTTGAACGAGGCCCGCGACCGGTTGGTGCTCGCGCTCGACGTCGACGACCTCGACGACGCGGTGGCCCTTGTGCGGCGCCTGACGCCATGGTTCGGCACTGCCAAGGTGGGCCTCGAGCTGTTCGCCGCCGCGGGAAGCGCGGCGTTCGACGCGATGCACGACTTGGGCCTCAAGGTCTTCGCCGACCTGAAGCTGCACGACATCCCGACGACAGTCGGGCGCTCCGCACACGTTCATGGTCGTAACGGCGTGGACTTCCTCAACTTCCACGCGGCGGGCGGAGTGGAGATGCTGCGCGCCGGTGTGCGTGGCTTGCGCGACGGTGCCGCCGAAGGCGGTCATCCGCAACCGCGGGCGCTCGCGGTAACCGTGCTCACGAGCGAGCCGTCGACGGATGCGTTTGCGCAACGGCTCGTGTGGGCCGGCGACGCCGGCTGTGATGGTGTGGTGTGCGCCGGAGCCGAGGTCGCCGAGGCACGCGGCGCGGATCTGCGGACGATGGTGCCGGGCATCCGGCTTCCCGGCCAGGATCTCGACGATCAGGCCCGCGCGTCCACGCCCGAAGCGGCGATTGCGAACGGTGCCGATTGGTTGGTCGTGGGTCGCGCCGTGACGAGTGCCGACAACCCCGAAGCCGCTGCGAGCACGGTGCACGCGCTTGTGGAGGGCGCATTGCAATCGCAGTAGCTGGTTCGGAGCGCGACGTTCTGACCAGATATATGCTCGTCGCCGATGCCGCTTCCGCCCGCGCTCACCCCGGAACAACGACGCGCCGCGCTCGAGAAAGCTGCTGCGGCGCGCCGTGAGCGAGCCGAGGTGAAGGAGAAGCTCAAAGCGGGCGGGTTGACGCTCGAGCAGCTCTTCGAGCAGGGCGACGGCAACGAGACCATCGCGAAGCTGAAGGTTGTCAGTGCGCTCGAGTCATTGCCGGGGGTTGGCAAGGTGAAGGCGCGTCGGCTGATGCAAGAGCTCGACATCAGCGAGAGCCGTCGCTTGCGGGGCCTCGGCGACAACCAACGCCGCAAGTTGCTCGAGCGCTTCGCCTCCTGATCCGGGCGCGGTCTCGCAGCCTGTGAGCGCGCTGCTCGTCATCGCCGGTCCTTCGGGAGTGGGGAAGGGCACGATCGTGCGTCGGCTCCTCGACCATCGGGACCGGCTCTGGAGCTCGGTGTCGGCGACCACGCGTCCGCCTCGCCCGGGAGAGGTCGACGGGCGTGAGTACTGGTTCCTCGAGCGCGACGAGTTCGAGGGGCGAGCCGTTGCCGGTGACTTCCTGGAGGCGTTCGAGCACTTCGGTGCCCGCTATGCCACGCCGCGCGCACCGGTCGAAGAGCATCTCGCGGCTGGCGACGATGTCGTGGTCGAGGTCGACGTGAGGGGCGCGCTCGCGATCCGGGACGCCTTCCCCGACGCGCTGCTGGTATTCGTGAAGCCGCCGTCACGGGACGAGCAACGGCGTCGGCTCCTCGACCGAGACCCGACTGCGGACGCCGAGGCGCTCGAACGACGCCTCGCGGAGGCCGATGCCGAAGAGGCGCTGGGCGCCACGTTCGACGTGACCGTGATCAACGACGACCTCGAGCAAGCGGTCAACGAGATCCTGGCGCAGCTCGACGATCGTGACGGGGGCGCACACCCGAGCCCAGGCCCCCCGACAGGGGGCTGCTAGCCTGGTGTTCCGCCGATCGGGCACTCTTCGTGCCTGGCGCAACGACCTCCCGGGAGTCTTCTCATGGCTGAACGACGCGCCTCGCTCATGGAGCCGCGAATGGAGCACCTGCTCGAACGAGTGGACTCCAAGTTCACGCTCGTGACGCTGGCCGCCATGCGGGCCAGGGAGATCAACGACTACTACAACCAGCTCGGCGAGGGACTGGGCAAGATCGTCCCGCCGCAGGTCACCTCGGTCTCCCGCAAGCCGCTCACGATCTCGCTCGAGGAGATCGAGGCCGGCAAGATCGAGTCGGCGCCGCTCCCGGTGGAGCCTGAGGTTCCCGAGGCCGAAGCCGCTGACACCGACGAGATCGCGGCGGAGTAGGTACCGCCCGAGCGCGCCGCGGCCCATGGATCGCTCGGAAATCGACCTCACAGCACTGCGTGGCCGCCGCGTCGTCCTCGGTGTCACTGGCGGCATCGCGGCGTACAAGTCGGTCGAGGTCTGTCGTCTCCTCATCGATGCGGGCGCGTTCGTGAGCCCTGTGCTCACCGCCGATGCCGAGCGCTTCATCGGCGCGGTCACGTTGTCGGCGTTGGCATCCGAACCGGTGCGCAGGTCGCTGTTCGACGAATCCGACCCGATCCCGCACACGCGCTTGGGGCAAGGCGCGCACCTCGTGATCGTTGCACCGGCAACCGCCAAGCTCATCGGTAAGTACGCCGCCGGCATCTCCGATGACCTCCTCACCGCAACACTGCTCGCCACCCGCGCGCCCGTGATGCTCGCGCCGGCGATGCACACCGAGATGTGGGAGCACCCAGCCGTCGTCGACAACGTCGCGCTGCTCGCTCGCCGCGGTGTCGCGTTCGTCGGCCCCGACTCTGGCCATCTCGCCGGTGGCGACGACGGCCCGGGGCGGCTCGCCTCTCCCGAAGCGATCGTGGCCGCCGCGGCAGCCGTGCTCGCGCTCGGGCACGATCTTGCCGGCGTGCGGGTCGTGGTCACCGCTGGCGGCACGCGCGAGCCGATCGATCCTGTGCGTTTCATCGGCAATCGCTCTTCTGGCAAGATGGGCCACGCCCTTGCGGACGCGTCGGCCCGACGCGGCGCGGCGGTCACGCTCGTTACCACCAGCGCGCTCTCCACCCACTCGGCCGTCGACGTGGTCCGCGTCGAGACCGCGGAGGAGATGTACGACGCGGTGGTCGCCCGGTTCGCCGAATCCGATGTGGTCGTGATGGCTGCAGCCGTCGCCGACTTTCGCCCCAAGGCGACCGCTGGGCAGAAGCTCAAGAAGCAGGACGGCCCGCCCGAAGTCGTGCTCGAGCCGACGCCCGACATCCTGGCGGCGCTCGGCGAGCGGAAGCAGCCGCACCAAGTGCTCGTCGGCTTCGCGGCCGAGACCGAGAAGCTTCGCGAGCACGCCGAAGCCAAGCTCGTCGCCAAGCGAGTCGATTTCATGGTCGCGAACGACGTATCCGCGCCCGAGAGTGGGTTCGAGGTCGACACGAATCAAGCAGTTCTGATGGATTCGAATGGCCTCGTCGAGGAGTTCCCGCTCCTGAGCAAGGCCGATCTCGCTGACGCGGTGTTCGACCGTGTCCGCGACGCGTTGGAGCACCGAGGAGAGGATCTCTCGTGAGTACGCATTTCACGTTCACGTCGGAGTCGGTCACAGAGGGCCACCCCGACAAGATGTGCGACCAGATCAGCGACGCCATCTTGGATGCCATCCTCGACGAAGACCCCGAGAGCCGGGTCGCGTGTGAGTCGATGGCAACCACCGGCGTGGTGATGGTCGCGGGGGAGATCAGCACCAACGCCTTCGTCGACTATCCACGCGTCGTACGCGAGACGGTGTGCGGGATCGGCTACAACCACGCGTCGTTCGGGTTCGACGGCAAGACGTGCAGCGTGATCACGTCGATCGACAAGCAGTCACCCGACATCGCGATGGGCGTCGACAAGGCTCGTGAGCAGCGGTCCGGGACCGGCGACCACTACGACGAGATCGGCGCGGGCGACCAGGGGATGATGTTCGGGTACGCCTGCGACGACACCGACGATCTGATGCCGATGCCGATCTGGTTCGCGCACCGTCTGGCCCAGCGCCTTGCCGCGGTCCGCCGTGACGGCACGCTCGACTACTTGCGACCGGACGGCAAGACCCAGGTGACGATCGAGTACGAGGACGGCAAGCCCAAGCGTCTGTCCAACGTCCTCATCTCGACGCAGACGGGTCCCGGCATCGACATCGACGGCCAGCTGCGGCCCGACCTGATCGAGCACGTCATCCGCCCGCTCGTCCCGGCCCAGTTCGCCGACGACGATTTCGAGGTGCTGTGCAACCCGACCGGCAGCTTCGAGCTCGGCGGACCCCACGCCGACTGTGGCCTCACCGGACGCAAGATCATCGTCGACACCTACGGAGGCATGGCTCGTCACGGTGGCGGTGCGTTCAGCGGTAAGGACCCGACCAAGGTCGACCGGTCGGGCGCGTATGCAGTTCGTCACGCGGCCAAGAACATCGTCGCCGCCGGAATCGCCCAGCGCTGCGAAGTGCAGGTGGCATACGCGATCGGCGTCGCGCGGCCAATGTCGGTGATGGTCGAGACGTTCGGCACGTCCAGTATCGATCCCGACAAGCTTCCCGCGCTCGTGCAAGAGCACTTCGACCTGCGTCCCGCGGCGATCATCGAACGCCTGAACCTGCGGCGACCGATCTTCCAGCGCACCGCGGCGTACGGCCACTTCGGACGTTCCGACCCGGCGTTCACCTGGGAGAGCACGGAGCAAGCCGACGCGCTGCGTCAGGCTGCCGAAAAGATGGCCTGAGGCGAGGATCCGCGGTGCAGGTAGCCTGCGCCGTCCGAGCCGGGCCCGAGCGGCCTGAGCGGACAAGGTGGACCGTGTGAATGCACGCGTCTGTCGCGTGCTTCCGGACGTTCCGGCGATTGACCGCGCGTTCGACTATCTCGTGCCCGCGGACATGCGGGAGCGCGTGCACGTCGGCACGATCGTGCGGGTGCCATTGCATGGGCGGCGCGTGCGGGGCTGGGTACTGGAGCTCGACGTCGAGCCCGCCACCGGGGTCGACCGAACCCTGCCCCTGCATTCGGTGGTCTCAGCCGGACCACCCGCCGAGGTCGTTGCGCTCACCGAGTGGGCGGCGTGGCGGTGGGCCGGGCCACGCGTCGCGTTCCTCCGGGCGTCGTCGCCACCGAACAACGTCCCAGCCACCGGTGCCCCCGAGATGCATGCGGCGGTGTTCCCGAGCCGGGAGCTACCGATGCGCGTGCCTGACAGCGATCGACGGGTGCTGCGTTGGCCACCGGCGCGAGATCGCAGCGAGCTCGTTCGCGGCCTCGCTGCGCCGGAGGGCTCGACGATCGTCGTCGCCGCAAGCGGTGGGGAAGCGCGAGCACTCGGCACAGCGTTCGCGGCCGAAGGTCGCAACGTCGTGGAGCTGCGCGGTGATCAAGATGCAGCGGAGCGCACCGTCGCGTGGAATGAAGCCCGACACGGCGCGTGTGTGGTGGTGGGTGGGCGGATCGCCGTGCTCGCGCCGGTCCCCGATCTCGCAGCGTTGGTCATCCTCGACGACCTCGATGAAGCGCTCGAAGAGGAACGCGCGCCGGCCTGGCACGCCCTCGACCTTGCGCTGGAGCGGGCGAACCGGGTTGGGGCACGCGTCGAGGTCGTGAGTCCGGCGCCAGGCGCGGAAGCGATGACGATGGCTCACGCGATCGCGGCACCCGACCGCCGGCTCGAACGCGATGGTTGGGCGCGGCTCGACGTCGTCGACCTCCGGTCGGAACCGCCGGGGAGTGGCCTCTTGTCGAGTGGCCTCGCCGACGCGTTGCATCGAACGCTCACCGATGGAGGGCGGGCGCTCTGTGTGCTCAACCGTCGCGGCCGAGCCCGGCTCTTGGTGTGTCGACAGTGCAACGAGCTCGCGCGGTGCACCACGTGCGAGGCCGCGGTCGTCGAGGTGGCGGGCGGCCACGCGTGCCCACGATGCGGCAATCCCGCGCCAGGCCTGTGCACCCAGTGCGGCGCGGCTGCGCTCCTCCCTCGCAAGCTCGGCGTGGTTCGCGTCCGTGAGCACCTCGCGGCGTTGATCCCCCGCGCCCGGGTGGTAGCGGTCGAGACCGGGAGTGCACCGTTGCCGGCGTTCGATGTGGCGATCGGCACCGAGGCTGTGCTCCATCGAGTGCCCGACGACCCGAGCCGACCGGTGCGCCTCGTGGCCTTCCTCGACTTCGACCAGGAGCTGCTCGCACCTCGGTATCGAGCGGAAGAGCAGGCGCTCTGGCTGCTCGTACGGGCGAGCCGAGCCGTCCACGGCCGCCCGCAGTCGAATGGCGTCGTGCTGGTGCAGACGAGGCTCCCTGATCACCCGGTGGTGAGCGCGGCTCGGGACGGGGACCCCACGCCGTTCCTCGAAGGCGACCTCGCGCGTCGGCGCGCATTGGCCTACCCGCCGTTCGGTGGGCTCGCGGAGCTCAGCGGCGATGCGGCAGCCGTGGACGCTGCGTGTGCCGAGCTCGAGCGGCACCTCGGTCCGGTGTCGGTCCTCGGACCGTCG
>JANOHN010000337.1:0-11849 GCA_031406505.1 Acidimicrobiia bacterium | reverse complement strand
CGATCGGGCCACGCAACGGATCACCGAAGAAGTCCGTGTACGTGGACCTGCGCAAGGTGGAACCCGCGCCGGAGTAGCCAGCCGCGTTGGCGACCTCAGCCCTTCGTCAGCGGTGCCCAGGCCAGGAGCAAGCGCTTCTCGCCGACCTCCTTGAAGTTGATGATGGCTTCGGCGCGGTCGCCGGCGCCTTCCATGTCGAGGATCACACCTTCGCCGAACGTCTCGTGGACCACGTCGTCGCCGACCTTGAGCCCGAGGCCATCGGCGCCGCGTCCGGCGCTCGCCGTTCCCGTCGGCTGGCCCTGCCCAAAGCGGTCGCCGCTCCCGCGCATGGCCGCCGCGACGATCGCGTCGCGGTGGCGCCCGAGCCCTTCGCCCCGCGACCGCTCTTCACCGATCGCGTGCATGAGCTCTTCGGGGATCTCGGAGAGGAAGCGGCTGGGTGGGTAGAAGTCGGTGCTGCCGAACAGCGTGCGGCACCACGCATGACAGAGGTACAGACGCTCCCGAGCGCGGGTGATCCCCACGTAGCAGAGGCGCCGTTCCTCTTCGAGCTGCTCGGGATCGCCCAGGCTGCGGATGTGGGGAAACACGCCGTCCTCGAGCCCCGTGACGAACACGACTGGGAACTCGAGCCCCTTCGCGGAGTGCAGCGTCATGAGCGTGACCGCGCTCACGTCGCCTTCCTCGTCGAGCATGTGCGGATCGTTCTCCGAAGCGTCCATGTCGGTGACGAGTGAGATGGCCTCGAGGAACGCTTGGAGGCGGGCGAGCCCTTGTGGCGCTTCGAACGCCGCCGGCGGCGCGCCATCGGCTTCGAGCGCGGCGCCCACTCCGGCGATGCCGGGAAGCCCCGACACGTCGCCACTGTCGAGGGCCTCGTCGAACTCACGGCACACGCCCACGAACTCCTGGAGGTTCTCGATGCGACCCTGGGCCTCGATCGTGCGCTCGGACTCGAGCTCTGCGAGATACCCGGTGTGCTCGAGCATCGCCTCGACGGTGCGGGCCACACCCCCCGCTGCGATCTTCTCGAACTCGGCCATGAGGTCGAGGACCTCACGGACCCCGCCGAGCGATCTCCCGCTCACTCCGGCGGCCGGTGCCTCACGCAGCGCGTCGCGGAACGTGAGACCACCCGCCTTCGCGTACGTGTCGACCTTGGCGATCGACGTGTCGCCCACACCACGCTTCGGAGTGTTCACGATGCGCTTCCACGACACCTCGTCGTCGGGGTTCACCAATGCACGGAGATACGCGAGCGCGTCCTTCACCTCTCGGCGGTCGTAGAACTTCACACCCCCCACGACGCGGTACGGGATGCCGGCGCGAACCATGCGCTCTTCGATCACCCGGCTCTGTGCATTCGTCCGGTAGAAGACCGCACAATCGCGGAAGCGCTGCCCCTCGGTGTCGGTCAACCGCGTGATCTCGTTGACGACGAACGCGGCCTCGTCGTGCTCGTCCTCGGCCTGGTAACGAGTGAGGAGCTCGCCCTCCACCTGCTCGGTCCAAAGATGTTTGGGAGTACGAGCCACGTTGTTGGCGATCACCGCGTTCGCCGCGTCGAGGATCGCCTTCGTGGAGCGGTAGTTCTGCTCCAAGAGGATGATCGTGGCGTCGGGGAACACCTCTTCGAACCGCATCAAGTTACGAACATCAGCCCCTCTGAAGGAATACACCGAGTTGTGCGTCACGATCCCGTTGGCCACAAAGTTGTGCGTCTGCTGGATGTCGAGGTCGTACACCTGGCCGTCGAGTGCCCTCGGCGTCACCTCGGTGACCACATCGAACTCACCTGACTCGCCCACCATGACCATGCCGGGGCGAACCGACGATGCGGGGAGGAATGGGATCGTGTTCGAGACGCCTTCGGGGTTGGTGGCGAGGCGCGCCACACAATGGACGGAGACGTCCAGCACGGACCGGATCTGGTCGACCGTCTCCATGATCTTGCGCATATCCGAGTTCGCGGTCTCGAACCTCCAACCGGCCGAGCCCTTGCGAGCCGGGCGAATGCTGAGCCCAATCTCCTCGAGCGCGTGGCGGCCTTCGTCGTCGTAGCCAAAGAGCGAGATCCGATGCATCGTCGTCCGGCCCCGCCGATCCCCGCACAGCACGATCGTCAACCGTCTACGAGGGAGTCCACTCGCACGCATCGTCTTGGTCCGAGGCTGATGGTGTGGATGCGCGAAGGAGAGACCGTGATCAGCCAGAAGCCGAAGTGCTCTCTTCTCGGTGTCGACGCGATCGAAGAGCCGATCCAACATCACTTGATTCCCGACGAAGCTGTCGTCACGAAGGTCCTTGCGTTTACGGCGAGCCACGAACGGCACTGTCGGGATGCCGTACTCCGCCGCCAACGTCGCCTCGTGCAGACGGGCTTCCGCATCGCTGGCGTGAACGCCGACGACCCACAACGCATCAGCGTGCTCCCCGTTGCATCGGAATGCGGGGCCGAACACTGCCTTCTTCTGACCCTTGGTGTAGGTGCGTGAAACACCAACGCGAAAGCCCTTGTCTGCACGCCACATCACGTAGGTCATGTGCTGTTGTGGCGTACGACCGACAACGAAGCCCGCGAAATGTGTGTGCTCAGGCGTTGAGACGATGGAGCGCCCGCTCGCGAGCGTGATCTCGACGCCCCCACTCGCGTCGAACCGATGCGCACGCATGACCTTGGCCGGTCGAAAGTCGCCAGTTCCGTAGCAGGAGCGCACGTCGTCGCCGGCTTTGACCCGCTCAATCGGAACCTTGGCTCCGTCGGCCATGGTCACGAGCGTTCCCTCGGCCAGGCATTGATCGTGGTCTCCTACGACCATGACGTTGCGGTGCTCGTCGCTGAGCATGCGCACGAGCTCCCACTGCGCCATGTTCGTGTCTTGGAACTCGTCGACGAGCACGTAGTTGAAGCGGCGGCGCCAGCGCTCGAGCACGTCGGGGTGCTCACGGAAGAGCTTGACGGCGAGCATGAGCAGATCGTCGAAGTCGACGGCGGACGCGTCGAGCAGGCGGCGCTGGTACTCCGTGTACACCTGGGCGAGGCGAGTCTCCGGGGGCGTGAACGCCGACTCGGTGGCCTCCGCCGGACCGATGAGCTCGTTCTTGAGCGCCGAGATCCGGCCATGGAGCTGGCGCGGCGGGAATCGCTTGGGGTCGAGGTTGAGGTCGCGGCGGACGTAGTCGACGAGGCGCACGGCGTCGGACTGGTCGTAGATCGTGAACTGGGAGCGCAAGCCGACGTGCTCGGCCTCACGGCGCAGGATGCGCGAGCACGCGCTGTGGAACGTGCTCACCCACATGCGATGGGCAACCGGCCCGACGAGCGCCGCGACCCGCTCCTTCATCTCGCCGGCCGCCTTGTTGGTGAAGGTGATCGCGAGCAACCCGAACGGCGACACCCGCTTCTCCGCGATGAGGTAGGCGATGCGGTTCGTGAGCACGCGCGTCTTGCCCGAGCCCGCGCCGGCAACGACGAGCAAAGGCCCATCGGGCGCGGTGACGGCGTCGCGCTGGACGGGGTTCAGGCCGGCGAGGAGATCCTCGGTCCGCACGCGCTCCCGCGGTGGTGATTCAGGTGCGCGCGTGGGTTCGGCCATGACGCGGCCATCGTACAGACGTTCGATGTCGTGCTTGCCCCAAGAACTTGGCTAGACCTCGACCATGAGCGTGACGGGGCCGTCGTTCACCAGCTCGACGTGCATGGCCGCGCCGAACACGCCCGTCGCGACGGTGGCGCCCAGGTCGCGCAGCGCGGTCACGAAGGCATCGCACAGCGGCTCGGCGTGCTCGGGTCGTGCCGCGTCGGTCCACGACGGTCGTCGCCCCTTGCGGGTATCGCCATAGAGCGTGAACTGGCTGACGACGAGCGCGGCACGGGTGGTCTCGGCCAATCCGAGGAACATGGCGCCTTCGGCGTCGTTGAACACCCGGAGGTTCCACACCTTCTCGGCGAGCTTGGCGGCCTTCGCATTGTCGTCATCGTGCGTGATGCCCAGGAGCACGCAGAGTCCCGGACCGACCTCGCCCACGACCTCGCCGGCCACGCGGACCCTGGCTTCGGTCACCCGCTGGATGAGCGCACGCACGACGGGGACCCTAGATTGACGGCCTCATTCCGATCGGGAGGATCCTCAGGTGGCAGATTCACTGGAGCACGCCAAGAAGCGGCTCGACGATGAGTACGGGCAGACCCGTCGACGGTTCGACGAGATCCACGACGCCATGGACAGCGTCGCCCACGCCACCGCCGAGGAAGACGTCTACGGGCGGCTCAAGACGCTCGAGAAGAAGGTCAAGAAGGTGCGCACCGGCGGGTGGTTCCGTCCCGGCGCCCGCGGCCACAGCCGTGCGCTGAAGAAGTACCTCGCGGCCAAGGAAGCCGCCGAGGCTCCGCCGGTCCAGAAGTTCGGCTCGTAACGCGCGCTACGCCGCCTCGGACTCCATCTTCGCGGTGTAGCTCCCCGAGCGGGCCGCGCCATTGAGACGGGCGCGGTGTGAGAAGGCCTTCTGCGCCGCGCCCACGTTGCCGGTCTCGCCGAGCCACGCTTTGAGCGCGGCCGCTTGCAGCGCGCGGCCATATGAGAACGAGAGCTGCCACGGGAGTGGGCCGCTCCCCACCAGCCGGTGGGGGGTCAGGTCGCTCTTGTTCATCTCGTTGAGCCGACTCGTGGCCTGCTCGTCGGTCTGCCCACCAGACAGGAACACGATGCCGGGAACCGCGGCCGGCACGGTGCGTAGGAAGCACGACAACGTGAAGTGGGCCACTTGCTCGTCGTCGACCTGCTCGGGGGCGTCGTAGCCCGCGAGCACCATGTTCGGCTTGAGCAGCGTGCCCTCGAGATGCACGCGCTGGCGGAAGAGCTCGTCGTACAAGGCGTCGAGCACCTCCGACGTGACCACGAACGCCCGCTCGATGCTGTGCGTGCCCTCCATGAGCACCTCGGGCTCCACGATCGGCACGATGCCAGCCTCTTGGCACAGCGCTGCGTACCGAGCCAGCGCGTGGGCGTTCGCTCGGATCGCGTACTCCGACGGGAGCACATCGCTGATCGTGTAGGTGCCGCGCCATTTGGCGAAGCGCGCACCCAGGCCCTTGTACTCGGCGAGACGCTCGCGCAACCCGTCGAGGCCTTCGGTGATCGTCTCACCCTCCCCGGCGAACGCGAGCGGGTGGGCACCGCTGTCGACCTTGATCCCCGGGATGATCCCGCGGCCGGCGAGGAGCTTCGGGAACGGTGTGCCGTCGGACGCCGACTGACGGATCGTCTCGTCGTAGAGGATCACGCCGCTGATGTGCTCCTCGGCGCCGTCGGTCGTGAACAACAGCTCGCGGTACGCCCGGCGGTTGTCCTCGGTCGACTCCACCTTGATGGAGTCGAAGCGCTTCTTGATGGTGCCGCCCGACTCGTCGGCGGCGAGGATGCCCTTGCCGGGAGCGACGAGCGCCTGAGCGGTGGTGGTCAGAGCGTCAAGGTCCATGTCCCGGATCCTAGATTCCTACGCCGCCCTACTCCCACTCGATGGTGCCAGGCGGCTTGCTGGTGATGTCGTAGGCGACGCGGTTCACGCCGGCGACCTCGTTGATGATCCGCGAGGCGATCCGCTCGAGCAGATCGTGCGGGAGGCGGGCCCAGTCGGCCGTCATCGCGTCTTCCGACGTGACCGCGCGCACAATCACCGGGTTCTCGTATGTGCGGCCGTCGCCCATCACTCCGACGGTCTTCACCGAAGCGGGCAGCACCGCGAAGCTCTGCCAGATCTCCCGGTACAGGCCGGCGCGACGGATCTCCTCGACCACGATGTGGTCGGCAGCCCGCAGCGTCTCGAGTCGGTCGGGTGTGACCTCGCCGATGATGCGCACTGCGAGGCCCGGTCCTGGGAATGGCTGACGCCACACGATGTCCTCGGGCAACCCGAGCTCTTCGCCGATCGCGCGCACCTCATCCTTGAACAGGTTGCGCAGCGGCTCGACGAGCTCGAACTTCATGTCGTCGGGTAGTCCACCGACGTTGTGGTGCGACTTGATCGTCGCGTTGTCGCCACCGCCCGACTCCACGATGTCGGGGTACAGGGTGCCTTGCACGAGGAACCGCGCGTCCGAGTAGTCCTGCGCCACTTCTTCGAACACACGGATGAACGTCTCGCCGATGATCTTGCGCTTTGCTTCCGGTTCACTCACCCCGGCGAGCGCGGCGAGGAACCGATCGGCCGCCTTCACATGCTCGAGGTCGACCTGGAACTGACGGCGGAACGTCTCCTCCACCTGGTCTGCCTCACCGAGTCGCAAGAGTCCCGTGTCGACGAAGACGCACGTGAGCTGGTCGCCGATGGCCCGGTGGACCAGCGCCGCCGCGACCGCGGAGTCGACGCCACCGGAGAGCCCGCAGATCACACCCTCCATCCCTCCTTCAGCATGAGCGACCTGCGCTCGGATCTCGGCGACGGCCTCCTCGATGATGTTCGTGTTCGTCCACGTAGGCCGGCAGTCGCACACCTCGAAGAGGAACGCTCGCAGCACGTCTTGGCCTCGTTCGGTGTGCGCCACCTCGGGATGGAACTGCACGCCATACACCGCACGGTCGCGGTCCTCCAGCGCAGCGACCGGCGCAGCCGGCGAGCTCGCCGTGACCACGAAGCCCTCGGGCGCGCTCGCGATGGCGTCGCCATGGCTCATCCAGACCTGTTGCTCTTCGGGCAGGGAAGCGAGGATGACCGACGACCCTGAGCGGGTCATCTGCGTGCGGCCGTACTCGCCGCCCCCGGTCTTGCGCACCTCGCCACCGAGCTGCTGCGCGACGAGCTGCGCGCCGTAGCAAATTCCCAAGATCGGCACGCCGGCGTCGTACACCGCGGGATCGATCGACGGCGCGCCGTCGACGTGCACCGACGCCGGACCACCCGAGAAGATGATCCCCTTCGGGCGCTTCGCCAACATCTCGGCGAGCGGCATCGAGCGCGGGACGATCTCGGAGTACACGCGTGCCTCGCGCACACGCCGGGCGATCAGCTGTGCATACTGCGCGCCGAAATCGACAACGAGGACGCGATCGTGAACGGCGGCAGTGTGCGGCGTGGTCAGGATTTAGCGCCCCATCCCGATGTGCTGCTCCCGCTGGAGGATCTTGCCTTCGGTCTTCAGCGCCGGCGCGACCATGACCTCGGCCTTCTGGAACTCCTTGAGCGTCTCGTAGCCGGTCGTGGCCATCGACGTGCGCAGTGCGCCGAACAGGTTGAGCGTGCCGTCGTTCTCGTGCGCCGGCCCGATGAGGATCTCCGCGAGCGAGCCCTTGAGGCCCTGATGCACCCGCGCGCCACGCGGCAACGTCGGGTGGAAGGTGGCCATGCCCCAGTGGTATCCGCGCCCGGGCGCTTCGTACGCGCTTGCGAGTGGCGATGCCACCATCACTGCGTCGGCGCCACACGCGATCGCCTTGGCGATGTCGCCGCCGGTGCGCATGCCGCCGTCGGCGATGACGTGCACGTACACGCCCGTCTCGTCGAGGTGACGAATGCGGGCGCCGGCCGCGTCGGCGATTGCTGTGGCTTGCGGCACGCCGATGCCGAGGACGCCGCGGCTGGTGCACGCGTGCCCTGGCCCCACACCGACGAGCACGCCGACCGCACCGGTGCGCATGAGGTGCAGCGCCGTGGAGTACGACGCACATCCGCCCACGATCACCGGCAGCTCGAACTCACGGATGAACTTCTTGAGGTTGAGGGGCTGGCGCGACTCGTCCTTCGAGACGTGCTCAGCGGAGACGACGGTTCCCTGGATGACGAGCAGGTCGAGCTCGGCCTCGAGCACCGCGTTCGCATACTGCACGACTCGTTGCGGCGTCAGCGACGCCGACACGGTCACGCCCGATTCCTTGATCTCGCGGATGCACTTGCCGATCAGCTCTTCCTTCATCGGCTCCGCGTAGATCTCTTGCATGCGCCGCGTCGCCTTCTCAGGAGTGAGGTCCGAGATCTCCTCGAACAGCGGCTCAGGATCTTCGTAGCGCGTCCACAGTCCTTCGAGGTTCAAGCACGCGAGACCGCCAAGGTTGCCGATCTCGATCGCAGTCTTCGGCGACACGACATCGTCCATCGCGGCGGCCATGAGCGGCAGCCCGAATTTGAACGCGTCGATCTCCCACGTGATGTCGACATCCTCGGGATCGCGCGTCCTGCGGCTCGGAACGATTGCGATGTCGTCGAACCCGTAGGCCCGTCGTCCGGACTTGCCGATCCCGATCTCGACTTCCACGTTCCCGTTGCTCGCTTTCTTTTCCCGCGAAGAGGCGGCCGACCGAGGAACTTCGAGAATACCGCCGTTTCTGGCCGGCTTTGGGACTCGCGCCTCTACCGAGCCGACTTCACCAGGTGCTCGAGGAAGGACGCCAGGATGTGCGCGGTCGCGCCCCACACGGTCTCGTCGGCGAGCTCGAAGAAGTGGATGGGGCGGTCGCGACCTGGCGTCACGCCAACCCCGGCGGGGAAATCCCACCGCTCCTCCCGGAAGGTGGAGTCGTCGAGGAGCTCCGAGAGGGCCACGTCGAAGACGCTCGCCACTTCGGTCGGATCGGGCACCAGCACCGGCCGTTCGGCCAGCAGGCCTACGAACGGCGTGAGCACGAAGCGGCCCATCACCGTGACCAAGCTGTCCAGCTCGGCGACGACCTCGACACTCGCCGGGTCGAGACCCACCTCCTCCTGCGCCTCACGCACGGCGGTGTCGCGAAGGGAGGAGTCGACGGCCTCGTCGAGCTTGCCGCCGGGGAAGGCGATCTCGCCTTGATGGGACGGCATGGTCTCGGGCCGCTTCGTAAGGATCACCCGCGTCTCCCGTTCCTGCCCATCGGGGAGCGCCTCCTCGAAGAGGGCCATCAAGACGGCCGCCGGACGAGCGGTCGCCGGACCCGTCGGCCGGCGCGGCGGCGGGAGCCCGGCACACACGGCCCGCACCTCGTCGAGGCTGAACTGCCGATCGGCCGGCGCAAGATGCGCCCACGGCGGCGGCCCCCCCGCCCGAGCAGAAGCCGGCCGAGGAATCCGCTGCCGTCCCCCCCGAGCCATCCAGTGTTCCTATCGCGCCACGCCCTTCACGCGCGACGAGTCCCCGCGGACGGGTCTGCGCGCCGAGGTCAGCGCTGTGTCACGACGCGAGCGGACCCCACACCTGTCGCCCGCAGGCAGCCCACCTTGGAGAGGCGTGGGGGCCGAGGACGATAGGTGTGGGGTCCGCTACAAACGTGAGTTACTTGCTCACCTTGGCGAGCACGTCGCGGCTGGTGAGGATGAGGAGGTCTTCACCCTCGACGGTGATCTCGGTCCCGCCGTACTTGGAGTAGACGACGGTGTCGCCGATGGCGATGTCCATCGGGATGACCTCGCCCGACTGCTCCGCGCGACGACCGGGTCCGACGGCCAGGACTTCACCCTGCTGGGGCTTCTCCTTGGCGGTGTCGGGGATGACCAGCCCGCTGACCGTGGTCTCTTCGGGCTCACTCGACCGGACAACGATCCGGTCCTCCAGCGGCTGCAACTTCATACGTACGCCTCCTGCGGCATTCTGCTTTGGCTTCGACGACTCTGGCACTCACAAGGGGCGAGTGCTAAGGGCAAAGATAGACGGCTCCCATGATCCCGGCAAATGGGCGCTACGCCAACGCAAGGCCGGGCTGCACCCCGGCGTCGAGCCGGGTCGGGCCGTCGGCTTGGAACCGCCACCACGCGGTCGCGGCGATCATCGCCGCGTTGTCGGTGCAGAGCTCCGGCGGTGGCAGGAACGACCGCCGGCCGGTGGCCTCGGCCACCTCCGCCACCCGGGCCCGGAGCCGGGAGTTGGCGGCCACGCCGCCGCCGAGCACGAGCGTGGATGCATGCGCTGCATCGGCCGCGCGCACGAGCTTGTCGACGAGCTGGTCCACCACCGCAGCCTGGAACGACGCCGCGACATCGGCCACGTCCCCGTCGGGATGACGGCGCCGGTGCTGCACGACTGCCGTCTTGAGTCCGGAGAAGGAGAAGTCGGGCTCGCCGGGCATGGCACGGGGAAACGCGATGGCCTGGGGATCGCCTTCGAGTGCGAGCCGGTCGATCAACGGGCCACCGGGATACCCGAGACCGAGGTGGCGGGCCACCTTGTCGAACGCCTCACCCGCGGCGTCGTCGACGGTCTGGCCCGCCACGCGGATGCGTCCGTGCCCTTCGAAGATCGCGACGAGCGTGTGACCGCCCGACGCCACGAGCACGGCGAGCGGCGGTTCGAGGTCGGGCTGCTCGAGCCAGGCGGCGTAGCAGTGCGCTTCGAGATGGTTGACACCGACGTACGGCACATCGGCGACCAACGCGAGCGCTTTCGCCGCGCTCACGCCGACGAGCAGCGCCCCGGCGAGCCCCGGGCCGTGGCACGCGGCGATCGCGGTGAGATCGGCGAGCTCCACGCCCGCTTCGCCTAACGCGTCGGCCACTACCGGGCCGATCAGCTCGACGTGCGCGCGGCTCGCGATCTCCGGCACCACACCGCCGAACCGCGCGTGGAGATCTACCTGGCTCGACACCACCGACGACAGGATCTCGGTACCGCCGGCGACGACCGCGGCCGCGGTCTCGTCGCACGACGTCTCGATCCCCAGAATCTTGCCTACCAACGTCGGGGCTCTTCGTAGACGGTCTCGCCGGGGATGCCACGTTCGATGCTGTCGAGCAGCGCGGCGTAGTCGGGCGTGTCGATGGCGTGCACCCACATGATGAGCGCATCCTCTTTGGATTGTTGAACGCCACCGGCCTCGGTCGGTGTGAGCTCCTGGTAGTAGTTCTTGCGCACGCCGACGGGCGCGAAGCCGAAGCGCCGATAGAGGTGTTGCGCCGCCAGGTTCGAGTACCGCACTTCGAGCGTGAGGTTCTGCGCGCCGCGGGTCAGCGCTTCACGAGCGAGCGCAACCATCAGGCGGCTCGCGAGCTTGTGACGGTGCCACTCGGGATCGACCGCGATCGTGGTGATGTGGCCGTCCTCGGCCGACATCATGAGCCCGGCGTAGCCCACCACGTCGCGCCCAACCCGGGCCACGAAGTACGACCGGGTCGCGCGCAGCGCCAGCTCCGACAGGAACAGCGAATGGCTCCACGGCCGCGGATACACCTGTTGCTCGATCCGCAGCACCGATCGCACATGGCGACGGCGCATCACCGCGATCTGCACAGTCAGGGGCTCAGTGATCATGGGTGTCTGCTCATCGTCACCGGGGGGTCTCCCAGTGAAGCTCTGCGTCACTTTCGCGCAAGTACATGGGATGCACATCCCACGGCGCCTGGAACTCCTCACGCTCCACTCGTGCCGCGGCGAGCTGCACGAGCGCGGCGACGCTCGGGGCCTCGAACTCCGGCCCCGCCATTTCCGACCGATCGAGCCCAGCGAGCTGCTCCCGATACCGCGCCACGCCGTCACCGGCGAGGAGCACGCGCTCACCGATGGCTTCCAGCTCCGCGATCAGATCCTCGACCGAGCCGACCGTGTATTCGCCTTCACGCTGCATGCCACCAGGGACGGTGCGGTAGCGAGCCGAGAAGACCTCACGTCGACGGGCATCGATCACCGGTACAACCAGCGCGTGGGAGTGACGCATGGGGGCGGCGATGAGGTCGAGGCTCGGCACTGCGACGACGGGCACGCGCAGCGCCTGCGCCATCACCTTGGCGGTGGTCACACCGACGCGCAGACCGGTGAACAGCCCGGGGCCGATGCCCACTGCGATCGCGGCCAGCGTGTCGAGCCGTACGCCGGTCTCCGTGCACACGTACTGGATCGCGGGCGCGAGCTGCTCCGCGTGACGACGGCCGCCAACCACGCGCACCTCCCCGCG
>JANOHN010000316.1:0-1559 GCA_031406505.1 Acidimicrobiia bacterium | reverse complement strand
CGGGCTTGGCGTAGCGGAGGTTGTCGGCGATCGACTCGTGGAAGAGGTGCGGGTCCTGCATGACCATCCCGACTGAGTGGCGCAAGGAGTCGAGCGTGTAGTCGCGCACGTCGTGCCCGTCGATCGTGACGCGCCCGTCGTTGACGTCGTGGATGCGAGGCAGGAGCAGCGCAGTGGTGGTCTTCCCGGCACCTGAAGGCCCGACGAGCGCGACGAGCTCACCGGGCTCGATCGTAAAGCTCACGTCGCGCAAGATCCACGCGCTCGGCTCGTCGTTCGTCGTGCCCGTGCCCTCTTCGAGCGATGCGATCGAGCTGACCGCGGGTGGTGGGTGGCGGAACCACACGTGCTCGAACTCCACTCGGCCACGCGGGTGCTCCAGCGCGACGGCCCCCGGCCGCTCCTCGATGAGCGGTGGGAAATCGAGGACCTCGAAGACGCGTTCGAACGCCACGAGCGCGGTCATCACGTCGACGCGTGCGTTCGTGAGTTGGGTGAGCGGTTGGTAGATCTGTGCGACGTAGATGACGAATGCGGCGTAGGTGCCGATCGAGATTGCGCTGTCGATCACGAGATTGCCGCCCAGCCCGTACACCACGGCGGTGCCGACCGCGGCCACGAACGCGAGGGCTGCGAAGAGCACGCGCGAGTACATGGCTGTCGTGATGCCGATGTCGCGCACGCGCCCGGCGCGGCCGGAGAAGAGGTTGCGCTCGCGGTCGTGGCTCCCGAACAGCTTCACGACGAGTGCGCCCGAGACGTTGAAGCGCTCGGACACCGTGTTGTTCATCGACGCGTTGAGGTGCATCGCCTCTCGCGTGGCGATCTGGAGCTTCCGTCCGATTCGTCGCGCCGGGATGATGAACGCTGGCAGCACCACGAGCGTGAGGATCGTGAGTCGCCACTCGAGCCCGAGCATCACCGAAAGTGTGACCACAAGGGTGATCACGTTGGACACCACGGTACCGAGGGTGTTGGTGACTGCCTGCTGCGCGCCGATCACATCGTTGTTCAGTCGCGACATGAGCGCGCCGGTCTGGGTGCGCGTGAAGAACGAGACTGGCAGGCGCTGCACGTGATCGAACAGCGCGACGCGCATGTCGTAGATGAGACCCTCGCCAATGCGCGCCGAGTACCAACGCTGCAGCAAGGAGAGGCCTGCGCTCGTGATGGCCAGGGCGACGGCACCCACCGCGAGGAGGAGGACGAGGGAGCGGTCCTTCTGGGGGACTGCGTCGTCGAGGAGGGCACGGAACAGGAGGGCCGGAACGACCGCGACCGCGGCCCCGGCGATCGCGGTGACGACGAAGCCGATGAGCGCCTTGCGATACGGCCGCGTGAGTCCGAGCACCCGCCGCAGCAGGTCGCGTTCGAACCCGCGACCACCCAACTCGGGGTCGCGGCGGAAGCCCATCACCGTCTGGTGCATCGCCATACCCATAGAAGAGGTCAACCGTACCGGCGCCCGGCTTCATCCCTTGACGCGTAAGGTCCGCGTCGTGGCGACGGACCCGGCGATCCGAGACGAGCTCATCGCGACCGTGCGGCGGTTCGTGGAG
>JANOHN010000309.1:0-4059 GCA_031406505.1 Acidimicrobiia bacterium | reverse complement strand
TGTATCGCATGCTCGTGGGGGCCTTGCAGACCATGGCCGCCCAGCCGTCGCCGATGGTCAGCGCGGCCTTCTACTGGAAGCTGCTCTCGATCGAGGGCTTCCATCCCGAGCTCGACACCTGCGCGCGCTGCGGTGCCGGCGATCCGTTCGTCGCGTTCGACCTCCAAGAAGGTGGCGTGCTGTGCGAGCCCTGCGGCCGCCATGGCGGGCGGCGCATCTCGCCCGAGGCGCTCGACGTGGTCGGTCGTGTCGTCGGCGGGGGGCTCAACGGAGTGCTCTCGTGCGAGCACCCGGCCGCGTTGCTGCACGAGGTCGAGCGCCTCGGCATCGCCGCGCTCGAGCACCAGTCCGAGCGCCGTTTGAGAAGCGCGGCCCTGCTGTAGACGGCGGCCAACCCCAAAGGCGGGTCTCGCGCGCCCCGTAAGATCGGACGCTCATGGCCAAGCCGGATCTGATGGAACGCGTCGTCAACCTGTGCAAACGGCGTGGCTTGGTGTTCCCGTCCAGCGACATCTACGGCGGGTTCCGGTCAACGTGGGACTACGGGCCGCTCGGCGTGCTCCTGAAGCGCAACGTCAAGGACGCCTGGTGGCGTTCGATGGTGCAGGAGCGCGACGACATCGTCGGGCTCGATGCCGCAATCCTCATGGCCCCCAAGGTCTGGGAGGCGAGTGGTCACCTGGCCACGTTCACCGACCCGCTCGTCGACTGCCGCAACTGCAAGGAGCGTTTCCGCGCCGACCACCTCCCCGCGTCGGGTGCATGTCCGAACTGTGGCTCGAAGGACTCGTTCACCGAGGCGCGCAACTTCCACCTGATGTTCAAGACTTTCGTCGGGCCGGTGGAGGAGGACGCGTCCGTCGCGTACCTCCGACCCGAGACGGCGCAGGGCATCTTCGTCAACTTCGCGAATGTGCAGACCACCACGCGCAAGAAGCCACCGTTCGGCATCGCCCAGATCGGCAAGTCGTTCCGCAACGAGATCACCCCAGGCAACTTCATCTTCCGCACTCGCGAGTTCGAGCAGATGGAGATGGAGTACTTCGTGCCGCCCGAGGACGGCGAGCGCTGGTACGAGTACTGGTGTCAGCAGCGCATCCAGTGGTTCGTCGACCTCGGGATCCCCGAGTCGATGTTGCGGCTCCGACCCCATGACCCCGAGGAGCTCTCCCACTATTCGGTGGGTACGTCCGACATCGAGTTCGAGTACCCGTGGGGCTGGGGCGAGCTCGAGGGGGTGGCCAACCGCACCGACTTCGACCTCAAGCAGCACAGCGAGTTCTCGGGCCAGGACCTCTCGTACTTCGACCAGGAGCACGACCGCCGGTACTTTCCTCACGTGATCGAACCTGCCCTCGGCGCTGATCGGGCGCTCCTGGCCTTCCTGCTGGCCGCCTACGACGAGGACGAGGCCCCCAACGACGCGGGCAAGGCCGAGAAGCGCACCGTCCTGCACCTCGACCCCCGACTGGCACCGATCAAGGTGGCCGTGCTCCCGCTCTCCAAGCAGGAGCGGTTGGTGCCGGTCGCCGACGAGCTGGCCACCGCCCTTCGGCCCCATTTCATGATCGATGTCGATACGGCGGGCTCCATCGGGCGCCGCTACCGTCGTCAGGACGAGATCGGTACGCCGATCTGCGTCACGGTCGACTTCGACAGTCTCGATGACCGAGCCGTCACAGTGCGCGACCGCGACACCATGGAGCAAGAGCGCGTGCCCATCGACGGCATCATCTCGTACCTACAGGAGCGAATCGGAACGTGAGCGAAGACCTGACCCACTACGACGTGCTCCGAGTGGAGCCAACTGCCGACAAGGACCTGATCAAGTCGGCGTATCAGGATCGGCTCACGGAGGTGCAGGCCGACGTTGAGCGTGAGCAGAGCGCGAAGAAGCCCGACCAGGGCTCGATCGACGGCTACCGACGCGAGGAAGCGAGCGTCCGCAGCGCGTGGCAGGTGCTCAGCGACCCGTACCAACGCGGCCGCTACGACGCGACGATCGAGATGGCCGGCGATGGTGTCGGAGGCGGCGCCGCCCACGACGATGCCGACGACGACGCGCCGGTACCCGCACGCGCACCGCTCACCGACCGACGTGGGCGGCCACTTCGCGAACGCCCACCCGGGCTGTTCTCCACTGAGCCGCTTCCCGTCCCGCCGAACTGGCCGGCTGGCTTCCATCCGCCACCCCCGCGCGCGCGTGTGCTCGCGATGTTCGTGGACATGGTGGTGCTCGGCCTGCTCTTCTTTGTCGGCATCTTCCTCGTCGCGCCCGCCGTGCTCGACCAGATGTACCCGAAGGAGACGCACAAGCTCGACCTCGTGAGCGACTGTCAGGATCGTTTGTTCATCGAGCAGGAGGCCGACTCCACGTCGAGGGCCGACATCGCCCGCGCTGAGGCGCTCTGTGACCGCAAGGTCCCGGGCATGCTCGCGTCGCCGAGCAAGCGCGAAGGCATCAACAACAAGGAGAACCGCCTCGAAGCCGATGTCGACCGCGCCGACGAGCGAGCCAAGGATCTCCGCGGCGACATCGCGGTCGGAACCTACGGAATTCAGTTCGGACTCATCGCGGTCATGTTGCTGTACCTCGTGCCGTCGAGCGTTCGGACCGGTCGCACCTTCGGTAAGAAGCTGTTCCAGATCCGCGCCGTCCAGGTGGACGGGTCACCGATTGCCACACGCACGGCGATCGGACGGTATGGATCCGTAGTGCTGGCAGCGATGTTCCTCGGGTCGTTCATCTTCCCGCTCGGCTTCGCGCTCGTGCTCTTCGGCGTGCTCGCGTGGCCGCGCAACCCGATGCTTCAGGGCCTGCACGATCGGTTGGCGAAGACCATCGTCGTCGACGGCTGATTCCGAGCAACGAACCTCCGTTACGCTCGTGAGTCCTCTGAACGCGGGAGAAGCCGTGCAGTACGTGTTTGCCTTCGAAGAAGGCTCCAAGGAGCAGAAGTACCTGCTCGGCGGCAAGGGCGCCAACCTCGCCGAGATGACGAAGCTCGGCTTGGCTGTGCCGCCCGGGTTCACCATCTCAACCGATGCGTGCAAGGCCTACATGAACGCGGGCGACCAGTTGCCCGGTGGCCTCATGGACGAGGTGGCCGCCGCGCTCGAAGCACTCGAGTCGAAGATGGGCAAGCGCCTCGGCGACGACGTCGACCCGCTACTCGTGTCGGTCCGATCGGGCGCGGCCTTCTCGATGCCCGGGATGATGGACACCGTCCTCAATCTGGGCCTCAACGACGTTTCAGTCAGTGGCCTCGCCCAGCAGACGGCGAACGAGCGGTTCGCCTACGACTCGTACCGCCGGTTCGTGCAGATGTTCGGCAAGATCGTGCTCGACATCGACGGCGAGCGCTTCGAGAAGGCGCTCGAAGGGCTTCGGCACGAGCGGGGCGTCGAAGCGGATCCTGATCTCTCGGCCGACGACCTCAAGGGTCTCGTCGAGGTGTTCAAGGGCATCGTGAAGACGGAGGCCGGCCTCGACTTCCCTCAGGACCCAAAGGTGCAGCTTCAGTTCGCGATCGAAGCGGTGTTCAAGTCGTGGAACGGCGACCGAGCGCGCATCTACCGGCGCATGGAGTCGATCCCCGACGACCTCGGCACGGCCGTCAACGTCCAGACCATGGTGTTCGGCAACAAGGGCGAGGATTCAGGCACCGGCGTGGCGTTCACACGCGACCCGGCCACCGGCGAAGCCCGGCCCTACGGCGACTTCCTGCGCAACGCGCAGGGTGAAGACGTGGTTGCGGGCATCCGGACCACGGAGCACCTCGACGCGATGGCCAACGTGTTCGGCGACTGCCATCGCGAGCTGCTCGAGGCGATGAGCAAGCTCGAGCTGCACTACCGCGACATGTGCGACATCGAGTTCACCATCGAGCAGGGTCGCCTGTTCCTCCTCCAGACCCGTGTCGGCAAGCGCACCGCGGCGGCGGCGCTGCAGATGGCCGTCGACATGGAGTCCGAAGCGCTGATCGACAAGCGCGAGGCCGTGCTGCGGGTGCAGCCGGCGCAGCTCGACCAGCTGCTCCACCCGCAGTTCGACCCGAA
>JANOHN010000286.1:0-2027 GCA_031406505.1 Acidimicrobiia bacterium | reverse complement strand
CACGTGGGTCTGGAGGATCACGCGGGTACCCGCCAACCGACGAACGTGGAACTCGTGGAACAAGCCGTCGCGCTCTGCACCGACGTCGGTCGCCCCGTGGCGTCGTGTGACGAGTCCGCCGAGATCCTGGACCTGCCTCGCCGCTGACCCCCGTCCAATGTTTTGGCGTCAATAAGCGCGACTATTTCGCGCATATTGACGCCAAATCAGCTCTCGGTCTACGAGTTCAGGTGGTCGATGCCTTCGGGGAAGTTGAACTCGAGCCAGCAGTGGCCGGTGCGACCGTCTGCGGTTGAGACGCCGCACATCACTCGGGGGAAGCGGGAGATCTTCGCGCCGTCGCGCGAAGTGAGCAGGACGGGTGCGTGGAGCTCAGGAGTGAGCTGCAGCTCCAGATCACCGACGGTGATCTGCGCATGCGTTGGCATTTGTTCGCCGTCGAGCTCGTAGTCGAGGCCGATCGTCGTGACTTCGCGCCACTCGGATTCGCCGGGATCGACCACGTAACCGGTCTGGAAGAGGTCGGCCTTCGCCAACGCTGACCGCGCGCAATGCCACCAGGTGCCGTCGTCGAGGCGGCCGGAGCACCACACCCACGGGAATGCCCACCAGTCCCGCACGCCCCACGAGTGGTCGCGCTGACCGGGGCAATGGACCGCGGTCACCTCGTCGCCGATCACGACCTCGCCTGTCACCATCGCCGACTGCTCGAAGCGGGTGGTCATGGCGTACGGGAAGCACGGCACGACGCCTTCCCAGGTGAGATCGAGACTCACCGGTACTTCGGGCCCCTGTTCGCCGTGGAACGCGTCAGCCGGGTTCGCCAGCGCGACGCCCGTGCCTTCTGTGGTGATGCGGTAAGCGCGCAGCGGCTGGACCGGACGCCAGCTTCCGCGCACGCGGTCCGAGACAATCTCCACCGCGCCGCGCGTCGGGTTGGGGCACACCACGCGGTGGTCACGGATCACCACCAGCGGCTGACCGCGGCGAACCAGGTGTACCCAATACCAGGCGACGCCGAGGTTCGGGTAGAGGCCGAGACGCAGGTAGCCACCGTACGAGCCGTCCGCGGCCGCGAAATCGTGGTACCACGACTCGCCCCAGAGCTCCTCGACACCGGCTGCGTGCCGACCTTCGTCCTGCGCGTGCAGCTCGAACCCGGTCACTCAGCTACAGCCGATCGGGATTGAGGAGCGCGTCGGTGCCGCCGTCGGCGAAGAGCACGATGCCGGTACACCACGACGACTCGCGCGACAGCAAGAACCACGCGGCGCTGGCGATCTCGTCCTTCTCGCCCCAGCGATCGAGTGGGATCGGGTACGCACGGATGAGATCACCGGTCACCGGATGTTGCAGCGCCGCTTCCGTGAGCGGAGTGAGCACCGGTCCCGGCGCCACCGCGTTGATACGCAGCCCGGGTCCCCACTCGACTGCGAGGCGGCGAACCTTGCGGGCGAGCGCGAGCTTGGAGTGCGCGTAGACCGCTTCGCCGTCCATCCCGTCGGCCGCATTCGCGGCACCCTCTTCGTCACCCGCGAGGCAACAGTCGACGAGGGTGGCGTCGTCAACGGGCATCGCGGTCGCCGAGTTCGATGCGATCGCTACCGCCGCACCCAGCTCGCCGCCGGCGAGACACTCGTGCAGCCCGTCGAGCAGCGCGGCCGAGCCGAAGTAGTTGATACGAGCAACCGTGGACGGCGGCGCATCGGTGCTCCCCCCGATGCCGGCGGCAACCACCAAGCCGTCGAGCGTGCCACCGCACTGCGCGCCGATCGCCGCGACCGCCGCGGCGCGACCGTCGGCCGACGAGAGATCGGATTCGACTTCCGCGTCGCGCACATCCACGCCGATGACGCGGTGACCCTCGGCCTCGATGCGCCGACGAATGGCCCCGCCGATGCCTCCGGCCGAGCCCGTGACGGCCACAACCCCCATCGGGGACTCCCCCCTTTTGGCACCAGCCCGCCAAAGAACGCCGAACGGTAGCCTGACGCCGCGTCAGATTGTGAGGGGATGCGGATGTTGGA
>JANOHN010000285.1:0-2427 GCA_031406505.1 Acidimicrobiia bacterium | reverse complement strand
CTCGGGTGGATGGAACGTCATCACCGGCGATGCCGTCCCGATCCGGGCCACGCCGGGCGCCGTGCTGCTCGCCGTGCTCGTGGTGTGGATCGCTGCCGCGGTCGCCGACGACCTCGCTTTTCGCCGCCTTGCGTCGCTCGGCGCGCTCGCGCCCGGTCTCATGGTCTTGATCTGGATCGCCGCGCTCGGCACTGACCGCGGGCAATGGCTCGTGGTTGCCGCGTTCGGCGCCACCGGAACCCTCTTCCTCGCCCTGCAACACCAGGTGCTCCTCGATCATCGGCGCACGCTGATCACGCCCGGTGGCCTGATCCACGCGCCGAAGCTGCTGCTCGCCGGCGCACTCGTCGGCATGCTCGCGGTCGCGGTCGGAGTGGCCGCGGCACCAGCGCTCCCCGGAGGCGACAAGCCGCTGTTCGAGACCGACGGGCTGGGTCGCGACCATCCGGGCGATAGCTATCGCACGAGTGTCCCGCCACTGCTCGACATCGGCGCCAAGCTCAACCGCGGCGAGAAGGAGCTCTTGTTCACGGTTCGGGCTGATCGTCCCGACTACTGGCGGACCGTGGCGCTCGATGACTACCAATCAGTCGGCGGCGGACAATGGACGCTCACCGCCGAAGGTGACGCAGTCGCCGAAGAGCTCGAGGACAAGGCGGCCGTGAATCCGCTCACCCAGCGCTACACGATCGCCGCGCTCGACGAACGATGGATGCCCGCGGCGTACGAGCCCGTGAGTCTCAGCCGCGACGACATCCTCGTCGTGCGTTCGTCGTCAACGCTGGTCACGTTGCGAAAGTCGGTGCTCTTGCTCCGGTACACGGTGGTGTCCGACGCGACTGTGCCCGATGTCGGCCCAGATCGCGCCGCGTCGACAACCGACCCGGTGCCGTCCGACTTGCAGCGCTTCACGGAGCTGCCAAACGACTTCCCCGCGTCCGTGACCGCCGCGGCCCAACGTGTCACCGAGGGCCTCTCGACACCGCTCGACCGAGCCCGAGCATTGCGCGACTTCTTCCGCGCACCCGGCGCATTTACGTACGACCCCACCGTCCAGCTCGGCGACGACGAGAACGCAATCGCGCAGTTCCTCGTCGATCGACGCGGCTTCTGCGTCCAGTTCGCGAGCGCCTACGCCACGATGGCCCGTGCCGTGGGCATTCCGGCACGCGTTGCCGTGGGCTTCACGCCGGGTGAGCTCCAAGACGGCGAGTACCAGGTGACGAACTACGAGGCTCACGCGTGGCCCGAGATCTGGCTCGGCGACTCGATCGGCTGGACGCACGCCTTCGACCCCACGCCACCGAGCGAGGAGCCCGGCGGGAGCAACCTCCCTGGCGAGCCCGATTCCGCGGCCTCGTCGACGCCGTCGCCCACGTCGGGCACCTCCGACACGACGCCCGCGACCACGCCCGGCACCACACCGGCGACGACACCCGCGACTGCACCCGACGGTGGCGTCACGATCGACCCCACGCCGACCGCAGCCGAAGAGACCGGCAGCAGCGTGCCGTGGCTCCTCGCGGTGATCCTCGCGGTGGTGGTCCTCCTCCTCACGCCGCTGATCCTCGTGATCGCATTGAAAGCGAATCGCCGATCGCGCCGTCGCGGGCGCAGTGACCCCGCCGCGGCGATCGCGGGTGCATGGGCGGAAGCGATCGACGACCTCACCGACCGCCAGCTCACGTGGCCGGCGTCCACCACTCCGCTCGAAGTCGCGCGTCAGGCACCGCCGGTGGCCGGGAACGCGACTGCGAATCCGTTGCGCGCGCTCGCGGACGCATATGGGTCGGTTCGCTACGGCGACGAGCACCCAAGTGCCGACGCGGCAGACGACGCGTGGGGTCACGTGGACGCGTTGCACCGCGCGCTGAACGCGTCGGGCAGCCTGGTCCGACGACTCCGAGCTCGACTCGACCCGACAACGCTCCGCCGCGCCCAGGTCGGCACTGCCGTCCGCTCGTCACGAACCGCCGACGGACCTCAGCGTGAGCCCGCCGGATGGTCGAAGCCGCGCAGTCCCTCCACGAACGACTGACGGTCGCGAGTGAACTGACGCACGTCGGCCTCCACATCTGCCGCGATCCGGTCGACGGCCACGAACAACGCGAGCTGTCCGTGGCGCAGTGCATCCAGGATCTGGCCGTCGTCACGACACGCCCAGACGCGGTCGCCGTCGGTGACCATCCGGAGTCCGGCGATGTCCTCGCCGGCCTCCACGAGCTCGGACACCGCCCGACGGATGCGCGCGAGCGGCAACCCGGCTTCGAGCAGCGAACGGATCATCCGCAACGCCACGAGCTCGCGGAAGGAATAGGCCTCCGACGCGCCTGCGTCCGGAGCAACCAATCCGCACCGCGCCCAGTACTCGAGCTGCGTCGGCGTGCACCCAGTCAGTCGCGCGGCCTGGAGTGCCGAGAACCCCAC
>JANOHN010000268.1:0-5013 GCA_031406505.1 Acidimicrobiia bacterium | reverse complement strand
CCATCCGTCATCGAAGAGCTCGTCGCGCCCGAACACCCACGCGTGGTGGCTGTGCTCCGCGCGCGCCATTTCGAGCAGCTCGGCCGCGGCGCCACGACGCGCGTAGAGGTAACGGAAGCGCGCGTCACCCGAGCACACCTCCACCAGCTCCTCCATCGCGCCGAGCGGGATCCACCCGTCGGCCTCCATGTGCACCTGACCGTGATCAGCAGTGACGACGAGCGCACACGACTCCGGCAAGGCGTCGACGATGGCGCCCACGAGACGATCCGCGGCGACCAGCTCAGCCTCGTAGAAGCCGTCGCGCAGACCGTGCGCGTGCGCGATCTTGTCGATCCCCGGGTAGTACGCGTAGACGAATCGCTCCCCCGCGCCAACGAGCCGACGGCAGTGCTCGACCAGCGCCGAGGTGGTGTGCCACCCGTGGAATGGCGAGCTCCCGTAGTGCACCTCACTGAATGAGCTGCCCAGAAACTGCGCGGAGGTCACGACCGGTACCTCTCGATGCATGAATGGAGCGTGGCGCTGCACGGTCCTCGGGTCGGGTGGGTGTTTGCTCTCGCCCTGCCACGACAAGATGTTGAGGACCGAGCCGTCGATGCGGAGCCGGAAGCCGACCACGCCGTGCTCGGCAGGCGAGAGGCCGGTCGTGAGCGACGTGAGCGCGGTCGCGGTCGTGGAAGGGACCACGGTCGGGACCGGTCCACCCTCGAGCGCTCCGAGCGCCGGGAAAAGCGCTCGGTGGGTCTCCACCGCGTCCCATCCGAGACCGTCGAGCACCAGGAGCACGACGCTTCGGGCCTCGTGCACCGGTGCGGGGAGCCAGTCGGCCACCGGAACGGCGAACAGCGACGGGACGAGGGTGCTCAGCCCGGGGCCGGTGTAGGACGGCCGCACTGGCTCGGTGAGCACCCGTCGCAGGCTAGGCGGTGGGGCCCACGAAAACGCGCGACCATGAGCCCCGGTGAAGGTCTCGACGCGCGGCGACTATGCGGCGCGGGCGCTCTTGTCGCTCGCGCTCCACGACTCGACTCGACCGACGTCCGTGAAGGAGATCGCCGAGCGCACCACGCTTCCGCAGCCCTATCTCGAGCAGATCCTCCTCGCGGCCAAAGGCGCAGGGCTCGTGGTCTCCAAGCGAGGCGTGGGCGGCGGGTACGTGCTCGCGCGACCGGCCGACGCGATCACGCTGGCCGAGATCCTCGCGGCGGTCGACGGCCCGCTGATCACCTACATGGGCGAGCACGACCACTGCGAGGGCCACTGTGTGCTCCAGGAGGTCTGGGTCGACGTGTCCGACGAGATGCGCCTCGTGTTGGAGCGAGTCACGCTGGCCGACCTCGTCAAGCGGACCCGCGTCGGTCACGCCGAGCGCGACGCGGCCATGGGCTGACGGCTCGCCACGAGCCGAAGCGTGACCGCCAGCCCTCCCTCGGGCGCAATCCCGAGCGAGACAGTCCCTCCGTCGGCGGTGACCAGTCGGCGCACGATGGCGAGCCCCAGGCCCGAGCCGCCGCGGTCCTTGCGTGCAGGGTCGGCGCGCCAGAACCGATCAAAGGCTCGCGCCTGCTGCTCGGGGCTCATGCCGGGACCGGCGTCGCGAACCTCCAACACCACTCCTTCATCGTCGGTCCACGCCGCGACGTGCACCGCCGTACCGGGCGGCGCGACGTCGAGGGCGTTGCTCAAGAGGTTGTCGAGCACCTGCTCCAGCCGGCCAGGGGCGCTGCGCACCCGGATGTCCGCGACCTCAGCAAGCAAGGACACACCTCGTTCGACTGCGACCACGTTCCACACGTCGAGCCGCGTATGCACCAACGGTCCGACGGCGATCTCGTTCGTCGCGCGCGCCGCGTCCTCAGCTCGTGCGAGCGCGAGCAATCCGTCGACGAGTCGTGAGAGTCGACGCGCTTCGGCCAACGCTCCGTCGAGGTCCTCGACGTGGTGGTGCCCTTCGGCCTCGAGGTTCTCGAGCCGCAGGCTCAACGCTGCGAGTGGAGTACGCAGCTCGTGCGAAGCATCAGCGACGAACGCCTGTTGCGAGCGGACCAGCGTCTCCAGCTGCTCGGCGGTCGCGTTGAACGACTTGGCGAGGCCCCGCAGCTCGGGCGGGTCGTCAGGCACCGGCACGCGAGCCTGGAGGTCTCCGCGACCCAAGCGTGCCGCGCCGGCGTCGAGCTCGGCGAGCGGGCGCGTGAACGAGCGGGCCAGCAGCACGCTCACGAGCAGGACCACCAACGACACCACACCTCCGAGCGCCGCGAGCAAGAGCCAGTTGCGTTGGGTGCGCTCCGCAACCACTTCGAGCGACGCCGCGACCCGGACCGCCCCAACCACCTCGTCATTGGCGAGCACGGGGACTGAGGTGACGAGCTGGTCGTCGTCCCCCACCCTGCGCTGGCGCGTTGCCTGACGACCGCGAAGCGCCACCGCCAGCGCGCCGTTGCCTGATTCATCGACGCGCGCTCCGATCGTCGCCTCGCCTCGCGGGACGGCAGCGACGACGGTGCCGTCCTTGGTGGTGACGACCACACCATGCCCTGTCCTGCGGTGGAAGATCTCCACGAGCTGAGCAACTTCCTCGACACCAGCAGCGGCGACGGCTTCGTCGGCGCGCAATGCGACGGCAAACGCCTCCGTCTGAACCTCACCCACAACACGCCGGCGCTCGGCATTCGCAAACGAGACCCCGAGCGGGAGCTCCAACGCGAGGAGCACGAACAACGTGAGCGAGAGGTAGCTGAAGAGCAGCCTTCGTCTCACGACACCGGGGCGCCTTCTTGGAGTCGGTAGCCAACACCGCGGATGGTCTCGACCAGCGCAGGGTCGCCGAGCTTGCGGCGAAGGCTCGACATGTGCACGTCGAGCGTCTTCGTCGGGCCGTACCAGTGCGGATCCCACACCTCGTCGAGGATCCGTTGCCGGCTGCACACGGCGCCTGGATCCTCCGCGAGCAGTGCGAGGAGGTCGAACTCCTTGGGCGTCAACGCGATGTCCTTGCCATCGAAGACGACCTCGCGCGTCCGTCGATCGACGATGAGTCGAGACGGCATCGCGCCCGTGCTCGGCGTCGTACCCGCCCGGCGTACCACCGCGCGGATCCGGGCGACGAGCTCCCGCAGCCCGAAGGGCTTCACCACGTAGTCGTCGGCACCGAGCTCGAGACCCACGACCCGATCGACCTCGTCGCCCCGTGCTGTGACGACGATGACCGGGACGTCGGTGGTCTGGCGCAGCGCTCGGCACAGCTCGAAGCCGTCGATGTCGGGCAGCCCCAGGTCCAGCAGGATCACCGCCGGGGCCGCGCCGTCGTGGAGCATTCGCAGCGCACCACCGCCAGTGGCATGCCGGTCGACCGTGAAGCCCTCACGGGTGAGGCCCCGCTCGAGGGGGATCGCGATCGTGTCGTCGTCTTCGACGAGCAGCACCCTCATCCGCCCCACTCCGCTCCTGGCGCCATCGGCGCCGAGCCGCATTGCCCCGGCTCGGGCGTCACACGACGCGCGCGACGCGATTCCTCGCCTCAGGTGGGTCGGCACAACGGGGTGTGGATCTTTACTTCTTGTTCGCGCCTTCGCTGGGGCGGCGGAGCGCGGTGAGCACGGCTTCGAGCTCGTCCGGCAGTGGTTCCTCGAGCCGGATCGGCTCACCCGACACCGGATGGAGGAATGCCAGGGATGCCGCGTGGAGGAACGGCCGCTCTACCCCGACGTCGGGGCGGGCACCGCCATAGGTTGCATCGCCGACCACGGGGTGCCCAATCGAGGTGAGGTGCACCCTGATCTGATGGGTGCGCCCGGTCTCGAGCGTGCAGTCCAGGAGCGCGAACCGAGCGCCGTCAAGCTCCTCACGGACCTCGTACCCGGTGCGCGCCTCTCGGCCCGACGCCCGCACCGCCATCCGGGTTCGCCGACGGATGGAGCGACCGATCGGCGCATCGATGATCCCGCGGGGCGCATCAGGCACTCCCCAGACCAACGCCACGTATCGCCGCTCGATCTCACGCGCTGCGAGCGCGCGCACGAGCTCGGCGTATGCCGCTGGGGACCGCGCAACCACGAGGAGGCCGCTCGTATCGCGGTCAAGGCGGTGCACGATGCCCGGCCGGGCCGGGTCACCGACGCTTGCCACCTCTGGGAACTGGTTCAACAACCCGTGGACGAGTGTGCCGTGCGCGTGTCCGGCGCCGGGGTGGACGACAAGACCCGCCGGCTTGGCGATCACTACTACGTCGGCGTCGGCGTATCGCACGACGATCGGCACCGGCTCCGCGACTGGCAGCTCAGTCGCCGCCGGCTCCCGCAGCACGTCCACCACCTCCCCGCCGACCAGGCGCCGGCTCCGCGCGACCGGGCGGCCACCCACGAGGATCTCCCCCGCGCTGATCAGCTCGGCGACGTCCGTGCGGCTCCAACCGGTCAGCAACGCGAGCGCTCGGTCCACCCGCTCCCCCGCGAGCGCCGCCGGGACCACCATCGGCTCCGGCGCCTCGCCCGTCATGTCGCGCTTTGCCTCGGGACGAACGCGAGCACGACCAGCAGGACTGCCCCCACCGTGATCGCGCTGTCGGCAACGTTGAACGTGGGGAACGAACCGACGCCGATGAAGTCGACGACATGGCCCGAGAGGAACCCCGGCGGACGGAACGCACGGTCTGCGAGGTTCCCGAGTGCACCCGCGAGCACCAGCGCGAGCGCGACCACCGACCATGTGTCTTCGGTCTTCCGTACGGCGCGCACGAGCACGACGGCAATGACGATCGCGAGGAGTGCCAACAGGGGCGTGAACCCGCGGAACAAGCTGAACGCGCCTCCGGAGTTGAAGCTCAGGCGCAGCTCGACATCAGTGCCGATGATCGCGCGTGGCCCGTCCTTCAGGTTGGCGACGGCCCAGGCCTTGCTCGCCTGGTCGAGGATGACGATCGCCGCGACGATCGCAACGACGAGTCGCCCGCGGCTCTTCCCTCGTGCCTGCTGAGACGGCTCAGCCTTCCCGCTCTCGGAGCTTCGCTCC
>JANOHN010000267.1:0-9933 GCA_031406505.1 Acidimicrobiia bacterium | reverse complement strand
GCGTTCGCGCCGGGCACGCGGCCTCGCTCTCGCTCGATCCCGAACCCGACACCGCCGCCGCTCGAAACCTGCGCCGCGTCGCCCGCACGTGGCCCGATCATGCCGATCCCGACGCGATCGCCGCCCGCATCCAACGGCGCGGCACGCATGTGTGGGTGGAGGGCGGCGAGCGCTACCCGATCACCGATCCAATCCCTGAACGTCCAGTCGTGCTGTTGGCCGAGGGTGAGCGGCCCGACGCCCTCGCGTCGCCCCGGGTCGCGATCGTCGGCACCCGCGCGGCATCGCCACATGGGCTCGCGGATGCACGCGACCTCGGCGCGTTCCTTGGTGAAGCCGGCGTCACCGTGGTCAGCGGCATGGCGATCGGCATCGACGCGGCGGCGCATGACGGCGCGGTCGCGGCCGGTGGCCTTGCGGTCGGTGTCGTGGCGACCGGCCTCGACATCGAATACCCGCGTCGCCACCGTTTGCTCTACGAGCGCGTCCGTCGGGCCGGGGTGGTTCTCGGCGAGACGTGCTTCGGCGTGCGGCCCAACCCGTGGCGGTTTCCGGTGCGGAACCGGATCATTGCGGCGCTGGCCGAGGTGGTGGTCGTCGTCGAGGCCACCACGCAAGGCGGTGCACGCATCACGGCGCAGTTCGCCCTCGACTACGGGCGATCTGTGCTCGCGGTTCCCGGCTCGCGCCGCAACCCGGCGGCCGCGGGCACCAACGCACTCATCGCCGACGGCGCGCATCCGCTCATCAACTGGAGCGACGTGCTCGTGGCGCTCGGCCTCTCCGAAGGACGCGGTCGCGTCGCGCGTGCACCAGCGCGTCCGGCACCTGGACCTGATGGCGTCGCCGTGCTGCGCGCGCTCGCCGGCGAGGCCGCTACGCCCGACCAGATCGGGAGCCGAGCCGGGATCACCCCCGAGCGTGTCGCGGTCGCGCTGTTCGAGCTCGAACGCTCGGGTTGGATCGACCGCGCTCAAGGCGCGATCTGGCCCCGATAGCTGCAACTACCGTGTCGCGATGGGCTACAACCCGTTCCGTGTGCAGGTGAAGCATCGCGGCGACGCCGCGATCGTCGTGACCGCGCTCCTCGTGGTGGCCGCGCTGCTGGCCTGGGCGTTCTTCGGCTAGTCGTCGCAACGACGGTGGTCGACCACGAGTTCCCCGACGACGCGGATGACGGCCTCGATGTGCGTCGCGTGCAGCCGTACGAAGCAACGAAGCCGTATCGCTGCCCCGGGTGCGACCACGAGATCCCCGCCGGTCAAGGCCACACCGTCGTCGTACCCCGCGGCGCGCCCGAAGATCGCCGCCATTGGCACACATCGTGCTGGGACCGTTCCGTGCGCACGGGCGTGAACCCGCACGAACGCTAGAACGCGGCCTGGATCACCTCGATGCGCGGTGCGCCGTCGCGCGGGGCGTACACCGACGCCACGTCGAAGCGCAGGTCCATGCCGCGTTGGGGATGGCCGACGAGCCATTGCGCCGCGAGCACGCGCAGGCGGCGCTGCTTCGTGACCGTGACCGCCTCGAACGGCGAGCCGAACGCGACACTCCGACGTGTCTTCACCTCGCAGAACACGACGACCGCACTCGTGCCGAGCACGAGATCGAGCTCGCCCTCGCGGCACCGCCAGTTCCGGTCGAGCACCGTGTACCCGCGCTCCACATACCAGGCCGACGCCAGCTCCTCACCCGTTGCGCCCAGCGCCCGGCGGGGATCCTTGCTCACCTTTGCCCGCTCTCGGCGCTGCGCGCCGGGCCGCTCGGGTCCCGGCTCACTGCGCCGCTGGTTACCTGCGGCGCAGCCGCTCGCCTCACAGATCCTTGCCTGCGAGCTCCTCGATGTTGACGTCCTTGCTCGTCAACACGCGCACGTTGGTGACGAAGCGCGCGGGTCGGTACATGTCCCAGACCCACGCGTCGGTGAGCTCGATCCGAAAGTAAGGCTGGCCGCCCTCGTTCTCGGTGTGCACGTCGACGCCGTTCGCCAGATAGAAGCGGCGCTCGGTCTCCACGACGTAGGCGAACATCGGCAGCACATCGCGGTACTCGCGATAGAGCTGGAGCTCGATCTCGGTCTCGTAGCGCTCGAGGTCTTCTGCGCTCACGCCGAACCCGAACCGCTCACCGCCGAACGAGTCAGACCCGCTTCTCCTTGACCTTGGCGGCCTTCCCGATCCGGTCGCGCAGGTAGTAGAGCTTGGCCCGACGCACGTCGCCGCGGGTTGCCACTTCGATCTGCTGGAGGATTGGCGAGTGCACCGGGAAGGTGCGCTCCACGCCGACGCCGAAGCTCACCTTGCGGACGGTGAACGTCTCGCGCACGCCACTGCCGCTGCGCCGGATCACGACGCCCTGGAACACTTGGACTCGCTCGCGGGTCCCTTCCACCACGCGGACGTGCACCTTCAGGGTGTCGCCGGGCGCGAAGTCGGGGATGTCGGTACGAACCCTGGAGGCATCGACCAGGTCGGTGGCATTCATTGCAGGTTCTCCAAGGATCTCTGGACGGGCACCCATCGTAGCGACCGGCCTCTGCGCCCTGCGCAGCGGTGCCGGAAGGTGGTTATACGGGCGGGAACTCGTCCATCACGGCGTGCTCCTCGGGCGTAAGAGCATCTTCGTCGAGGAGGTCGGGACGCCGAGCCAGCGTGCGGTGCAACGACTGGGCCCGGCGCCAGCGCTCGATCCGGGCGTGATCGCCGGAACGCAGCACCTCGGGCACGGCCCAGCTCCGGAACTCCGCCGGGCGTGTGTACTGCGGCTCTTCGAGCAGGTCGGCGCCACCAATGAACGACTCGTGCTCCGGTGATGCCTGGTTGCTCATCACCCCTGGCACCAGGCGAGTCACCGCCTCCACGACCACGAGCGCAGCCGCCTCACCACCCGCCAGCACGTAGTCGCCGACCGAGAGCTCACCGTCGCACAGGTGATCGGCGACGCGCTGATCCACGCCCTCGTAGCGTCCGCACACCAACGAGAACCCGGTGCCGGCTGCCAGTGTGGTGGCGAGCTGCTGATCGAAGCGGCGGCCGCTCGGCGAGAGCAGATAGAGGGGACGCACCGGTTCCGTCGCCTCGACCGCGGCGAACAACGGCTCGGGTGTCATCACCATCCCCGCGCCACCACCGAAGGGCGCGTCGTCCACGCTGCGGTGCGCGTCGGTGGACCAGTCCCGCGGATCGTGCAGGCGCACGTCGAGCAACCCTGTCGTTCGTGCCTTGCCCAGCAGCGACGCCGAAAGTGCGCCGTCGAGGTATTCGGGGAACACGGTGTAGATGTCGATCCTCATGGGTCGAGAAGACCGTCGGGCGGATCGATCACCACGAGCCCAGGCGTGTGCTCCACCACGAACGGCATGGGCACGAGCGCTCCGTCGCCAAGCACGAGCATGTCGTGCGCGGGGTTGGCTTCGATCACCTTGACGGTGCCGAGCACGCGGCCCGTCAGATCGCGCACCTCGCAGCCGATGAGCTCATGGACCCACGGGTCGTCGCTGCTCTCGAGCGGTTCCGCATGGAGCACCGAGCCCCGCAGCGCTTCGGCGGCGTCGAGGTCGTCGACTCCCTCGAAGTGCACGACCCAACCGGCGCGCTGCGGGCGAGCGGCCTGCACCACGAGCATGCGATCCCCCGCGTACAGCTCGACGCCGGGGTCGGTGCGCTCGGTGCGGTCGGTCACGAGCATGACCGTCACGTCACCCTTCAAGCCGTGCGGCCTGCCGATCCGGCCTACTTCCAAGCGATCCGGCGCCTCGTTGGGCATGCCGGCGCCGGCGCTACTCCGCGACGTCGACCGTCGCCTTGATCCCCTCGGCCGCACCGGCGGCCCGAGCGACCTGACGCAGCGCCTGAATCACGCGACCACGGCGACCGATGAGTCGGCCCATGTCGTCGGGGTTGGCGTGCACGAGCAGCAGCACCTCGCCGCGACGCTCAGAGAGATCCACTTCGATCGCATCGGGATCATCAGCAAGGGCACGGGCCACATGCTCGACGACCGCGCGGGCACGCGTGCCCGTGATGCGGTTTCCCTCGGCACCGATCTCAACCTCGTCGTCGAGGTCGTCGTCGTCCTCGAAGTCGTCGTCGTCGATCAGGTTGTCGGCGTCACTCATTCGCTCGACTCCTCAGGTGCAGCTTCTGCCTCAGGTTCTGGCTCTGGAACTGGCTCCGCCTCGGCCGACGCCTCGGGCTCCGGCGCCGGCTCCTGCGTCGTCTCCTCCGCCACGGGTTCGGCAACGACTTCGGCCGCGGCCTCTGCAGCAGCGGGTGCTTCGGCTTCCGGTGCTTCCGCGGCGGGCGCAGCTTCGGCCGCCGGCGCAGCCGCGGGTGCGGCCTCGGGTGGCGGATCCTTCTTCTTGCGCTTCGGCGTGACGTTCTTGCCGGTGAGGAAGCCCCGACGGTTCAGCTTCGTGTTGGGCTTGCTGCCCTTCTCGGCCTCGAACGTGGCCCAGACACCATGAATGGTCAGCAGCTTCTGCACCTGCTCGCTCGGCTGGCGCCCTCGCGCAGCCACGCGAGCGCACGCTCGTCGTTGAGGTCGAAGTACGAGGGGTCCTGGCGCGGGCCGTAGTGCCCGATGGTCTCGATGATGCGACCATCGCGAGGCGAGCGCGAGTCGGCAACCACCACGCGATACGTGGGCTGCTTCCTCTTCCCTACCCGCATCAAGCGGATCTTCACGGCCACGATCGGCCCATCCTCTCTACAGAACGTTCAGAGGCGCAGACGTCAGGTACGCGCGCCGAAGGAGCAGCCTATCGAATCAGCGCCTCGAGCCCACCAGCCGGGAGTGGGTCACCGTCCGTCGGGCACCACGCACCAGCCGACATACGCGCCGAGCACCGCGCCGGGGATCGTGATCCACAGCTTGTCGACCGCAAGCCCGATGACACCGGTCACCACCAACCCGATCAACCCAGCCTGGGCGGCGGTCTGGAGACGGAGCTTCATGTTGTCGTTCACGCTCGACAGCGTAGGGATTCGGCGCTCCAGGCGCGAGAATCTGGCGTGGGTCGAACCGTCGAACCTGGCGCGATCCTCGTCACAAGTTCGGCATGCCTGGTATTTGCATGCGGCCTTTGCGGCCCTTTCCGCCCTTGGTGAGCTGCTTCATCATCTGCTGCACACCCTTGAACTGCTTGAGGACGGCGTTGACCTGCGTGGTGGTGGTACCGCTGCCCGCGGCGATGCGCGCTCGACGCGAGCCGTTGATGAGGTTCGTGTCGCGCCGCTCGTCGGGCGTCATCGAGCAGATGATCGCCTCGACGCGTCCGAGCTCGCCTTCGTCGATCTCCGCGTTGCGCAGTTCCTTCGGCATGCCGGGGAGCATCCCGATCACGTTTTGGATCGGACCGAGCTTCTTCATTTGGCGCATCTGGTCGAGGAAGTCCTCGAGCGTGAACTGACCCTTGCGCATCTTCTCCTCGGTGCGCGCCGCTTGGTCGACGTCGAAGGCCTCCTCGGCCTTCTCGATGAGTGTGAGCACGTCGCCCATGCCGAGGATGCGGCTCGCCATGCGATCCGGGTGGAACGGCTCGAACGCGTCGAGCTTCTCACCGGTGCCGGCGAACACGATCGGTAGACCGGTGACCTCCTTGATGGAGAGCGCCGCACCACCACGCGCATCGCCATCGAGCTTGGTCAGCACCACGCCGGTGAGCGGCAACGTGGCCGCGAACGACTCCGCCACGTTCACTGCTTCTTGACCGGTCATTGCGTCGAGCACGAGCAGCGCGTCGTCGGGCTTCACGGCATCGCGCATGCGTGCGAGCTCGTCCATGAGGTCGGCGTCGATCTGGATTCGCCCCGCGGTGTCGAGCACCACCACGTTGCGACCCAACCGACGCGCCTCGTCAACGCCCGCGCGGGCGACGGCAACCGGATCGGTCGGCTCCGAGAACACCGGCACCCCGGCGCGCTCCCCGAGCACGCGCAGCTGCTCGACGGCGGCCGGCCGTTGCAGGTCGGCGGCAACGAGCAGCACTCGCTTGCCGTCCCTCTCGAGGTGCCGTGCGAGCTTCGCCGCAACGGTCGTCTTCCCCGAACCTTGCAACCCCGCGAGCATCACGACCGTCGGAGATGCCGAGCCGCCGCGCAGCTTGCCAGTGGCGCCGCCGAGGATCGCCACGAGCTCGTCGTGCACGATCTTGATGACCTGCTGCCCCGGTGCCAGGCTCTGCGTCACTTCTTCGCCGACCGCGCGCTCCTTGAGCTCGTTCACGAATCGCTTGACCACGCTCACGTGCACGTCGGCTTCGAGCAACGCGAGACGGATCTCGCGTGCCACCGCATCGACGTCGGCTTCCGAGAGACGACCCTTCCCGCGCAGCTTGCGGAAGATCCCGTCGAAGCGATCCGAGAGCGTGTCGAACATCAGTCCGCGTCCTCGTTCGCTCCGACCAATGCCGCCGCGAACTCGATCGGGTCGAAGATCACGAGATCCTCAACCGACTCGCCCAACCCGACGAGCTTCACCGGCACACCGAGCTCGGCTTCGATCGCCAGCACGATCCCGCCCTTGGCCGTGCCGTCGAGCTTGGTGAGCACCACGCCGGTCACGCCGACGGCCTCCGTGAAGTCGCGCGCCTGCGCGAGGCCGTTCTGCCCGGTCGTGGCATCGAGCACGAGCAGCACTTCCTGGAGCGCGCCCGGCGTGCGCTCCACGATGCGGAGCACTTTCTTCAGCTCCTCCATCAAGTTCGTCTTCGTGTGGAGGCGACCGGCCGTATCGACGAGCACCACGTCGACGCCCCGCGACACCGCGGCCTCGAGTGCGTCGAACGCGACTGCCCCAGGATCGGCACCCTCCTGCGCGCGCACGATCTCCATGCCAAGCCGATCGGCCCAGTGGACGAGTTGATCCGCTGCTGCCGCCCGGAACGTGTCGGCCGCGGCGAGGAGTACGCGGTGGCCGTCGTCGACCTCACGGGCTGCAAGCTTCGCGATCGTGGTGGTCTTGCCGACGCCGTTCACTCCCACAACGACCCAAGCGCTCGGTCCCGACGACGCCCGGCGCAGGCTTCGATCGGTGCCGGCGTGCAACACGTTGGCAATCTCCGATTCGAGCAGGGCAGGGAGCGCTTCGGCATCGCCGACACGGTCGGCCGCGGCCCGCGCCTTCACCTGGTCGAGCAGCATCGTTGCGGTCGGCATGCCGACGTCGGCGAGCAGCAGCGTCTCCTCGAGCTCGTCCCACGCTTCGTCATCGAGGCGGCCGCGTGCTCGCAAACGGCCGCGAAAACCTGAGAAGCCCGACCGTGATCGCGACATGCGGTCACGCAGGCGCGGCCGTTCGCTGCGGTCCGATGCGCGTTTCATCGAGGGCTGAAGGTTACCGGCGGATCTGGATTTCGCTGTCGTCGAACGTCTGCTTGATCCGAGCGCGCAGCTCTCTCGCCACCTTCCACTGCTCGTGCGGCTTGGTCTTCGCCACGGTTCGGATCACCGGACCCTCGGCAACGAACGCCTCGACACCCCAGACCTCCGGCTCGGTGAGCATCACGGTGGTCCACTCCGGGTCGTGCCACATCGCGTCGGCGACTTCCTTGATCAGCTCCGTCGCGCGGGGCAGATCGGTGTCGTACGCAACCGCGATGTCGAGCACGGCACGCGCCCACTGCTGCGATTGGTTCCCCACTCGCTTGATCTCACCGTTTGGGACGTGCCAGACCGAGCCTTCGACGTCGCGCAGTCGAGTCACCCGCAGCGTGAATCCCTCAACGGTCCCAATGACGCCGCCCACGTCGATCACGTCGCCCACGCCGAATTGGTCCTCCGTCACCATGAACAGCCCGGCGAGGAAGTCGCGGACGATGCTCTGCGCGCCGAAGCCGAGCGCGATGCCCAAGATCCCGGCACCCGCGATGAGAGGCGCCAAGTCGACGCCAAACTCGGCAAGCACGACGAACAGTGCGATCACGAAGATGATGACGGTCGTGATGCTGCACAGGACGTGCGTCATCGTGTCGATGCGCTGCATCCGCCGAGCGCCACCCAACGGTCCGACCTGTGGAGCGAGGCCGACCCGCCGGCCGATGCGCCGGATGAGGCGTCGCGACAGCCACACGGCCACCAGCGCGAGTCCGACGATGAACGCGACACGGATCGGCCTGGCCATGATGTCGGCGAGCTCGGCCACGTCCCGATTGCCCGTGATCTCGTAGACCGTCGAGCACAGCCACGACTGATCGGCCCTCGGGCCGCACGCGGCGATCTTCCCGCCCGCGTCTTGCGCAAGCAGCGCGGCCGGTGGTCCCGTGGCCAGCGCGGCGCTCACGCGTCGACGACGTCGCTGACGCGCTGAGAGATGACGCGGGTGGAACCGCCGGGCGGCATCGACACGCCGTAGAGGATGTCGCCAGCCTCCATCGTGCGCTTCTGGTGCGTCACGATCACGAGCTGCGCTTCGTCGCGGAACTCATGGACGAGGTCGAGGAAGCGGTGCAGGTTCACGTCGTCGAGCGCCGCCTCAACCTCGTCGAGCAGGTAGAAGGGCGACGGCCGCGCGCGGAACACCGAGAAAAGGAACGCGAGCGCAGCGAGCGACCGCACGCCCCCCGACAGCAGCGAGAGCCGCCGGACGTTCTTGCCCGATGGTCGAGCGTCGATCTCGACCCCGGTCTCAAGCAGGTTCTCGGGCTCAGTGAGGAGCAAGCGACCCTGACCACCGGGAAACAGGGTGGCGAACAGCTGCGTGTAGTGCTCGGAAACGTCGGCGAATGCCTGCTCGAACACGCGCACGATCTCGATGTCGACCGCGCGCACCACGCGCGTGAGCTCTTTACGACTGTTGCGCACGTCTTCGAGCTGGCCTGACAGGAACTCGTGGCGTTCCTCGAGCGAGCGGTGCTCCTCGAGTGCGAGCGGGTTGATGGGGCCCATGAGCCGTAGCTCACGCTCAAGCTCGCGGGCGCGGCCGGCGAGCGTGGTCCCATCCGGGACGGGAGGTGCGGGTGCGTCAAGCGCGGCCGCGGGTTCCACGTCGAACTCCGCGCGCAATGCGTCAACGGTTCCCTCGAGCTTGATGCGGGACTCGGCGTCGTCGATCTCGGCACGGGATTGGCGCTCACGAACCTCACCGAGGCCCCGCTCGAGCTCGGCGCGCTCGGTGCGCAGTGTGTCGAGCTGCTCGGCCGACGAACGGGCCGCATCGGCCTGCCGGCGACGCCGCTCGCGAAGCCGGTCGTGCAGGGCGTCTACCGCAGCGCGGTGATCGGCAAGCCGACGCGCCAGCGTGGCGAACGAGGAGTCGCGGTCGAGCAACGTCATGCGCTGCCGTTCGGCAACGGCGTTAGTTTCGGGATCACGGGCCGCGAGGCGAGCCTCGACCTCGCCCAGCCGTGCCGCGAGCACGGCGCGACGCTCTTCCACTGCCGCCCGACGCAGCTCCGCCGCACGGGCAGCACCGAGCGCGGCACGCGCCGACTCGACCGTGTGCTGGGCTTCGGCGCGTGACACATCGGCCGCGGTCGCGCGCTCGAGCGCCTCGTCGACCGCGGCCTGGGTGATCACAGGCGCCGACGCGCCACCCACGTTCCAGACGCCGTCGCCACCGAGGCGGTCGCCATCGGGGGTGACCGCCACGAGATCCGGGTGATCGAGAACGAGATCGAGCGCAGTGCGCCAGTCGGCAACGAGCACGGATCGCGCCAGAAGCCGGGCCAGCGCGTCGCTCAAACCAGGGACCCGCGTGGAGACGAGATCGCTCACTGCCCGCGCGCCGGTTGGCACATCCACACCGAGCATCGACGGTGTGCGATCGGGATGCACCACGAGCACGAGCGCACGCGCGTCGCCGGCGTGCAGGCGCTCGACTGCTTCACGAGCCGCATCGCCGGCACGCACCACCACGGCGCGCATCGCCTCCCCGAGCGCAGCGGCGACCGCGGCCTCGGCGCCGGCTTCGATCTCGAGATGATCGACCAGT
>JANOHN010000248.1:0-1521 GCA_031406505.1 Acidimicrobiia bacterium | reverse complement strand
CGGGGCGCCCGCATCCAAAAAATGGCCCTACCGCATCCGAACCGCACGAATCACCGCCTCCCCCGCGTCCAGCCCGTCCGCCGTCGCCCGGACCGTAAACTCGCCGCCCTCCCCCGTCGCTCGCACGATCGCCAGCACGCGCCCGTTGAACGCCCGCCGCTTCGGCTCCTGGAACGATTCGTGGCTCTGCGGATCCGCGTTGTCGATGCCGATGAGCTTCCCCGGCCCGTCGATCTCCAGCGATACCATCGAGTCATCCCACGGGCAGCGCACGCCCTCGGCGTCGATCACTTCGATTGTCACGTGGACCACGTCGTCGAAGTCGCTCGAGCACGAGTCGCGGTCGGCCGTCACCTTGAGCTTCGCCGGAAAGTCGGCGCTGCGAAGCGTCTGCCGCGCGACCTCCTTGCCCTCGTCAAAACCAACCGCCTCAACCGTACCCGGCTCGTACGGCACGCGGAACGTCGCCGGCCGAGCATCGTCCGGCATCGTCTCCTTACCAACGCTCGCGCCGTTGAGAACAAGCTCGACCTCCTCGCAGTTGCTGTACACGGTCACGCGGGCTTCGTCGTACGTGTCCGGATCGCGGGGCGTCCAGTGGTCGACCGTCTCGCCGCGACCACGCCCGCTGGAGCCGCCGCTGGCCGCCTCGTTGCGCACGATCGCCACCATCGGCTCCTCGCTCCACCAGCTCTGCCGCTCGAGCCCCATCGGCTTCACGAACCCCGCGCGGTCGACCAGCGCGTCGACCCATGTCGTGTACGGCCAGTCGCTCTCGCCCATGTACTCGATGCCCGTCCACAGAAACTGCCCGGCGTAAAACGGGTTGTCGCGCATCATCAGCCACACGCTTCGCTCGTGCGAGTTTTCAGTGCCGATGATCTTCCGCGTCGGCATGTCGCGATGCGCGTCCACGAGCTCGTTCTCACGATAATTCTGGCCCACGACGTCCATCAGCTCCGAGAACCCGCTGTCGTACACGCCGCTCTGGTTCGGGCGAAACACGGCCATCGTCACCGGCCGCGTGGGATCGAGTTCCATATTGAGCGATTTCATTACCGAGAATTGCGTAAACCCGTCGGAGTTCCGCAGGTTATCTCGAATCTCATTGCCCATACTGTAGAGAATGATCGACGGATGATTGCGATCACGACGCACCGCGTCGGTCTGGTCAATCCACCACCACTCCTTGAACTCCATGTTGTATCCGCGCTGTGCGTTGTTTTTTCCCACGTTCCAGCAATCGAACACCTCGTGCATGACGAGGAATCCCAGCTCGTCACACAGATCGAGAAACTCACGCGACGCGGGGTTATGCGCGGTTCGGATGCCGTTCACGCCCAGCGACTTGAGCGTCTCCAGCCGCCGCCGCCACACAGCCTTTGGCACGGCCGCCCCCACGGCCCCGCCATCGTGGTGCAGGCACACGCCCTTGATCTTCATGTTCTCGCCATTGAGCCAGAACCCCGTGTCGGCCTCGAAGCGGAACTCGCGAATGCCGAAGCGGATTCGCTGGCTGTC
>JANOHN010000247.1:0-13884 GCA_031406505.1 Acidimicrobiia bacterium | reverse complement strand
CCCGCTCTGGGGCGAGGTGTCCACCTGCTACCACGAGGCAGTTCCCGGGCATCACCTCCAGATCGCGATGACGCGGTACCTCACCGATCGGCTGAACCGGTTCCAGCGCACGCTCGCGTCGACGTCGGGGCACGCCGAGGGTTGGGCGTTGTATGCCGAGCGACTCATGGGCGAGCTCGGTTACCTCGATGATGCGGCGTTCGAGCTCGGCATGCTCCGCGCGCAGGCCATGCGCGCCGTGCGAGTGATCGTGGATATTGGCCTGCACCTCGAGCTCACGATCCCGACCACCGACGCGTTCCATCCCGGCGAGACGTGGACACCCGATCTCGCGCTGCCGTTCGTGATGGAGCGCAGCCACTACGACGAGGACTTCATGTCGAGTGAGGTCGATCGCTACCTCGGGTGGCCGGGCCAGGCGATCTCTTACAAGGTCGGGGAGCGCGTGTGGCTCGAGTGCCGCGACGACGCCCGAGCGCGCGCCAACGGCAGCTTCGACCTCAAGGCGTTCCACTCAGCCGCACTCGAGCTCGGACCGATGGGCCTCGACCAGCTCCGCGAGGAGCGTGGCCGGCTCAAGCTAGAGCCGGCCGGCGGCCTTGGCGGCGGCTTCGGCGGCTTCGAGCTGCTCTTCGATGATCGTGAGGCCGCCGTCCCAGAACCCCGGGTCGGCGAGATCGACGCCCACCACCTTCCCGAGCTCCTCGGGTGGAGCCGAGCCACCGCGCGACAGCAGCTCGAGGTACGCAGGAACGAACTCGGCGCCGCGCTCCTCGTACTGGCGGTAGACGCTGAGCGCGAGGAGCTGACCGTAGGCATACGCGTATACGTAGCCTGGTGTGCTGATGAAGTGCGGCACGTACGACCACCACATGCGATAGCCGTCGGTGATCTCGACCGAGTCGCCGAGCATCTCGGTCTGGGTGTCGAACCAGAGCTCACCGAACCGATCGGTGCTGAGCTCGCCTTGCTCACGACGCTCGGTGTGCACCGCGTTCTCGAAGCGGTTCATCGCCGTCTGTCGGAACACGGTGGCAATCTGGCCTTCGAGGCTCTCGGCGATCAGCACCAAACGCGCGGCGGGGTCGGTCGTCTCCTCGAGCAGTCGCCCGAACGTGACCGTCTCACCGAACACCGACGCCGTCTCGGCCAACGTGAGCGGCGTGGCCTGGTGGAACACCCCTTGACCGCGGGCGAGGTACGCGTGCACGCCATGGCCGAGCTCATGCGCGAGCGTGAGCACATCGCGTCGTCGAGCCGTCCAGTTGAGCAGAAGATACGGATGGTGCGATGGGATCGTGTACGCACAGAAGGCACCGGGGCGCTTGCCCGGTCGAACCGGCGCGTCGATCCAGTTGTCGTCGAAGAACTGGCGGACGATCCCGGCAATCTCGGGGGAGAACGAACCGTACGAGTCGAGCACCAGCTCCTTGGCGTGCGACCAGCTGAACGACGCTTCCGCGTCGCCGATCGACGCGCTGCGGTCGTAGTCGGCAAGGCGATCGAGTCCGAGCAGGCGTGCCTTGAGCGCATACCAGCGCTGCGGGATGTCGTACCGGTTGACGACCGCCTCGACGAGCGCCTGCACCGATTCGTCGCTCGCCTGGTTGTCGAGGTTGCGACTCGCAAGCCAGTGGTCGTAGTGGCGCAGACGGTCGTCGGTGGTCTTGTCGGCGAGCAACGTGTTGAACACGAACGCACGTGTACGCAAACCAGGCTCGAGGCCCGCGCTCACACCGTTGGCCGCGGCCCGGCGCACGTCGCGATCGTGCGACAACAAGCGCGACAACCCCTCCTCGAGCCCGACGCTCTCGCCCTGCACCTCGACCGCGATGGTGGAGATGAGCTCGTTGAACAGGCGGCCCCACGCGCTACTCCCGGTGACCGCCTTGTCGTTCAGGATGCGCTCTTCGGGTTCGGTCAGCAGGTGTGGGCGGTACCGGCGCGACGACGCCAGGTGGTACCGGCAGAAGTCGAGCACCGGATCTTCCAGAAGGGGCTCAACGTGCTCGTCGGACAGCGCGGCCCACTCCAGCTCCACGAAGAGCAGCTCGTTCGAGATCGCCGTCGCCCGCTCTTCGGTGCGCGCCATGAGCGCGCCGATCGCCGGGTTCGTCGTGTCGACGGCGAACCGCAACCCCGCGTACGAGCCGGCCTTGCCGAGCACCTCGGCCACGGCGGCGACATCGTGCATGAGCTCAGCCAGCTCGCTCGCGTCGAGCTCGGCGACTCGCTTCCGGAACCGCTCGGCGATCTTGTCGGCGCGCGCCGCCGCATCGTCGAGGAGGGCGTCGACACCGGCTTCGCCGCGGCCGTCGACCAAGCCTTCGAGGTTCCATGCGATGTCGGCGGCGGTGCGGTCGCTGTCGGTGGTATCCGTGCTCGTCATGATCTCGTCCGTCCTATGACGCCGCGACCGGTGCACCGCCGAGCGTGGACGCCGCGGCGGCAAGCGGGACGGGCAATGGCTCCGAGTGCACAACCACGAGGTGGCGCGTCGCGCGGGTGAGGGTGACGTAGAGCAATCGCATGCCTGCGGCATCCGTGTCGACGAGCCGAGCCGGCTCGACGACGACCACGTGGTCGAACTCGAGGCCTTTGGCCTCGATCGGTGTGAGCACCGCAATCGGCGCGTCGAGCGCCTCGACGGAGTCGGCGACTGCGCCCACGTCGGCCAGCGCTTCCACGAACTCTGGGTGCAAGTCAGCAGTCGCGACGATCGCCACTGTGCCGTCGCCGAGGATCTCGCGCGCGGCCGCGGCAGCGGTGTCGATCAGGTTGCCGGCGTCGACTCGTTCGAAGCGCGGGAACTCGCCCGTGCGCCGGACTGCCTTCGTCGGCGGGACATTCGGTGCACCTGCCGCCAGCACTTGGTGTGCGACATCCATGATCTCGGCCGGCGTTCGGTAGTTGACGGTGAGGGTGACAACCCGCGCGGGGATGCGCTGCGGAAGCAGCGCGAGCACCTCGTCCCAGCTGTTGGCCGCGCCGGCCTTGCTGGACTGCCCGAAGTCGCCGACCAGCGTCATCGATCCCGTCGGGCACCGGCGGGCGAGCATGCGCCATTGCATCGGTGAGAGATCCTGGGCCTCGTCCACGAGCACGTGGCCGAACGTGCGGGGGTCGTCGTCGGCTGGCTGCACCGGCGCGTCGCCGCCGTAACGCCGGGCGACCTCGGCGCCGGTGAGGAAACCACCCACACCCAGCTCGGCCACCACGCGATCCCCGGCCTCATCGCTGCTGCGGCGGCGGGTGCGCCGGCGCGGCCGCGCCATCTCGGGGGATCCGAGCAGCGAGTCGGCTTCGTCGATGAGCGCAAGGTCGGCGTCGGACCACGGGACGTCGCGCACGCTGTCAGCACGCGCGCGATGCAGACCTTGTTGTTCCTCCCGCGAGAGCACGCCGTCGGCCGCGGAGTGAATGAGTGCGGGAAACGAGTACAGATCGTGGATCAGCTCACCGCCGGTGAGTATCGGCCACATTCGGTCGAGCGCGGCGCGCACTTCGGGGAGTCGGCGCAAGCGCGAGTACAGCTCGCGCTCCCACTCGGGGTCGTCGGTGGGTGCGGCAACGCCGAGCCCGCGGCGGTACTGCTCGATCAGGTGGTCGACCACGGCGCGGACGACTCGAGGCCGCTTCTCGTTGTGCGTGCCTCGGCCGCGTTGGTTTCGCTCGACGATTCGCGCCGATGCGCGCCGGCGCAGCCGGAGACGAATGCCGTCGACCGTGACGAGCATCTCGCGCGCCAGGGGGTGCTCGCGGTCGCGCAGTGCTCGCGCCACGACCGTGGCCATGCGAGCTTCACCCTTCATGGCCGCCAGCGCGGCGTCGTCGGTGCCCCGCACGCGGTACGTGGGCTTCAACCCGCCGGGGGTGGCGAGCTGCACGTCGTCCTCGCCCAGCGACGGAAGAACCTGGTCGATGTAGCGGAGGAAGATCGTGCTCGGCCCGACGAGGAGAACTCCCTGAGTCGCGAGCTGTCGGCGATACGTATAGAGAAGGTATGCGGCACGGTGCAGAGCCACGGCCGTCTTGCCGGTGCCCGCGCCGCCGGCCACGACGATCACACCCCGGAGATCGGCGCGGATCGCTTCGTCCTGCTCAGCCTGGATGGTCGCGACGATGTCGTGCATGCGACCGGTGCGCGACCGGTCGAGCGCGACTAGCAGCGCACCCTCGCCGACGACGGTCATCCCCGACGCCTCGACTGCATCGCTGTCGAACACCTCGTCGTCGAGCCCAACGAGCTCGCGGCCATGGCCGGGCTTCGTGAGGAAGTGACGCCGGCGCGCCACACCCATCGACTCGACGGCGGTGGCCCGGTAGAAGGGCTCGGCCACCGGAGCACGCCAGTCGACGACGAGCGGCACCTGCTCCTCGTTGGTGACCGAGAGGCGGCCCACGTAGTAGACGGCTGCGCCCGTCGCGTCGAGGTCGTGCCCGCTTTCGCCGTTGGCGCCGTTCGACTCGGTTGGCGTCTTGGTGGCATCGGACCGCAGGTCGACGCGCCCGAAGCACAGCGGTGTCTCGCCGATGTCGAGCGCGGCCAGGCGGCGCCGGGTCACGTCGTAGGCGGCGTCTCGTTCCAGGCGGGCTTGATGGGTGCCCCCTGCCCCCATGCCTGCGAAGCCCTCCGCAACCCGACGGGCGGCATCACGCATGGCGTCGAGGCGCGCATAGGCGGCATCGACGTAGCGCTGCTCCGACGCCAGCTCGGGATGGGACAACGGCGCCTTCCTGCCTCAGGGGGACCGACCATCCTATTGCTGGTCGCGCTCGCTTCGGTCCGGGGTACCCGAACCGACCCTGCGGGACGCTCGGCTGCTCCAATTGCTGGTCGCACTCGGCGCTTTCACTCCTCCACGGGGATGGTGAGGGTGGCGTCGTCGGGGTCGATCAGGACCTCACGATCGCCGAGCTTCAGCGTTGTGCCGTCGGCCAGGAGCCAACGGCCGCCAAGGTTCGGGATGGGCGCTGACGGAGCGTCGAGTCGGCGCTCGAGGCTGCGGATCACGCCGCCGTGCGCGACGACCACCGCGACCGCTCCGTGTTCGAGCCCGCCGACGATCGCATCGAGCGCCGGCAGCACACGGTCCATGAGCGACTCGTCGCTCTCGAACCCTGGTGGGCTCAGGTGGGCGTCGAGCATCCCTGGGAACTGCGCGTCGATCTCGGCTCGCGTGAGCCCTTCCCACTCCCCGACGTTGCGCTCCCGCAGAGCCGGCACGACCACCGGCTCCAGCCCGACCGGAGCGAGGAGTGCGGCCGTCTGACGCGCGCGCTGGAGATCCGAGCTGAACACAGCCGTCACACCGAGCTCGGCGACTGTTGCCGCCGCGACCCGCGCCTGACGCTCCCCGAGGGGCGAGAGCGGCGGATCGGAGTGCCCTTGCCAACGGCCCTCGGCGTTCCAGGTGGACTGCCCGTGACGCACGACTAGCAAGCGCGTCATGCATGCCCACCGAGTGTCATCGTTCGGAGCCTACGCAGGGGGCGGGCGGGACCTAGGGTCCGCTCCGTGCCGAGCGACCCGGAGATCGTCGCGACCGGGATCCAATTCGCCGAGGGGCCGACGTGGTGTCCCGACGGGACGCTCGTCTGCACCGGTGTGGCGAACGGCGAGGTCTTGCGCGTCCACGTCGACACCGGACGGGTCGAGCTGGTCGCCGTGGCTGGAGGTGGCGCCAACGCCGCAGTCTGCGCGAGCGACGGCGGATTCGTGGTGACCCAGAACGGCGGCATCGACTACACGACGACGCCGCTGCCTCTCGACCCGATGCCCGAGTACCGGCCGGTCACGCCGGGCATCCAGCGCGTCGATCCCCACGGTGCGGTCACGTACATGCTCGACGCCGGGTTCCTCGCGCCGAACGACCTCGTCGTCTCGGCCGACGGCACGCTGTGGTTCACCGATCCTCCGCACTACCCCCCGGCGCCCGGCGTCACCGGGCGGGTGCACACGATGACTCCCGACGGCACTGTGCGCGTCGCGTTTAACGGGTTCACCTATTGCAACGGCATCGCGCTCGAGCCCGACGACACCCCCGTTGTCGTCGAGGGGACGGGCCTGCAGCGCTTGTTGCCCGACGGAAACCGTGAGTGGGTCGTCGAGGTGGTCGGAGAGCGACCCGGCGACGGCTTCTGCGTGGATGCCGACGGCCGGTTCTATGTCGCGGTCACCGGCGACCACGGGGTGCGAGTGTTCGAGCCGGACGGCGCCGAGGTGGACTTCCTCGAGATCCCCGGGCGCGGCATGACCACGAACTGCTGTTTCGGCGGCCCTGACCTGCGCACGTTGTTCGCCACCGACGGCGTGCCCGGACAGGTCATCGCCTGGGAGGGAATGCCCACACCGGGTCTCCCCCAGCACGAGTGGCCGGCTCCCCCGTCGCGATAGCGTCGCCTCGCCAACCTGCAGTTCTTCAGTCCGCAACATCGAGGGGGAGCCACGATGCGTGCCGCGATCTTCACCGAGAACGACGGTCCACTCGTTGTCGAAGACGTCACACCGACCGATCCAGGCCCACGCGATGTGGTGGTCAAGATCACCGCGAGCGGGATCTGCCACTCCGACCTCTCGGTGATCAACGGCACGCTGCCGCTGCCCCCACCGTCGATCCTCGGTCACGAGGGCGCGGGCGTGGTCGACTTCGTCGGGTCCGAAGTGAGCGGGCTCAAGAAGGGCGACCGAGTGATCGGCTCGTTCATCCCCGCGTGCGGCACCTGCTGGTTCTGCCTGCGCGACAAGTCGAACCTCTGTGAGAACACCTACGCGGTCATGGGCAACCTGCGGGTCCATCGCAGCGACGGCACCCCGCTGCCCACGATGACCGGGCTCGGCACGTTCGCCGACATGATGACCTGCGACCAGATGTCACTCGTGAAGGTCGAGACCGACCTTCCCGACGAGCAGCTCGCGCTGATCGGCTGCGGCGTGACCACGGGTGTGGGCGCGGCGTTGAACACCGCGAAGGTGGAGCCGGGTTCGAGCGTGGTCGTGATCGGTTGCGGCGGCGTGGGGCAGGCAGTGATCCAAGGTGCGCGCATCGCCGGCGCGGCCCGCATCATCGCCGTCGACACCGTGGCGATGAAGCGCGACACCGCGCTCAAGCTGGGCGCCACCGACGCGGTCGACCCCGCCGACGGCGACATCGTGGCGCAGGTGCAGGCGCTCACCGGTGGCCGCGGCGCCGACTACGCGTTCGAGGTGATCGGCGTCGCCGACCTCATCACGACGGCGTTCAACTGCGTGCGCGCCGGCGGCACCGCCGTCGTCGTCGGGGTCCCCCGGTTCGACGCCGAGGTGAGCCTGCCCACGTTCCCGTTGGTGCTGTCGGAGAAGCGACTGATCGGGTGCGTCTATGGCTCGGCGCAGGTTCGCCGCGACTTCCCGAAGTTCGTGGAGCTCGTGGAGACGGGTCGCCTGGACATCGGCGACATGGTGTCGCGCACGATCCCACTCGACGACATCAACAAGGGCTTCGACGCCATGAAGGCCGGCGAGGTCATCCGCAGCGTCATCCACTTCGACTCGCACTAGCCGCCAACCCCCCGCGCCGTTTCGGCGTCAGCAAGCGCGACTATGTCGCGCTTCCTGACGCCAAAACCGGCTCGTTAGGTGGTGGCGACTCGCTGGAAGCCTTCGGCGAGGTGGCCGGCGGGGAGACCCGCGACCTGGGCGACCATCGCGCCCCAGTCGCGGATGAGCCCGTCGAGCATCACGGGGTCCTCGTGCTGGCTCACATGGCACTGCAGGGCGTCGAGCTTGCGGTCGATCACGTGGGTGATGTCGACGAACACGTTCGATGACGCCGTCGCCATGATCCAGACCTCGTTCACGGTCCACGGCTCGAGCCCGTCGACGAGCAGCTCGGGATGGGCGAACGGGTTGCGCGCATCGGGATAGACCGCGCAGATCGCGGCTTCACCGGCGGCGAGGTGATCGGGGTGGCTGGCGTAGATGCGCTCGTAGTTGCGCTCGGGTGACGGGCACACGACGCGCTGCGGACGAACCTCGCGGATGACTCGCGAGAGGTCGCGGCGCAGATCGAGCGTTGCTTCGAGGCGGCCGTCGGGGTAGCCGAGCCAATGCAGCTCAGTGACGCCGACGTGCTTGGCTGCCGCGGTCTGCTCCGCGTGCCGAGTCTCGCGCATCTCTTGGCGCGACACCGATCGGTCGTGGCCACCTGCGTCGCCGTCGGTGACGATGCAGTAGACGACTTCGATCCCGGCATCGGTCCAGGTGGCAACCGTGCCGGCCGCACCAAAGTCGACGTCGTCGGGATGGGCGGTGACGACGAGTGCGCGCTCGATCTCGGGTTCGCCAGCCATCGGATCGACGTTACCTCCGGTTCGAATCGAGTCCGACGCCCTTCAGTGCCGCCAACAGCGACGCCATGAGCACGAGCCCGACCCCGAGGATGCCGACGAGCGAGGCGAAGTACGCCCCACTCAGGCGAACCGCGTCGAGCCGGTCCTGGCGGATGGCGACGTACACGATCGCGAACCCCACGAACCCGAGCGCCAGCAACCCCGCGCCGGTCCACCCAAGTGTGGGACTCACCGTTGGTTCACCGAAGTGCTCCGACTCGCGCTCGAGCGTCGCTCCCCTCCAGCGGATCAGCGCGGCGCCGACCAGGCCGGCCCACATCGTCACCACCAGGTACGCCCCCATCACGTCGCTGGGGCGATGCCAGCCCGCGGTAACAGTGCCCGTGCCGATGAGACACGCGTACGCGAGTCCGCACAATGCGGTCACCCCGCGGGCACGTGCGGGGACGACGAGCGCGAACGCAACCGCGAGCGACATCGCCACCGTCGCGTGCCCAGACGGGAAGCTCGGTATGGGGAGGGGATCGTCGCCGCCCAGCAGGATCGGTCGGCTGAGCACCACCCGCTTGAGGATCTCCGACGTGACGACCGAGCCACCAACGACGACCGCGGCGGCGAAGGCGAGGTAGATCCTCCGGCGGACCATCGCAATCACCGCCGCCGCGCCACCGAGGAGCGCGAGCGACGTGACACTGATCGTCTCGAGCAGCCGGCCGGTGGCCCGGAGCACAACGGTGCGATCGGTGCGCCCGTCGAGCGCCGCGTCGTCGAGGTCCTGGCCCCACCTCGTGCGCACCGCCACCACGTAGAGGGCCAGCAGCAAGAAGGCCGAGGCCAGGGCGAGGACTAGGAGCCAGTCGCGGCGCTGGTCGGCGGTCGCATCGGAAGCGAGCGAGTCCGCCACCAACGCATCGTATGGGCGGCCCCCGGGCTTTCTTGCAAGGTCCTGACCACCCTCGCCCTCTCCCCTCCGAGCGCCCGGAACCCGTCCAGCCCGGCCCGCCCAGTGGCCGGGCGCCGACGTTCGGTCAGCTCGTGACCTTCGACCACGGCGAGGTCGGCCGTTCCTGCGCTACGCCGTCGATCGCGAGATCCGTGTGCTCGGCATAGAAGCACACCAGACCGGCGATCTTCTCCACCCCATCGATGGGCTGCTCGTATGTCCACGCAAGGTCGCGGTGCTCAGCGTCGCCGACGCGCACGTTCCAGTACGACGCCTGGCCCTTGAACGGACACACCGTCTCGGTGGTGGTGGACTCGAGGTGCTCCATGCGCACGTCGTCGCGCGGTACGTAGTAGCGCACGGGGAGGCCCGTCTCCTCGAGCGCCACCGCGGCATCGGTGGCTGCGACCGTCACGCCATCGACTGCGATCTCGATGTGGCGTGACTCGTCGTGGAACTGGATCCCGTGACCGTCCATGGAATGCGTCCGCTCAGTTGGTGAGCACATTGGGACGCGGAATCCCTTGTGCTTCGAGGAGCATGTAGTAGCCGGCGAGCACCGTGGCGGCGTCGATGACGTTCTCGACGTTGCCGTCGGAGTCGAGGTTGAGGTTCGACCCGTAGATCTGGAACCACACCTGGGTGTCGTCCTCGATGCAGGTGAGCGTGTGCACCGAGCCGGCCGGCTCGTAGAGGAACGATCCGGCGCGGTTCACAAAGTCGGACTCCTTGTACTTCCACGCGCCCGACTGCGTGTAGCCCCAGACCGGGCCGGTGTGCTTGTGGATCGGCGCCTCGTACCCGTTTTGGAAGATGTTCTCCACGATCCAGAGACCCTCGTGCTCCTTGGTCTGGAGCACCTTGAACTTGCTGCCGTCGCCGATGTCGGCCCACGGGAACTCGTTACTCCCGACGTGGACCGCGGTCGGCGCTTGCTCGTTGATCAGCGTCATGGCCAAACGGTAGCCCCGGCAGGTGGCCGGCTCGCCGAGCTCAGGTCAGGAGCAGCCGGTGGTGGCGCCGCACGACGGGCAGGCGAAGCACGAGCCCGCGCGGTTCATGATGTCGCCGCAGGCGTAGCAGAGCACCACTTCGACTTCGCGCTCGTGACGCGCCACCGGCGCGGCTTCCGCCACGACGTCGGCCGGTGCGGGTTCGACCGGCGCGATCGGGAGCTCCATCACGTGTGACGGCGCTCGGTCCTCCGGCGGCAACAGGTCGAGCCCGACCTGCGTGACCGTGGTGGCCTCTTGGACACCGGGGAGCGTGGGCTCCATGCGCTCGTCGATCGTGAGCACGCCGAGGTCTTTGCGCTCCTCGAACGTGAGGTACTCGACTGCGAGGCGCCGGAAGATGTAGTCGACGAGGCTCGTGGCGAACCGGATGTCGGGGTCGTCGGTCATGCCCGCAGGCTCGAAGCGCATGTTCGTGAACATGTCGACGAAGGCCCGGAGCGGCACGCCGTACTGGAGGCCGTGGCTCACTGAGATCGCGAACGCATCCATGATCCCAGCGAGCGTGGAGCCCTGCTTGGCGACCTTGAGGAACACCTCGGCCGGCCGGCCATCCTCGAACTCGCCCACCGTCGCGTACCCGTGGCAATCCGCCACTCGGAACGAGAACGTGCGCGACCGGCGCGTGCGCGGCGGCTTCTGCCGGATGGGCTGCTGCACGATGACTGTCTCGACGATCCGCTCGACCTCGCGGATGACCACGCTCGACGCGTCGCCCGACTCGATCGCCTCGGACACCTCGACCGTCTTCACGACCTTCTTCTGCGTAGCCAGGGGCTGGCCGACCTTGCAGTTGTCGCGGTAGATGGCGACGGCCTTGATCCCGAGCTTCCACGCCTGCATGTGGAGCTCTTCCACGTCTTCGACGGTCGCCTCTTCCGGCATGTTGACCGTCTTCGAGATGGCGCCGGAGATGAACGGCTGCACCGCGCCCATCATCTGCACGTGGCCCATGTAGTGGATCGTGTTGTCGCCCATGGAACAGGCGAAGACGGGCAGGTGCTCGGGGTTGAACCCCGGCGCGTCGACGAGCGTCTTGTGCTCGTTGATGTGCTGGACGATCGCGTCGCCCTGCTCCTCGGAGTACCCGAGCTTGCGCAACGCACGCGGGATCGTCTGGTTGACGATCATCATCGTGCCGCCACCGACGAGCTTCTTCGCCTTCGTGAGCGCGAGGTCGGGCTCGATCCCGGTGGTGTCACAATCAAGCATCAAGCCGATCGTGTTGTGGCTCACGAAGCCATTCGCGACATAGGTGACGTTGTCGGGCACCGAGAGATCGAACGTGAGCTCCTCGTCGCCGAGCTCAGCCGTCGCAATGGTGTCGTAGAAGAAGCCGAGCAGATGCCCAAGCTCGTCGTCGTTCGTGCGCTCGTAGAGCTCGTTGGCCGAGCGGCGCGAGACCGTGCCGCGCGCCACCTCCATCAGCAGGACCTTGCGGAGGCGGTCGTTCGCCGGCGCCAGACGGTCGACGAGCGCCCGGGTGATCGGGATGTAGTCCTTGCGAGCAGCCTGACGTCCTTCGCTCCGAAGCACCTTGGCGTTCTTGCGGTCGCCGACGAACCCGATCTCCTCGAGCCAGCGCGAGTGGTACGACGTGTTGAGGAGCCGCAGGACCGCGAGGGTTGACTGCCCCCATCCGGTGACGTCGAGCTTGCGGGTCGTCGGGTAACCAAGCGCCAAGAGCAGGGCCTGGACGTCGTACGAGAACTCGAGCGACGTCGTGGACCAGTGGGGGATCCCGGACGTGACCGTCCCGTCCGCCTCGAAGAGCCCTCGCACAAACGCTCCGTATACGTTGCGGTCATTCGTGTGGAGCAGCGCGTCGGGGACGTGCGGGGTCCATCCCTTGCCGGTGTGACCTTCATGAGGCAGACGCTTCGCGAAGCCGCACGCCTCCCACCACTCAGTGAGTCGCACCGAGTGAAAGGCAACTTCCGTGTAACCCTGTTTCTGCGCGACGTGCGCTTGCAGCCCGAAGCACTCCTTGCCGAGTTGCGAGAGCCGCTCAACAACGTCGAAGTCGCCGTCGGCCACGCAGAGGCGGATGCCCCTCGAGTGCAACGAGCCGTCCCCCATGAAGTACCCGACGAGCTCGGCGAGCTCGGTCGTGACTTCACGCGGTGCCCGAGCCTCCCACTCGCCGGTCCAGTACGCCTCCGGCAGGGGTGGCAGCTGCACGACTTGAGGCTCACCTACGAGCTGGTCGAGTGCGAGCGGGACGCGGTCGCCAGTCTGAAGGTCAGCAAGGTGACGCCACACCCACGATCCGCTCTGGTCGACGACCTTCACGCGATGCTTGGTCGTACCGCGGAGCCGGTAACCGCGTGCGGTCGTGACGTTGACAACAGGCTCGACGCCGTTCACGTAGAACTGCGTGGCCTGCCGAGCACCTTCGTCGGTCTGGACGTCGATGCCGAGCGGCTGCCACTGGTCGCCGATCGGGTTCCCGAGTGAGCCGAGCCGCACGAGTCCGCGCTCAGTGGGCACGAGGGTTCCCCCCACGAGACAGCCAGTCGGTGCGAGCACCGTTGCCTGCGAGTTGCGCACGCCCTGCATCTCGGCCACCTCGACGGCCTCGTCCCACGAGCGCTGCGCCGCGCTCAGCAGCTCGGGCGGCACCAGCTCCTCGTCGATCTTGGCCACCTCGGCGCGGTGCATGCGCAGCACGTTGAGCATGGCGTCTTCGTTGTCGGCGTAGCCCGCGAACGGGCCCATCCGACCGGCGGTGTGCGCGCTCGTGGCGTACGCGTGCCCAGTCATGAGCGCGGTGATCGCCGCCGCCCACGCCCGACCCTCCTCGGAGTCGTACGGCAGGCCCTGGGCCATCAGCAGCGCGCCGAGGTTGGCGTAGCCCATGCCGAGCTGGCGGAACTTGCGGCTCGTGTCACCGATCTGCGGCGTTGGGTAGTCGGCGTTGCCGACGAGGATCTCCTGTGCGGTGAACACGACCTCGACGGTGTGTTGGAACGCCTCGGTGTCGAAGTTGCCGTCCTCGTCGAGGTAGCGGAGCAAGTTGATGCTCGCGAGGTTGCAGGCCGAGTTGTCGAGGTGCATGTACTCGCTGCACGGGTTGCTCGCATTGATGCGACCGGTGTTGGGCGCGGTGTGCCAGGTGTTGATCGTGGTGTCGAACTGCATGCCCGGGTCGGCGCACTCCCACGTGGCTTCGGAGATCTGGCGCATGAGGTCGCGCGCCTTGATCGTCTTCACCGGCTCCCCCGTGATGACCGACTTGAACGACCAGTCGCCGTCCTCCTCGACGGCGCGCATGAAGTCGTCGGTGACCCGCACGGAGTTGTTGGCGTTCTGGTACTGGATGGAGTGGCAGTCGGCGCCGTCGAGGTCCATGTCGAACCCGGCGTCGCGCAGCGCACGCGCTTTGCGCTCCTCGCGCGCCTTGCACCAGATGAACTCTTCGAGATCAGGGTGGTCGTCGTTGAGGATGACCATCTTCGCGGCGCGGCGGGTCTTGCCCCCACTCTTGATCGTGCCGGCCGACGCGTCGGCGCCGCGCATGAAGCTCACCGGGCCGCTCGCGGTACCGCCACCGGCGAGGCCCTCGTACGACGAGCGGATGTTGGACAGGTTGATGCC
>JANOHN010000354.1:0-16613 GCA_031406505.1 Acidimicrobiia bacterium | reverse complement strand
GATCGCTTCGAAGGCGCCGGCCTCGACGGTGTGGTCGCCAAGCGACTCGACGACGGCTACCACGAGGACAAGCGAACGATGGCGAAGGTGAAGCACCTGCGGACCGCCGATTGCGTGGTGGCCGGCTACCGCGACCACAAGGACGGCGGTGGTGTCGGCTCGCTGCTCCTCGGGATCTACGACGATGAAGGGAACCTGCACCACGTCGGCGTCGCGAGCAGCTTCGCCGCACCGTTGCGCAAGGAGCTCAAGGCGGAAGTGAAGGCGCTCGAGATCGATGCGCTGCGCGACCACCCATGGAGAGAGTGGGCCGAGCACGGCGGCGCCGATGTTCCCGAATCGGGCCAGCGCATGCCCGGCGCGCCGAACCGGTGGAACGCCAAGAAGGACATGACGTGGACGCCGCTGCGGCCCGAGCGCGTCGCCGAGGTCGCGTACGAGCACCTCCAGGGCGATCGCTTCCGGCACACGGCGCGCTTCCAGCGTTGGCGTCCCGACCGTGATCCGGCCTCATGCACCTACGCTCAGCTGGAGTCGCCGGTCCCGGTCGAGCTCAAAGAGGTCTTTGGGGTCTAGAGGGGCCTGAGCCGAGTGCCCGTGGGACGGGTATCCCGGCCCGCAACGAGGCGGGGCCCGAGCGACCCGGCGCCGCAGGCGCCAAGAGCGGAGGTTGGGATGCATCGAGTGGTGCAGTGGGGGACGGGGAACGTCGGGAAGCTCGCACTGCGCGCCATCGTCGAGCATCCCGATCTCGAGCTCGTCGGGCTGATTGTCCACAACCCCGACAAGATCGGGCGCGACGCGTCGGACCTGTGTGGACTCGATCAGCCGACGGGTGTGCTGGCCACCGACGACGTCGATGCGTTGCTCGCAATGCAACCCGACGTGGTTTCGTACATGGCAACCGGAGACCTGCGCCCAGGTGAAGCCGTGCGCGACCTCTGTCGCGTGCTGAGCGCCGGCGTGAACGTGGTGAACACCGCGGTCGTTCCCCTCGTGTACCCGCCCGCAGCCGACCGGCGACAGGTGGAGATACTCGAAGCGGCGTGCGCTGAGGGCAGCGCGTCGTGCTTCACCTCGGGGATCGACCCCGGCTTCGCGAACGATCTGCTCCCACTCACACTCACCGGTATGTGCTCGCGTATCGAGTCGGTGCGCATCCAGGAGAACCTCAACTACGACACGTACGACCAGGCCGATGTGCTGTTTGGCATGTTCGGATTCGGGAAGTCGCTCGACGAGACGCCGCTCATCCTCTCTCCCGGCGTGCTCCGGCTCACGTGGGGACCGACCGTGCAACTTCTCGCCGACGCGCTCGGTGCGACGCTCGACGACATCGTCGAGGTGCACGAGCGTGTGCCCGCGCCCGACACATTCACGATCCCGACTGGCACAATCGAAGCAGGGACGACGGGGGCCATGCGCTTCGAGGTGCAAGGGATCGTGAACGGTCGACCGGCGATCATCCTCGAGCACGTGACGCGCTTGCGCGACGACCTGGCCCCTGAGTGGCCCGCGCCACCGAAGGGTGGCGGCTATCGAATCGAGATTTTGGGCGACCCGTGCTGGACGCTGGAGCTCGGCATGCTCGGCGCCGATGGCGACCACAACACGGGTGGACTGCTCGCGACGGCGATGCGTCTGCTCAACGCGATACCTGCCGTCTGCGCGGCGGCGCCGGGCCTGCTGACGCCAACCGATCTTCCGCTGATTCCCGGGCGCGGGCTGTTGCGCTGAGGAGTGCGGAGCGCGCTCCGTTCACTCCGGTTCGTTGTCGGCGTCCCGAGCCTTCTTCGTGGCCTTCTTGTTCGTCTTCTTCGCCTTGCTGGGCTGCACACGCGGCGGCTCACCTTGTTGCTTCGGGAAGTGTGGTGGCCACGCCTCGTCACCGAGCCCTTCCGCTTCGTCGCGAGCCGCGAGGTCTAGGAGTGGCTGGAGCGAGAAGGGATGCTCGTCGATAGCGGCTGAGGGATCGCCGCGCTCGGCGTAGCGCGCCGGGACAGTCGCGATCGTGAGGTCGCCAGGGTCGACGTCGTCGACCTCGGGCCACTCGATCGGGCACGACACGCGGCCTTCCGCGTTGGCGCGCACCGAATAGGCGGACGCGACCGTGCGGTCGCGCGCGTTCTGGTTGTAATCGATGAACACGCGCTCACCCCGTTCCTCTTTCCACCACTTCGATGTTGCGAGCGTGGGTGCGCGCCGCTCCACCTCCCGCGCGAGCGCCAACGCGGCGCGCCGACACTCGAGGAAGTCCCACTGGGGCTCGATCCGCACGTTGATATGGATGCCGCGGGATCCCGAGGTCTTCGGGTACGCGACGTACCCGTGCTCATCCAGGACCGCGTGGATGAGGCGAGCGACCTCGCGCACATCGTCGAACGTGACGCCGGGCTGGGGGTCGAGGTCGACGCGGAGCTCGTCGGGATGGTCGACGTCGCGGCGCCGCACCGCCCACGGGTTGAGGTCGAGGCACCCGAGGTTCGCCGCCCACACCACGTGGGCCACATCGATGGGGCACAGCTCGTCGGCGTGGCGACCGCTCGGGAAGGTCACCCGTACCGTCTCGATCCAGTCCGGGTGATTGGGCGGCACCCGCTTCTGGAAGAACGGCTCCTCGGTGGCGCCGTTCGGGTAGCGCTTGAGCACGGTCGGACGCTCGAGCACGCCGCGCAGCGCACCCTCACCGACCGCGATGAAGTACTGGGCGAGGTCGAGCTTGGTCTCGCCGCGCGCCGGGAAATACACCTTGTCGGGGTTCGTGATGCGAACCAGGCGCATCTCGCCGTCGACTCCCGGTGCCTCGACCTCCGTGAACGGTGCCGCGGCCATCGCACCAGTCTGCCCGCTGCGGTTCGCGCGCTCAGGGTGGTCAAGCGCGCGATTTCCCTGCAACCACGGGCTTCTGGCCAGGGAATTCAAGGGACTGCTCTGGTACAATGGATCGTTCGGTTCGGCTGGCGAGGCGACCCCCCGGTCGCTGGCGACGTGGGCGCTGCCCACGTCGTTTTTTTCGGGAGAGAGCAGGTGCGACGACGATGGCAGATCGCTCAGATGCTCTCGTCGCCGCCATCGAGCCCGTCCTCGCCGAGCTCGGACTCGACCTCTACGACCTCGAGCTCGCCGGTCGCGGCCCCACCCAGACCCTCCGGGTGTTGATCGACCGCGCCGGCGGCATCGATCTCGACGCCATCACGGCCGCCACCCAGGCGATCTCGCCGGTCCTCGACCGCGACCCCAGCGTGGAGTCGGTACTCCGCGCGAGCTACACGCTCGAGGTCACGAGCCCCGGGCTCGAGCGCCCGCTGCGCACACCCGAGCACTTCCGTCGGGCGCTCGGCGCCACTGTGTCGGTGAAGACCGGCGTGGGCCCAACGGCGAGCCGCCGCCGGGGTGTGCTCACCAAGTTCGACGACGCCGGCTTCGACCTCGAGCTCGACGATGCCACCCACGAGCACGTGGCCTACGACGACGTCATCCAGGCGCGCACCGTCTTCGAGTGGGGACCGGAGCGCAAGGCCACGACCAAGGGTCGGGGCAGGAAGCAGAAGGTCTCGCAATGAACAGCGAAATGATGGAAGCACTCGAGAACATCGAGCGCGAGAAGGGCATCTCGGTCGAGATCATGCTCGAGGCGCTCGCGAACGCCCTTGTCACCGCGTACAAGCGCCTGCCGACCTCCGCGGAGGAAGCGCTGGTCGAGATCGACGTCGAGACCGGCGACATCAAGGTGATCGCACAGGAGCTCGACGAAGAAGGTCACGTCGTCCGCGAGTGGGACGACACCCCGAAGGACTTCGGTCGCATCGCCGCGCAGACCGCCAAGCAAGTGATCCTCCAACGAATTCGCGACGCCGAGCGCGAGATGAAGTACGAGGAGTACGCCGGACGCGAAGGCGACATCGTCACCGGGATCATCCAGCAGACCGACCAGCGCTACACGCTCCTCGATCTCGGACGCGTCGAGGCATTGCTGCCCCAGGCTGAGCAGGTGCAGAACGAGCGCTACGAGCACGGCAGTCGGCTCAAGGCGTACATCGTCGAGGTGCGCAAGACGGCCAAGGGCCCTCAGATCGTCGTGTCGCGCACCCACCCCGGCCTCGTGAAGCGCCTGTTCGAGCTCGAGGTGCCGGAGATCGTCGACGGGGTCGTCGAGCTCAAGGCGATCGCGCGCGAGCCGGGCCACCGCACGAAGATCGCGGTGCAGTCCAACGACAACAACGTCGACCCGGTGGGTGCGTGCGTGGGTGCGCGCGGCTCGCGGGTGCGGATGGTCGTCAACGAGCTGCGCGGCGAGAAGGTCGACATTGTTCCGTACAGCGCCAACGCCTCCGAGTTCGTCATGAAGGCGCTGGCTCCGGCACGCGTGCGCGAGGTGCGCATCCACGAGGACACCGGCACGGCCGAGGTCATCGTTCCCGACTTCCAGCTGTCGCTCGCGATCGGCAAAGAAGGCCAGAACGCACGCCTCGCGGCGCGCTTGAGTGGGTGGCGCGTCGACATCAAGAGCGAGACGCAGATCCACGACGAGGAGAGCGGCGCCAACGTCGAGTACGCCGAAGGCGAATGGGTCAAGAACGAGAGCGGCGAGCTCGTGTTCCAGCCGGCTGAGGGCGGCGACGCGATCTCTGCGGCCGAGGCCGGCTACGACGCGGCGGCAGCAGCAGCCGCGGCCGAGACTGCGGGCGCCGCAACCGAGGACACGCCGGTCGCGACCGACGAGCCTGAGGCGCCGAGCACCGACGAGGCGCAGGTCGAGGCCGAGACCACGACCGACGCGCCCGCTGATGCCGCGGACGGGAAGGCAGCGGAGGAGGCGAGCGACGAGCCGGAAGGCTGACGGGGCACGCGTCCCGGCCCGCACCTGTGTGGGCTGTCGGCGAGTTGCCCCTGCGAGCGAGCTGGTCCGCATCTTCCAGGGTGCTGACGGCACGCTTTCGGTCGGCCCAGGCCCAGGGCGCGGGGCGTGGCTCTGCCGACCCGCGGCCGCGTTCGGCTGCCTCGACGAGGCGGTGCGGCGGCGAGCAATCGATCGGGCCCTGCGAATCAGCCTCGGAAGCGACGAGGTACCACGAATACGCGCGAAACTGGAAACCATGAGCGGCTGACAGGCGGCGAGGTCGCCGACGGTGCCCAACCCCAACAGGGGCCACGGCAGATGCCGCCGCACAAGAGAAGAAGGCGGAAGCGGCCTTGGCCACCAAGAAGATCCGGATCTACGAGCTGGCGAGAGAGCTCGGCGTCGAGAACGAAGTCGTGCTCGACCTCGCCAATGAGCTCAAGATCGGGGTCAAGAGCCACTCCTCGAGCATCGAGGACGCGATGGCCGATCGCGTCCGGCGTCTCGCCGACACCAAGGGCTTGCGCCAGGCACCCGCGCCCGAGCCGACCAAGGGCCCCACTCGCAAGACCACGAAGCAGGCGCCCGCCGACGTCGCGGCACCCATGCCCGCGTCCACGCCCGCGGCCGCCGACCCCGCGGCCGAGCCGGCGCACCGAGTGGTGCGTTCCACCGGCGGGATCCCGGAGCCGGAGCAGTTCCTCGAGCCGAGCCACCGAGTGGTGCGCTCGACCGGTGGGATCCCCGAGCCGTTGCCGCCGGTGCGCGAGCCGCCACCTGCGGCGCGTCCCGCCGCGGCGTCTACTTCCACCGAGACGCGCCCCCCGTCGGAGCCCGGGCTCGGCGACAAGCCGCTGCCGCCGCCGGTCGCGCCGACGTCGGGCGCAGGCAAGGTCATCCCGCCGCCTCCTGGCCAGCGTCGCGCGACGCCTCCGCCCGCGAGCGGACGCTCGTTCGCACCCGACGCGGGTTCCGGCCCGCGTCCTACGGGTGGCGCCGGCGGCTTCACCGGTCGCGGTCGTCCGAGTGGGTCGTCATTCCCGTCGCGCCCCGGTGGTGGCGCGCCCGGTGGTGCGCCCGGTGGTGGTCGTCCCGGTGGCGGTGGCGGTCCGGGTGGCCGAGGCCGTCCGGGTCCGCAAGGTCAGCGGCCGCGTCGCAAGAAGCGTCGCCGTCGCAACTTGGAGGACATGGGTCCGGCCGCGGCACCCACACTCACGCCGGTCGACGCGCCCGTTCCTGAGGGCGAGATCGTGATTCCGCGCGGCGTCACGATCCAGGAGCTCGCGCCCCGGCTCAACCGCAACAGCGCCGACCTCGTGCGCTTGCTGTTCGACGCGGGCGAGCTGGTCACCGGCACGCAGTCGCTCGCCGACGAGATGATCGAGCTCATCGCCGAGACGCTCGGCGCCGAGGTGTTGCTCGTCGAGGCCGGTCAGGAGCAGGAGCTAGAGCTCCAGGCGCTGCTCGGTGACGACGACGACGACGAGGCGCTGCTCGTGCCGCGTCCGCCGGTCGTCACTGTCATGGGCCACGTCGACCACGGCAAGACCACGCTGCTCGACCGCATCCGGTCGGCCAACGTCGTCGCAGGTGAAGCCGGTGGCATCACCCAGCACATCGGCGCGTACCAAGCCGAGAAGAACGGCCGCACGATCACCTTCATCGACACTCCGGGCCACGAGGCGTTCACCGCGATGCGTCGGCGCGGCGCCGAGGCAACCGACATCGCGATCCTGGTGGTTGCGGCCGACGACGGCGTGATGCCGCAGACGGTGGAGGCGATCAACCACGCACGCGCCGCCGAAGTGCCGATCATCGTGGCGATCACGAAGATCGATCGCGAAGACGCCGACCCGCAGCGCACGCGCCAGCAGCTCGTCGAGCACGGTCTGCAGCCCGAAGAGTGGGGCGGCGACACGATCGTGAACGAGGTGTCGGCACCCGAGGGACTCGGCATCGACGAGCTCCTCGACTCGATCCTGCTCGTCGCCGACGTTGAAGAGCTCGTAGCCGACCCCAACGCGCCCGCGCGTGCGTTCGTGCTCGAGTCCAACCTCGATCCTGGTCGTGGCCCGGTGGTGACCGCGCTCGTCGAGCGCGGCACGCTGCGCGTCGCCGAGCCGGTCGTAGCCGGTGGCGGCTGGGGACGCGTCCGCGCGATGTTCAACGACAAGGGCGAGTCGGTGAAGGAAGCCGGTCCGTCAGTGCCGGTCGAGATCCTCGGCCTCGACGACGTACCGCTCGCCGGTGATGAGCTGCGAGTCGCGCCCGACGAGAAGGTCGCCCGCGCCGTGGCCGAGGCGCGTTCGCGCCGTCGGCGCGCCGCCAGCCTGGCGCACCCGACGATCCTGGCCGGCGGCGCCCGCCTGGAAGACATCTTCGCGATGGTCCAGCGCGGCGAGGTTGCCACGCTCAACCTCGTGCTGAAGGCCGACGTGCACGGGTCCCTCGAAGCGCTCACCGACGCGCTCCGCAAGCTCGACCAGGAGCACGAAGAGGTGCGGCTGGCGTTCGTGCACCGCGCCGTTGGTGGCATCACCGAGTCCGACGTCGACCTTGCTGCGGTGTCCAACGCCACCCTGATTGGGTTCAACGTGCGGCCGAACCGCATCGCCCGTGAGCGGGCCGAGCACGAGAAGGTGGAGCTGCGGCTCTACGAGGTCATCTACGGCGTGCTCGAAGACGTGAACAACGCGCTCGTCGGCATGCTCCAGCCCGAGTTCCAGGAAGCAGTCACGGGCGAAGCCGAGGTGCGCGAGGTGTTCGGGCTGCCCAGGATCGGCAAGGTGGCTGGCTGCTACGTGCGCAGCGGCGTGATCACCCGCGGCTCGCGGGTCCGGTTCCTGCGAGAAGGCGTGGTCATCTGGAACGGCACCATCAACTCGCTCAAGCGCTTCAAGGACGACGCCCGCGAAGTGGCGACGGGCTTCGAGTGCGGCATCGGCCTCTCCGACTTCCAGGACCTCAAGTCGGGCGACGTGATCGAGACCTACGAGCTCCGAGAGATCGCCCGCACCACCTCGTAGCGCCGCGGTCTGACCCCTGGGTCCGGGCTCGGCACAATAGAGAGGTATGCATGCCGCCGCGGTCCGCTTCGAGCTCTTCGTGCCGGAGTCGCGATCGTTGAAGACCAAGCGCGCCGCCATCCGGCCGATCGTCGACGGTCTCCGACACCGGCTGCGCGTCTCGGTCGCTGAAGTCGATCACCAGGACACGTGGCAACGTGCCGCCATCGCGGTTGCGGTCGTGGCTGAGAGCGACGGCCATTTGCGCGAGGTGCTCGCCTCCGTCGAGCGGCTCGTGGCCAACGCCCCCAACGTCGAGCTCATCGATGTGGAGACCGCGTGGCTCGAGGTCGACCAAGCGACGCTGGGGGAGAGCTGATGCCATCGCAACGCCGTTACCCCCGCACGCTCCGAATCAACGAGGTCGTGCGCGAAGCCCTTGCCGACGACCTCGAGCGCCTGTCGGATCCCCGCCTCACGATGGTCACGATCACCGGTGTCGACGTGAGCCCCGACCTGCGTCACGCGACCGTTTGGTACTCCGCGCTCGGTCGACACGATGACGAAACCGCGGCCGCGTTGAAGTCCGCCGGGCCCCGCCTGCGCGCGACGCTCGGCCAACAGGTGCGGCTGAAGTACCTTCCAGACCTCCACTTCCGCGAGGACCCAGCGATCGAAGCCGGGCAGCGGGTCGAGGAGATCATCCGCGACCTGCGCCGCGACGAGGACGACTGATGCCCCAGAAGCCGACCAGTCTCCCCATCGAAGAAGTCCCGCTCGCAACGGCCGCGGCTGCCATTGACGATGCGCGCCAGGTCGCGCTCGCCTGCCACGTGGTGCCCGATGGCGACGCCCTCGGATCGATGCTCGGCCTGTTCCACGTGCTGCGGGCCGCCGGTCGCGACGTGATCGCTTCGTTCCCAACGCCGTTCGTGGTCGCGCCGCACTACCAGGAGCTCCCCGGACTCGACCTCATCACGCCACCGGAAGACTTCCCGGAAGAGCCCGACGTGATGATCACGTTCGACTGCGGCTCTCTCGCCCGCCTCGGCGACCTCGAGCGCTCGGCCAAGGCGGCGCACGAGCTGATCGTCATCGACCACCACATCTCGAACGACCGCTACGGCACGATCAACCTGGTCGAGCCCGAAGCCGCGGCGAGCGGATGGGTCGTGCTGCAGCTGGTCGACGAGCTGACGCTGCCGTTGAACCGCGATGCCGCGGTGTGCCTGTACGCAGCACTCGTCTGTGACACCGGGCGGTTCCAGTACGACACGACCACGCCCGAGGTGTTCGACATGGCGCGCCGGCTCACCGAGTTCGATGTGCCGGTCTCGCGCCTCAGCCGCTCGTTGTTCGAGGAGCACAGCTTCTCGTACCTCCGCTTGCTCGGAGAGGCGCTCGGTTCGGCCGAGCTTGTGCGCGAACAGCGCTTCGTGTGGACGGCGATCACCCAGGACATGCTCGATCGCCATGGGGTCACCATGGAGGAGGTCGAGGGGCTCATCGACATCCTGCGCCGCACATCGGAAGCGGAAGTCACGTGTGTGCTCAAGCAGGAGGTCGACGGTACGGTGCGGGTCAGCCTGCGCTCGCTCGGCGCGGTCGACGTTCGCCGCATCGCCGAGACGCATGGTGGCGGTGGTCACAAGTTCGCGGCTGGCTTCAGCTCCGACCTCGAGATCGCGGACGTCGTGGCCCGCGTACGCGCCGCGCTCTAGATGCAGACGCGCAAGCCATGGTGAATGGGCTCGTCGTTGTCGACAAGCCGGCTGGCTTCACGTCGCACGACATCGTGGCCAAGCTCCGTAAGGCATACGGACAGCGGCGCGTCGGTCACGCGGGCACGCTCGATCCTGGCGCGACGGGCGTGTTGCTCGTCGGCCTCGGACGCGTCACGCGGTTGATGCGGTTCCTCCAGGAGACGAGCAAGGAGTACCGCGCCGACGTGCGCTTCGGCGTGGCGACGAGCACGCTCGACGCGGCGGGCGAAGTGCTCGATCGCCAGGAGATGGAGCTCACTCATGAGCAGATCGAGACCGCGGCGGTGCGCTTCGTGGGGGACATCGAGCAAGTGCCGCCGATGGTGTCGGCCATCAAAGTGGGTGGACGTCGGCTCCACGATCTCGCCCGACGAGGCGTTGAGGTGGAGCGTGCACCGCGTCCGGTGCACATCGAGCAGATCGACGTGGAAGCGTTCGAGCCGGGTCCGTTCCCGCTCGCAACGATTCGCGTCGAATGCGGGAGCGGCACGTACATCCGCACGCTCGCCGCCGATCTGGGAGCCGCGCTCGGCGGGTGCGCGCACATCGAGACGCTGCGACGGCTCCGCGTCGGGTCGTTCGGACTCTCGGAGTCGCACACGCTCGATGCCGTCGAAGCTGATCCGAGTGCTGCGATGGTCTCGCCCCGCGAGGCCATGCGTGACCTCGAAGCGCTGAAGGTGGACGCCGAGTGTGCGCGCGGCATCCAGCACGGGATGACGTTCGCGTCGGGTGCACTCGGTGAATCCGGCGAGGGACCCTTCGCGGTGGTCGACCCCGAGGGGGATCTGCTCGCGGTCTACGAGCTCCGCGGCGCGGGCATGAAGCCGGCGGTCGTGGTCGCGTCGGACGAGTCGTAGCGATGCGAGTCGTCCACGACCTCATCGGGTACTCGCCGTCGGAGCGGGGTGCCGTCGTGACGATCGGCGCGTACGACGGTGTCCACCTCGGTCACCAAGCCGTCCTACGCCTCGTCCGCGAGCTCGCGACCGCTCGCGACCAAGAGGCCGTGTGCCTCACCTTCGATCGCCATCCCGCTGAGGTGGTTCGCCCCGAGTCGGCGCCCAAGGTGCTCACACCGCTCGACCAGAAGCTCGAGCTGCTCGAAGTCGCTGGCTTCCTTGACAGTGCGTGCGTGCTCACATTCGACGAGGTTCGAAGTCGCGAGCCGGCCGAGGAGTTCGTTCGCGACGTGCTCGTCGACGGGCTGGGCGCGCGCGTGGTGGTGGTCGGTGCCGACTTCCATTTCGGGCATCGACGCCACGGCACCGTGCGCCTGCTCGAGCAGATGGGCGCCGAGCTCGGCTTCGAGGTGGTTGGGCTCGGCCTGGTCACGGCCGAACGCGATCCCACCGGTCTTCCGTACTCGTCGACGCGGATCCGCGAACGACTCGCGGTCGGCGACGTTGCCGCGGCGGCGCGGATGTTGGGCCGGCCGCCACGCCCCCACGCGGTCCGCGGTCCAGTGGAACACGGCGACGGGCGGGGTCGTGAGCTGGGCTTTCCGACCGCCAACGTGGCCGTGCCCGAGCGGGTGTGCCTGCCGTCCGACGGCATCTACGCCGGCACGTTCGTGGCGGCCGACGGCGTCGAGCGCAACACCGCGATCTCGCTCGGTCGGCGTCCGACCTTCTACGTCGATGCCAAGAAGTCGCTGCTCGAGGCGTTCGTGCTGGACTTCGACGGCGATCTCTACGACCAGGCCGTAGAAGTGCGCTTCGTCGAGCGCATCCGTGGCGAGGAGCAGTTCGACTCCGTCGATGCCCTCGTCGCGCAGATGCAGCGCGATGTCGACGTCGCCCGCCGCATGCTCCCTTTGCCGGGCGGCAAGTAGATCGCCGCCCGGCCGGGCCTTGGGTTCCTCCGCGTGCTGGATCGGCCCGCATGTGTCCAAACACCACCCGCCCTGGTACCCTGCATGGGTTCCGGCCGTCCGGCTGGGCACCTTCCACCGTTAGAGACTTCAGCAACGCATGCCCGACAAAGCCGCCACGATCACTGAGCACCGCCGCCACGAGACCGATACGGGCTCGGCGGAGGTCCAGGTCGCGCTCCTCACCGAGCGGATCAATCACCTCACGGAGCACCTGAAGGTCCACGGTAAGGACCATCACTCGCGTCGTGGGTTGCTCATGTTGGTGGGGCAGCGGCGTCGGCTGCTCGACTACCTCCGAAGCAACGACATCGAGCGGTATCGAGCCTTGATCGCCAAGCTGGGTCTTCGTCGGTAATACCTCGGGGAGCGGAACGTCCGCTCCCCGTCTCGCGAGACGAGAACACGCGAGCGGCGCCGGTTGTCAGTCGCCAGTGCCCGGGTTCGGCCCCAAGTGTCGAGCTCGGACCCTGCCAACTGGGAACCGCCGCTCTCGCCCCAGATGAGAGGAGCGGCTTCCATGACGGATGCCATCCGAGTTTCCGGTCCCATTAATGCGGCCGGCAAGACCATGTCCTTCGAGACGGGCAAGCTCGCCCAGCTCGCCGACGGCGCCGTCGTCGTGCAGCTCGGTGAGACCACCATGCTCACCACGGTCGTCACGTCCAAGCCCCGAGAGGGCATCGACTTCTTCCCGCTGACGGTCGACGTCGAAGAGCGCATGTACGCCGCGGGCAAGATCCCCGGCTCGTTCTTCCGACGTGAGGGACGCCCGGGCGAGCAGGCGGTGCTCACGTGTCGCCTCACCGACCGGCCGCTGCGCCCGTCGTTCCCCGAAGGGTTCCGCAACGAAGTGCAGGTGATCTCCACGATCTTCGGTGCCGACCTCGAGAACCCGCACGACATCGCATCGATCAACGGCGCGTCTGCCGCGCTCATGGTGTCGGGCATCCCGTTCAACGGTCCGATCGGCGCGGTGCGAGTCGCACAGATCAATGGCGAATGGATCGCGCACCCCACCTATCAAGAGGGTGACGAGTCCACGTTCGAGATGGTCGTCGCCGGGCGCGAGTTGCCCGATGGCGACGTCGCCATCATGATGGTCGAGGCCGGCGGCACCGACGCCACGTGGAAGCTCTACGAGGGCGGGGCGCCCAAGGTCACCGAAGAGGTGATCGCTGAGGGTCTCGAAGCATCGAAGCAGTGGATCAAGGCTTCGATCGGCCTCCAGAACCAGCTCGTGAAGGACTACGTCGCGGCTCGCGGTCCGATCACGCCGGTTCCCTATGAGCCGAGCGTCGACTACCAGCCCGACGCGTATGCGGCGGTCGAAGGGGCCGCTCTCGCTGGGTGTTCCGACGCGATGAAGGTCGGCGACAAGCACGACCGCGACGTTGCCCTCGGCGAGATCGAGAAGTCGTTCCTCGCTGAGCTCGTGGGCACGGCCGACGCGCCAGGCTCGTTCGCCGGTCGCGGCGGCGAGCTCAGGAAGGCGTTCCGGTCGCTCCAGAAGCAGATCGTGCGCACGCGCATCGTCGACGAAGGTGTGCGGATCGACGGTCGTGGGATCGCCGACCTGCGGCCCATCTCGTCCGAGGTCGGGATCATCCCGACGTCGCACGGCGACGGGCTCTTCCAGCGGGGTGAGACCCAGGTGCTCAGCGTTGCGACGCTCGGCATGCCCCGCATGGAGCAGATGCTCGACACGATCGGTGTCGACGACCGCAAGCGCTACATGCACCACTACAACTTCCCGCCCTTCTCCACGGGCGAGACGGGTCGCGTCGGCTCACCGAAGCGCCGCGAGATCGGTCACGGTGCGCTCGCCGAGCGGGCGATCGTGCCGGTGCTGCCGAGCGCTGAAGAGTGGGCCTACACGATGCGCGTCGTCTCCGACGTGCTCGCATCGAACGGCTCCACGTCGATGGCGTCGGTGTGTGGCTCGACGCTCTCGTTGATGGACGGTGGTGTGCCGATCAAGGCACCAGTCGCCGGCATCGCGATGGGCCTCGTGCTCCAGGACGGCAAGTACGTCACCCTCACCGACATCCTCGGCACCGAGGATGCGTTCGGCGACATGGACTTCAAGGTTGCGGGCACCAGCGACTTCGTGACGGCGCTCCAGCTCGACACGAAGATCGACGGGATCCCAGCCGATGTGCTCTCCAAGGCGCTCCTCCAGGCCAAGGACGCACGCTTGAAGATCCTCGACGTGATGAACGAGGCGATCTCGGAGCCGCGCTCCGACGTGCGTCCGGCAGCACCGAAGATCATCAGCTTCGAGATCCCGATGGACAAGATCGGCGAGGTGATCGGCCCCAAGGGGAAGGTCATCAACACGATCACCCAGGAGACCGGTGCCGACGTCTCGGTGAGCGACGATGGTGTCGCCGGCCGGGTGTCGATCGGATCCCGCGACGGCCTGGCCGTCGAGGAGGCGAAGCGGCGCATCGAGCTCATCCTCGACCCGCCGACCGCCGAGCTCGGCGCCAACTACACCGGCCGCGTGGTGAACATCACCAAGTTCGGTGCGTTCGTGAACATCCTTCCCGGGCGTGACGGACTGCTGCACATCTCCAAGCTCGGTGGCGGCAAGCGCATCGACCGAGTCGAGGACGTGCTGAACCTCGGTGACGAGGTCGAAGTGCGGGTCGACGACATCGACAACGGCGGCAAGCTCTCGCTCAGCCTCGTTGGGGCCGAGGGCGACGGCGACGGCGGCAGCGGCGGCAGTGGTGGTGGCGACGGTGATCGCGACGACCGCCCGCCCCGCCGGGAGCGCAGCGAGCGTGCACCGCGTGCGCGCGAGTCCCGCGACTCCGATGATGGCGACGACGCGGCAGCCGAGAACGGCGGTGGCCGCGAGCGTTCGACCTCGACTGCTCCCGTCGCCTCGTTCGAGGATCAGTGGGAGGCTCAGGCCAAAGAGGAGTTCGGCGATCTCGGCCCGGCCGAGGCCGCTCGCACCGGTGGCGGTGGCGGGGGTCCCCGTCGCGGCGGCGGCGGCGGTGGTGGCGGTGGCCGTGGCGGTCGAGGCGGACGCGGCCGGCGCTAATCCCTTCAGCGCCCGGATCCAACGCCGATGAACTGGTGATGGCTGGGACTGCCGCCTCGACGGCGATTCATCGCACGCGTCTCGACGCGGGCGCTCGCGTCGTCACCGAGGCAATGCCCGGGCTGCGATCGGTTGCGGTCGGGTTCTGGGTCGGTACGGGCTCGCGCGACGAGCCTGATGAGCTCGCCGGCGCGAGCCACTTTCTCGAGCACTTGCTGTTCAAGGGCACCGACGCGCGCAGCGCGGTAGAGATCGCGGAAGCGGTCGAGTCGGTGGGCGGCGACATGAACGCGTTCACCACGCAAGAGCTCACCGTGTTCTACGTACGCGTGCCCGATGAGTGCTTGCCTCTCGCGATCGAGATCCTCTCCGACATCGTGTGGCGACCGGCGCTGCGCGAGAGCGATGTCGACGCCGAGCGCCAGGTGATTCTCGAAGAGATCCGCATGCGCGATGACGCGCCCGAGGATCTCGTGCACGACCTGTTCGCCGGCGCGATCTTCCCGGGCCATCCGATCGGACGTGAGGTGATCGGGGCGCCCGCCACGATCAACGCGATGCGCTCGGCCGACATCAGCGCGTTCCATCAGCGGCACTACCACCCCGGGAACGTGGTGGTTGCCGTCGCAGGCAATCTTGATCACGACGACGTGGTCGCACTCGTGGAGAAGGGTCTCGACGGCGCGTCCGGCGACCGACCGCCGCGCGACCGTTACGAGGGCAACGACGCGCCCCGCGCTCTCGCAGTGCTCGAGCGTCCCACCGAGCAAGCGCACGTCGTGCTGGGCATGCGCTCGTTGCCCCGTGACGACCCCGACCGTTACGCGCTCACCGTGCTGAACCAGACACTGGGCGGTGGCATGTCGTCGCGGCTCTTCCAAGAGGTACGAGAGCGGCGAGGCTTGGCGTACTCCGTGTACTCGTTCCGCGCCGCGTTCGAGGAGACCGGTGCCTTCGCGGTCTCGGCCGGCACCGGTCCCGATCGGCTTCCCGAGCTGTTGACGGTGATCGACGCCGAGCTCGCGCGCGTTGTCGCCGAGGGCGGCATCTCCGAGCACGAGCTCGACGCCGCAAAGGGACATCTGCGTGGGTCGCTGGCGTTATCGCTCGAGAGCTCGGCCAGCCGCATGCACCGACTCGGTCGGAGTGAGCTGACGATGGGAGAGATCCCGTCGCTCGACGAGCTCGTCGCGGAAGTCGACGCGGTGGGCGCCGACGATGTGGCCCGCGTGGTTGAGCGCGTCTTGGCCACCGACGAGCGCTCGTTGGCCGTGGTGGGCCCAGTCGACGAGTCTCAATTCTCTGGGCGCACCTGAACGAAGCGCCCGGTACCCTCGTCGGGTGATCAAGGTCGGGGTCTTCGGTGCTGGCGGGCGCATGGGCTCCACCGTGTGCGCCGCGGTTGCCGCTGATCCCGAGCTGAAGCTGGTTGCCGCGGTCGACCCGTACCACGAGGGCATCGATCTGCAGCAGCTGGGCGTGCCCGGCACCGGCCTCCAGGTGGCGCGAACGGCCGAAGCGCTCGCCCAGCATGGTGCCGACGTCGCCGTCGACTTCACGGTGATCGACGCCGCGCGCGAGAACCTCAACTGGTGCGCGGACCACGGCGTGCACGCGGTCGTGGGGACGACGGGCTTCAGTGAGGGCGAGCTCGACGAGCTGCGCATACGTTTGCTCGAAGGCGCGGCCAACGCCGTCATCGTTCCCAACTTCGCGATCGGCGCGGTGCTGATGATGCGCTTCGCTGAGCTCGCGGCGCCGTACTTCGAGACGGCGGAGGTGATCGAGCTGCATCACGACGAGAAGGTCGACGCTCCATCCGGCACCGCGATGCTCACCGCACAACGGATGGCCCAGGCTTCAGGCGACTGGGGCAAGGACCCCACCGAGAAGATCGTGGTCGAAGGCGCGCGCGGCGCCGAAGGACCCGGCGGGATCCGCGTGCACTCGGTGCGGCTGCGCGGGCTCGTCGCGCACCAGGAGGTCGTGCTGGGCACGGCCGGGCAGTCCTTGACGATCCGCCACGACTCGTACGACCGCACGTCGTTCATGCCGGGGGTGCTCCTCGCGATCCGCG
>JANOHN010000182.1:0-1618 GCA_031406505.1 Acidimicrobiia bacterium | reverse complement strand
GGATCGTGTCGTTCCCGAATGCGAACGACGTGCGCAAAGCAGCCGCCATCTGCCCCCTCGACCGCCTGCTCGTAGAGACCGATGCCCCCTTTCTGACGCCAGTCCCGCACCGAGGCAAAGAGAACGAACCCGCGTACGTAGGCCTCGTAGGCGCAGCACTAGCGGAGGCAAGAGGCGAGTCCACCGAAATCGTGGCCCAAGCAACGAAAACCAACGCCGAAGATACGTTCGGCTTGTAAAGAGGAGTAGCGGCGACCACGAAGCCAGGGGTTCGCCCGTCGGTCGGCTTGCCCGGCCGACAACCCCAGTAGCGAGAAACGGGTCGGCGCCGGGAGGGGCCCACGGGGAGGGCCTGCCCTCCCCGTGTGAGGTACCGTCAAGACGTACCCATCGAGTTGTTGGCGTCCCGTCGCGGGCGCGAACGGCCCAACGCACGGAGGCGGGGAACATCACCGAGCCGGAACCGCGCCGTGGACGCTTCCTGCATCGGCATGTGCGCCGACGTGCAGTCCGTCCGTCGAGCGCCCACGTTGCCGACGCCGTGCATGAGTCCCCTGCGCGCGCGGAGCCGCACGATGCGACGGCGTGGCTCCCGTTGCCCGACTTCGCGGAGCTCCCACCCCTCGATCGGCTGCTCATCCCCGATCCATCCATGGACCAGACGCCGCTTCGCGACGTCCCGGTCGGTGTGCCTTCGCCGGCTCGCGCCGAGCCACACGACGCCACGACGTGGCTCCCGCTGCCCGACCTCGAGGCGCTGGCCTCGGTCGACGCGCTGCTGGTCCCGGATCCATCGGTCACCCAAACTGCGCCGCGCGCTACACCGATCGGTTTGCCTTCGCCCGCGCGGGCTGAGCCGCACGACGCGGCCGCGTGGCTTCCACTCCCTGATCTCGAAGCTCAGCCCGCGGGAAACGGCGGCGCAACCGAAGCTCCGCGGCGACAACGCGTCCGGACACGGCGCTTTCGCGTGCCGGTCCGTGCGATCGTCGTGTGCTTGGCGGTGACGGCGACCATTGGTGGTGCGTACTACGGCGTCTCGCGCGTGCTCGACAAGGGTGATGACGTCGCGATTCGGGTGGACGGCAAGGTCATCTCCAGTGAAACCGGCGTCGACACCGTGGGGGCGGTGCTGAGTGAGCAAGGTGTTGCGCTCGGCGAGCACGACCGTTCAGTGCCTGCGGCCGACACACCCATCACGAACAAGATGACCGTGCGCGTGGTTCGGGCCTTCCCGGTCACCGTGCTGTTCGACGGCACGTCGGCGACCGTCCAGACGAGCTACCGCAATGGTGGAGGCTTCCTCGCCGACGCGATTGCCCAGCTTCAGCCCACTGCGGACATCGCGGTGCGTAACGAGCCCGAGCGAATCGACGAGTCCACGGTCGTGCAGCTACGCACGATCAAGAGCGGCACGCTCATCGTCGATGGCGAGTCGATCCAGTACAACTCCCCGTCGCTCACGGTGGCCGAGCTGCTCGAGGATCAGAAGGTCACGCTCGACGACGCCGACGTGACCGCTCCGATCACCGTGAACGAAGTGCTGCCCGACGACGCTGCTGTCGCCGTGGTCCGGGTCAGGAACGAGACCGAGATCGTCGAGGAGACCTACACGCTT
>JANOHN010000162.1:0-4821 GCA_031406505.1 Acidimicrobiia bacterium | reverse complement strand
TGCGCATGCCCACATCGTACGGGAGACGTGCACCAAGAGCCGCGCGGCGCGGCTCCGACTCGTACGATGTCGTCCGACCTCGATCGCTCGAGGCTGGACCGCAGGAAAGGACACCATGACTGAGCGCACGTTCGGCGACGTGGCCACCAAGGTGCTGTTCGAGAACGACCGCGTGAAGGTGTGGGAGCTCGCGCTGGAACCGGGTGAGATGTCGGACCTGCACGAGCACCACCACGACTACCTGCTCATCCAGCTCGAGGGCGACAAGATCGCCGGCATCTTCGAAGAAGACACGCACGGCGAGTACCCGCCCGGCACCGTCGAGGGCGACGTCGCGTACGGCAACGTCTTCTACACGAAGAAGGGTGGCGTCGAGACCGCGAAGAACACCGGGCAGAAGTCGTACCGCGAGATCCTCGTCGAGCTGAAGGACTGACCCTGGCGCAGCACGAGCGCGGTCCGCTCGCCGGGCTGCGCGTCCTCGAGGTCGCCACCCTCTTCGCCGCGCCCCAGATCGGGGCGATGCTCGCCGACCTCGGTGCCGATGTGGTGAAGGTGGAGCCACCGGGCGGCGATCCGATGCGCCGGATGGGCCGGCTGCGCGACGGAGTATCCAGCAACTGGGGCTGGGTGGGCCGACGCAAGCGATCGATCATGCTCGACCTGGCGATCGACGACGACCAGTCCACGTTCCGGCGACTGGTCGGCGCGGCCGACGTGCTCATCGAGAACCTCGACGTCAAGACGCGCGAGCGTTGGCACTGCGGCTATGACGAGCTCGCCGCGCGGAACCCGCGCCTCGTGGTGGTGAGCGTGAGCTGTTTCGGCCTCACCGGTCCGTATGCCGACCGCGCCGGTGCCGGCACGCTGGCCGAGGCGTTCGGCGGCCTCGCGCACATGACCGGCGCACCCGATGGCCCGCCGGTGCTCGCGTCGGTGCCGCTCGGCGACACGCTCACGGCGTTTGGCGGTGTGATCGGCGCGCTCGCCGCGTGCTGGGGTCGCGACGCCTCACCGTCGAGCGACGGACGAGGGCGCCTGGTCGACGTGACGATGTACGACCCGATCCTCCACGTGATAGGCGCCACATTCGCTTCGTACGAGCCGGGCACCGAGCCGCCCAAGCGTCGCGGCAGCCAGGTCTATGCCGGCGTGCCTCGCAACGTGTACCAAACCCGCGACGACCGATGGGTTGCGGTCTCGGGTACCACCGACGGCCAAGCGGGTCGCGTGCTCACGATCATCGGTCACGACACACCTACCGATCGCGAGCGCTACGGCACATCGGCTGCGCGGCTCGCGGTGGCGGACGAGCTCGACGCGCTCGTCGCCGAGTGGATCAGGGCACACGACCGCGACGACGTGCTCACCGCGTTCGTCGGAGCGCGTGTTCCGATCGCCCCCGTCAACGACGTGCGGGACCTGCGCGACGATCCACACCTCGCGGCCCGCGGCGACCTCGAGCGCCTCCACGGCGGGGAGGCACCCGATCTCGACGCGCACCACACCGAGGTGCTGCGCGACTGGCTCGCTACCTAAGCGTCGGACTTCAGCCAGGAGCGGATCACGCAGATCGGGCGGAAGCCCATCGCGGCGTACATGTCCTTCGGTGTGTCGTCGACCCGGGCACCGATGGAGATCTCCCGCGCACCGCGGGCGCGGGCGTCGGCCACGCAATGCCGCAAGAGCGCGGTGGCGATGCCCCGGTGGCGATGCTCAGGATGGGTAAAGAGGTCCTCGACCTTGGCGACGCCGTTCGTGCCCGGCCACGACGAGAAGAACCCGCAGTCGACGCCCTTCACCGATGCGAGGAAGAACGACAACGCCGGTGCCTTCCACCGCTTCGTGGCGCAGACCTGGCGGGTGACATCCTCCGTCAGCACCTCTCGGTCGCCGCGCTCGTTGTCCGCGATGTGCCAGAGCCGCAAGAGGCGCTCGACCGACGCCCAGTCGTCGTCGGACTTCACGAGGCGGATCGTGGCTGCGACCGAGGCGCCGCGGTCGCTCAGCGCGCCTTCGAGGACCAGCTCGAGCCCCTGGCTGACCTCGTAGCCCTCGACCACGAGGCGCGCCTCGAACGACGGCGGCGTGAGCGGGTCGATGATGAACTGGCGGTGTCCTGACGCGGCGAACACGTCGCCACTGCGCGCCAACACCGCGTCGATCTCCTTGGGCGCCCGGGCGCGCACGCGCGTGACGTGATTGGCGTCGTACACGTTCGGTGCTTCGGAGTTGCGTACAAAGCACGCAAGCGGCCCGTCGATCACCTCGTTGCCGAGCGCGAGGTACCCCGCGTTCGTGTCGTAGACCCGTGCGACGAGCTCATCCGAGGACATGTTGCGGTGAAATCTATGTGCGCCGCGCGACCACGACCAGCACGTCCCAGCCGCGGGGCCTTAGTGGTCGGTACTCCGCGCCTGCTCTGCGAGAAGTTCAGCCTCGAGGTCGGGTTCGGCCTCCACGTGCAGTCGTGGGACCCACTCGAGCCAGCGCGGGAACCACCAGTTGGCCTTTCCGAGCAGCTCCATCGTCGCCGGTACGAGCACGATCCGCACGACCGTGGCATCGATGAAGATCGCCGTCGCGAGGCCGATGCCGAACAGCTTGATCACGCGCAGGTCGCCGAGCACGAAGCTCGCGAACACCATCACCATGATCGCCGCGGCCGCGGTGATCACCCGCGCGGTCGCGGCGAGCCCGTCCGCGACGGCGAGCGCGTTGTCGCCGGTGCGGTCGTACTCCTCTCGGATACGCGAGAGCAGGAACACCTCGTAGTCCATCGAGAGCCCGAACACGATGGCGAAAAGCATCATCGGCACGAACGGTTCGATCGGTCCGGTGCCGTGCGTGCCGAGCACGTCGGCGAACCATCCCCAGTTGAAGACGGCCACCACCACGCCATATGCCGCGCCGATCGAGAGCAGGTTCATCACGACGGCCTTCACCGGCACCAACACTGAGCGGAACACCGCGAGCAACAGGAGGAAGCTCAAGCCGAGCACGCCGCCGATGAAGACGGGCAGCCGCGCTGACAATGTCTCGGTGACGTCGACGCCGCCCGCGGTGATGCCACCCACGTCGACGTGCGCGCTCGTCCCCGCTAGCGCCGCCGGGATCACGTCGGCTCGCAAGCGGTCGATGAGCTCCTGGGTCTGTTCGCTCTGAGGCGAGGTCTCCGGGATCACCTGGATGACCGCGACCGTCTGGTCGTCGCTCGGGAACACGGGGCCCACCCGTTCGACGCCCGCCACCTCAGGCAAGCGCGCGGCCAGCCGGTCGAGCGACGCCGGACCGTCGGGCGTGCGCGCGGCGAGGACGAGTGGGCCGTTGAACCCCGGTCCAAAGCCGTCCGACAAGAGGTCGTAGGCGCGGCGCGTCGTGTCGGTCCGCGGGTTGTTGCCGGTGTCGGAGAACCCGAGCCGCAGCGAGAAGAAGGGGACGGCGAGAATTACGAGCACGCCGAGCCCAGCCGCGGCGGCGGTCCAGGGTCGGCGTTGCACGAACCGGCTCCACCGGAACCACGCGCTCTGACGCGTTGCGTTCTCGCGGCGATGCAGGCCAGGGATGCGAAGGCTGTCGATCTTGTGGCCCACGAAGCCGAGGAGCGCGGGCACGAAGGTGATCGACGCGACCATCGTCACGAGGACGGTGGATGCCGCTCCCGCGCCGAGGCCGCGAATGAAGTCGACACCCATGAGGAACAAGCCGCATAGCGAGATCACCACCGTCGCGCCCGCGAATAGCACCGCGCGGCCCGCGGTGTCGATAGCCAGCACGACCGAGCGTTCGGGGTCGAGCCCGTCGTGCAAGCCCTGTCGATAGCGGGTGACGATGAACAACGCGTAGTCGATGCCGACGCCGATCCCGATCATCGCGGCGAGCTGCGTCGTGAACTCTGGCATCGTCATGATGTTCGAGAGCAGCGCCACGATCGCGAAGCCACATCCGATGCCGAAGATCGCCGTGAGGATGGGCAACCCCATCGCGAGCAACGATCCGAACGCGATGAGCAGGATCAACATCGCCGCGAACAGCCCGATGGTCTCCGACGCGCCACCGAACTGCTCGATCACGAACATCCGACCGCCCACTTCGAACGTGGCGCCATCGATCGGTTTGCCAGCATCCGCGAGATCGACGATCTGCTTGGCGACGTACTCGTAGATCTGGGTGGCACTCTCGGCGAACTGGATCTCGGCGTACGCGATCGTTCCGTTGGGCGCCACCTGGAACGCGCCTTCGGGCTCGTAGGGGCTCGTCGAGCCACTGACCTGATCGACTTGCTCGATCTGCGCGAGCACGCGTTCCACGCGCGCCTGCACCGCGGGTTGGTCGATGCCGCCAGGTGCGCGGATCACGAGCTGGCCCGGATCGCCGGCTCGGTCGGGGAACGTGGCAGTGAGCAGATCCTGGGCTCGGGCCGACTCGGTCCCCTGGATGCGAAACCCGCCCTCGTAGTCGTCGCCGACCTTGCCCGAGACCACGGTCAGCGCAACCAGCAGCAGGACCCAGGCCAGTACGACCCACCGCCGACGGCGGTAGCAGAAGGTGGCGACGCGCCGGAGCACGTCGCGTGTCTAGCGGACCGCCTCGCCTCCGGCTGCACCCGCCGGAAGGTCAACGGGAGCCCCGTGTAGCGTCGCTGGCGTGGAACCCAAGCATCGCGCCACCATCGTCGTTGCATCGGTTGTCGCCGTGGTCCTGAGCCTGGCCGCCCCTGCGGGCGCCGGGCCCAGCCGGGTGACCACTGCGCAGGACGCAATGACTGAGCTCACCGCGGCCCTCCCGGGCGCGTTCACCGTGCCGGGCGGCAACTCGTTC
>JANOHN010000152.1:0-3615 GCA_031406505.1 Acidimicrobiia bacterium | reverse complement strand
GAACGCGGTCCTGCCGGCGCGCTGCACCGAGACGTTGGCTCGAGGATCGAAAGCGTGGCGGTGGCCTTCGCAGTGGTGGTGCCGGTGGCAACCGAGCTCCCCGACGCGGCCGCAGCCACACCGCCCATCGCGAACATCGTGACTGCGCCCGCGAGCGCCGCGGAGAACAGGATCGTGAATCGACGACGATTCCGGGACGACTGCTGCATGTGGTTGCTCCGCACTGACCGAGGACTGGGGCGTGCCATTGCAGAGGTTACTTGCATGATCGCACGGCCGCAGCGAGTCCTGGTGCGTTGGTCAGGAAGCCGTCAGGCGCCGCTCACTCGTCGCAACCGGCGTAACAGTCGTCATCGTCCTCGATCGTGATCGGAATCTCCTCCGGCGGGCTCTCACCGTCCGCGTTCACTACCTTCACCGTCATCGTGTCGGAGTACGAGTCGTCGTCGCCGACATCAGCGACCTCGAAGCGAAAGACCTGGTTCGACCCGTACTGGGTTCCCACGACGACCGCGGCGCCGTACCCGAACCCGTTGTCCGCGTAGATGACACCGAAGTCGCCGTCGGGAAGATCGACGAAGACGACGAAGAACGGCAGTCCGCTCGGGCCGACCACGGCTTTGATGCTGAAGTACACGTCTGCCCCGCCCGGGCTGTAGAGACCCGGCGCAGCAAAGTTCGGCACCGGGCTGGGACTCCCCGAGCTGGCACCCAATCCACCGTCGCCAAGGCACTCGCCGTCGGGATACGCGTAGTTGCAGTCCACGACGAACACGGGGTTGACGGGGTCGATGACCGGCGGCCCGGTAGCCGGCGGGTCTTCGGTCGATGTGGTCGAGGTGGTACTGGTGCTCCCGCCAGTCGGCGGGCCACCGCTCACGAACACAACCTGGCCGTCTTCGACCACGATGATCCCCTCGAAGCCGGCGAGCCCGTCGAGGAAGAGGTTCAGCAGGATCCACTGGTTGGCGATGGCGGCATCGATCGCCAGCTGCGACGCTTCGTCACACAGGTTGGCGTCGGTCTCGGAGATCTCGGTGGAGTCGCACTGCTCGAGCGGCTCCATGAGGATGATCTCGCCGTCGACCGTCGTGAGCTGGATGCCGTCGATCACCGAGGTGAAGATGCAGATGCCGGTGACCGCGTCGCACTGGACGTTGAACGCGGTACCGACGACCGCAGCAGTGGCACCCGCACCTTCCTGTTCGAAGGACTCGCTCTCAGTGAGCGCGCTCGTTCGGTTCCAGGTTTGCCCGGAGTCGACCTTGCCCTTGATCTTTCGGTTGCCCGCGTCGTCGGTGAGGCTCACGATCGTGAACGTGGTGCTCACGTCGAGGCGCGTGAGTGACTCGTCGGTGTAGTTCACCTGCGCGAAGCCGGTGGCGTCGGTCTGCACCGAGTCGCCCACCCGCAGCTTCTGACCGTTCTTCGCCGGCTTGAACTCGTCGCTGCCCTTGCGCTTGATCGACACGCTCGGCTTCAGGATCTTGAGCGTCGCAGTGGGTTTGCCCCCGGCGGCACGGGCAGCGCCCGGCGCCTCAGCAGCCGATGCGGCGAACGCGCCACCGGCCATGGCGAAGGTGGCGATCACACTGCACGCGACTGCGGCGGCGAGCGCGACGGTAGAGCGACGACGAGATCGAGTTGGCTGCACGGGAGTCCTTCGCCTGGGGCTGGGGCAAGCGGATCAACCCGAGAGGCTACCCGTGAATTTTTGGTGGTCAGGACCAGGGGCGTTCTGGGCCTAGTTGAAGGGGTTGCACTCCGGGATGGCCAACCGGGCCCGCAGGCGAAGGGCCTCGACCCCGCCCTCACTGCTGCAGATGTCCTCGACCACCTCGAGCTCGACCGTCTCCTCCGGTGCCACGAGGCCCTCGTCGTTCTCGGCCACGAAGCTGAAGGAGCCGGTCCACGACACCGTGCCGTCGCCGTTGCTGACCACGGTGCTCGGGTACGGCTGCGTGGAGAACAAGGTGTTGCCGCTCTGGTTGGGATCGTCGGGAGCCGACTGGTTCTCGGCGCGGCCGTTCGTGAAGCACTGCGCGAACGTCGGGAAGAACGGCAAGCCACCGCACGCTGGCTCGAATTGCACCGGGTCGAACGTGTACACGGTGGCCGGGTCGTACTCGTCGACGGTGTTGACCGCTACGAAGGTGCCCGGCGAACCCGTGAGGATGCGGCCGAACTTCGGGTCGGGCAACACGGTGAACAAGATCCAGTAGTCGCCACCATCGGGGTTCGTGACTTGGAGCGTGAACGTCACGTCCTTGCGCTCGTCCTCCGACACGATCGTGTTCGCCGGTCCAGTGGTCGCGCCGGGGGCGGGGTCGCCACCCGTGCTCGTGATGTTGACCTCTTTGTCGTTGATGACCGGCGGCGTCGGAGGTGGCGGCGGCGGGTCATCGAGGGTGGTCGTGGTCCCGTCGCTGGTGACCGAGACACCGAGCACGGTCGTCGCCGTGAACGAGATGACCTGGCCGCCCTCGACCACGATGATCCCCTCGAAGCCGCCGAGGCCGTCGAGGTAGAGGTTCAGCAGGATCCACTGATTGGCGATGACCGCGTCGATGGTCAGCTGCTCCGGCACGTCGCACAGATCGGCGTCGACGTCCGTGACCACCTCGGTGGAGTCGCATTCTTGGAGCGGATCCATGTCTTGGATCTCACCGTCGATCGACGTGAGCTGGATCCCGTCAATCACCGACGTGAACGTGCACTGCTGCGGAGTGTTGGCGTCGCATTCGACCATGAACGCGGTGCCGACCACGGCTGCGGTCGCGCCGGCGCCTTCTTGCTGGAACGTCTCGCTCTCGGTGAGCGCGCTCGTCCGGTTCCACGTTCGCCCGGTGTCGACCTTGCCCTTGATCTGCCGGTTGCCCTCGTCGTCGGTGAGGCTCACGATCGTGAACGTCGTGCTCACGTCGAGCCGCGTCAGGGACTGATCGGTGTAGTTCACTTGGGCGAATCCCGCGGCGTCCGTCTGCACCGTGTCGCCGACGCGGAGCTTCAACCCATCGGTCGCGGGCTTGAACGCGTCCTTGCCCTTGCGACGAACCGACACGTTCGGCTTGAGGATCGCGAGCGTGGCCACCGCCCTTGCCTTCTGCGCCACGACAGTTCCCGCGCTCGAAGCAGAGCGCGCGGCACCCGCCGGCATGCTCGCGACCGCGGCGACTCCCGCATCGAACACGAAGGCAGCGAGCAATCCGGCAGCAACCCGGCGACGACGAGGTATCGGCATGACATCCCCCAGCACGATCAGTCCGCCGGCCCAGCCCGCCGGACCGGAGGACGGTAGCCCCTCTTGGAGTTCCCGGGCCAGGCGCCCCAGACCCTGGGATCGGACCGCCCGCGACGAGCGCGGCGTTATGGCGACGCGGCGAGCCGGGTCAACTTGGGGCGTAGCCATCCGGCGACGTACTGGCCGCCCTCGGGCGAGAAGTGCACGCCATCGCCTTGCACGACGATGCCGTTGATCGTTGCGTGGATCTCCCCGTCAGGACTGAGGAAGTGGTTGAGGTCCAGCAGCGTGATGCGCTCGTCGTCGGCGGCCAAGCCTTCGAGGATCTCGTTGAAGTGGTCGACGCGCTCGGGGACGAACGCCGACCGAGACAC
>JANOHN010000110.1:0-14095 GCA_031406505.1 Acidimicrobiia bacterium | reverse complement strand
CGGGGGACGAAATGCGTACGCTCCCCCCAACCTGGGGGGAGGGACCATGCGACGACTTCTCGCATTGTCGGGTCTTGTTGGGCTGGTGCTGGCCACGATGGTCTTCGTGGCAGGGCCGGCCGGGGCGGCTGATGCGAAGGGCTGCTCCGGGTCGGGCACGTCGTTCGACGCCGACAACAAGCAGCTCGACACTGCTTCGGCGCCCGGACCTGGCGGAACAAAAGAGCATCCGTTCGAGGTCGATCCCGACGGGCACGTGCAGTACGAGTACGACATCCAAGGCGAGATCGCCAGCGGGAAGTGGTCGGTCAAGCTGCTCGGGCCGATCAGCTTCGGTGACGACATTGCCGACGACGAGCCGTCGACTGGTGGCGGTGACGAGCCGATGGAGAGCTACCTCAAGCCCGGTGGCATCTCGACATTCGTCGGCTTGATCAAGACCGACATCGAGATCAAGAACCAGGGCGGCGCCACGGTGTGCACGTTCAGCGGGTACATCAAGATCGGCGGCTCGCTCCTCGAGTCGCCGATCTTCTACCTCTCGATCGTGTTCATCCTGCTCGCGATCTTGCTGGGATTCTGGGGCATGGGAGAGCCGATCTGATGAACGGAACCAAGCGTCACCCCGTCCGTGGCTTCTTCGCCGGTCTGCTCGCGGGACTCGGCATCGCCGTGTTGACCGTCCTCACCTCAGTGTTCGCGCTGGGCGGCACCGAGCCATACATCATCGTCGTTGTCGGCGTCGTGGCCGGCGTGGCGTGGGCGATGTTGGGCCCGGTCCGGCAGCGCAAGGGCGGCGCGACACCGGCGGCTGCGACGGCACCTGCCGCGGGCAAGGGTCCGATGCCCGAGTAGGGCTGCAACATGGAACTTGGCGAACCGGATCCACTCAGCGAGGCGCTGAGAGCGTCAGAGCGCGCCGAGCGCACCGTCGACGCCGAGCGCAAGCAGAAGAAGGCTGCGCGAAGAGAGAAGAAGTCGCGCAAGGAAGACGACGAGGCCACGGAGGCGGCCGGCAAGCGCGTGAGGGCGCAGACCCGGTACAAGAAGCCGATCGGGAGCTTCTTCGAGCTGATGTTGATCTTGCTCATCCTCATGGGTGTCGGGGCCGCGGCCGTGGTGTGGCAGCAGTTCTTCGCGGACGACGAGGACGTGGTTGCGAGCGCGAGACTCGACGACGCGCACGAGAACCTTCAAAACGAGGTAACCACGACCACGCCGACCGTGAGCACCACGGCCGACATCTCAGGGACGTACACGCTGTCCGCCACGGTCACGGCAGCCGGCGAGGGATGCACGAGCACCTCCTTCCCGCTCGAGGTCGATGACGACGCGTTCACGTTGAGGCTTCCCGGAGGCAATGTGGACGGCACCGTCGACGCCCAGAACCGCTTCAGCTTCGGGAGCGGCCAAGACCGCGTCGAAGGAACGTTCAAGGCCCCCAGCTCCGGTCCGGTGACCGTCACCGGCTCGATGAGCGTGTCGTTCGAGTTCGAGACGACATCGGTCTGCACCTGGAGCCTCGCCGGCCCGTGCACCGCCGGTCCGTGCCTCGGCAAGGACGACTAGGCCACCTGCGGGAACGGCAGGTTCGAGCTCAGCGCGCGTGGCGTGGCGCCATGAGCGCCCCGACCGCCATCGCGATGCCGCCGACCAACGTGACGAACATCCCGATGCCCATGCTCACTCCGGGACCTTCCAAGAGGTCGAAGTAGAGGAAGAAGCCCAGCACCGCGATGTTCGTCGCGACCCCCGCGAACGCAAGCGCCAAGATCCTCGGCAATGGTCGCCGGATGAGCAGCGGGATCGCCACCCCAGCGGCGAGCAGCAGCACCAGCCCCGCACTCACGTCGTTGTTGGCGAAGTCGTCCGCGTCGTGGGTGAACATCCCGATGATGGAGATGTCCCACGCGGAGGTGTCCGCTCCACCCGAGACCCAGGGGAGGAACCCGCCGCCGATCGCTATGGCTGCGCCGATGATCGGCAACCACGTCACCACGCCCAGCACACTACGCGGCCGCCGCTGCGCGCGCGTCGGCTCGCACGCGAAATGCGACCGTCCTACAACAGAGGCCGAGCCGTGGGCGGGATCGGCGCGGGCAGATCCGAGTCGCCCATGAGGAATGAGTCGACGCCAGCCGCGCACGAGCGGCCCTCGGCGATGGCCCACACGATCAGGCTTTGACCGCGTCCCATGTCGCCGCAGGCGAACACGCCGGTGACGTTCGTCATGAACGACGCGTCGCGCGCCACGTTGCCCCGCTCGTCGAGACCCACACCGAGATCGTCGAGCAACCCGGCTTGCTCAGGACCGACGAAGCCCATCGCGAGCAGCACGAGATCACACGGCAGCTCGAAGTCGGAGCCCTCGACCTTCTCGAAGCGCCCGTCGACCATCTCCACTTCGTGCGCGAGCAGCGCGCGTACGTTGCCGTGCTCGTCGGCTTCGAAGCGTTCAGTGTTGACGCTGTAGACGCGATCGCCGCCCTCTTCGTGTGCTGAGGAGATGCGGAAGACGTTCGACCACGTGGGCCATGGGTTCGTGGGGGCCCGCGTGTCAGGTGGGCGCGGGAGGATCTCGAACTGGTGCACCGACTCCGCACCTTGGCGATGAACGGTGCCGAGGCAGTCGGCACCAGTGTCGCCGCCACCGATGATCACGACGCGCTTGCCCGCGGCGGTGATCGTCGGCTCCGCGAGGTCACCCTGCTGCACGCGGTTGCCGATCGGCAAGAACTCCATCGCCTGGTAGATGCCACCGTGCTCGCGCCCGGGGATGGGCAGGTCACGCCACGCGGTCGCTCCACCGGCGAGCACGGTCACGTCGAACGACTGGAGCTCCGTCACCGGCACTCCACCCAGACCATCGGCACCGACGTTCGCGTTGACGCGGAACTCGGTGCCTTCGGCGCGCATCTGGTCGAGCCTGCGATCGACGTGGCGCTTCTCGAGCTTGAACTCCGGGATCCCGTAGCGCAGGAGCCCGCCGATGCGATCGGCGCGCTCGAACACGACGACGTCGTGACCCGCGCGGGTGAGCTGCTGTGCGGCGGCGAGCCCCGCCGGACCAGAGCCCACGACCGCCACGCGCTTGCCCGTCTTGACGGTGGGGAGCACGGGCTCGATCCAACCCTCCGCGAAGGCGCGGTCGACGATCTCCACCTCGACCTGCTTGATCGTGACCGGGTCTTGGTTGATCCCGAGCACACACGACGCCTCGCACGGGGCCGGGCACAGTCGACCGGTGAACTCCGGGAAGTTGTTGGTGGCGTGCAGTCGTTCGATCGCGTCGCGCCAATGGTCGCGGTACACAAGGTCGTTCCAGTCGGGGATGAGGTTCCCGAGGGGACAGCCGCTGTTGCAGAACGGGATGCCGCAGTCCATGCAGCGCCCGGCTTGCAACGTGAGCTCCTCGCGCGCAAACGGCTCGTAGACCTCACGCCAATCGCTGAGCCGCAGCGCGACCGGCCGGCGCGTGGGCGTCACGCGACCCCACTTGAGGAAACCTGCCACATCACCCATGCGAGGCTTCCATCACTCGGGCGAGCGTGTCCTCATCGGACAGTCCGGACGCGGCGGCCTCGGTCATGACGAGGAGCACTCGCTTGTAGTCCTGCGGCATGACCTTGCGGAACGAGCTGACCTCGCTCTCCCACTGGTTGAGCAGCCGGTCGGCCACGTCGGAGCCGGTGAGCTCGCGGTGCCGCTCGACGGTCGCGCGCAGAAACTCACGGTCGTCGTCATCGAGCGGCTCGAGCTCGACCATCTCGTAGTTGACCAACGCGGGGAATCGGTCGTCGGGGTCGTGCACGTACGCGATCCCGCCCGACATTCCCGCCGCGAAGTTCCGGCCAGTGGCACCGAGCACGACGACGCGTCCGCCGGTCATGTACTCGCAGCCGTGGTCGCCAACGCCTTCGACGACGGCCGTAGCGCCCGAGTTGCGCACGCAGAACCGCTCGCCCACGACGCCACGAAAGTACGCCTCGCCCGACGTGGCGCCGTAGAGCGCGACGTTGCCGGCCACGATGTTCTCCTCGGCCGCGAACAAGGCGTCGCGGTCGGGGTGCACGATCACGATGCCGCCGGACAAGCCCTTGCCCGTGTAGTCGTTCGCATCACCTTCGAGTCGCAGCGTGATGCCGCGTGGCACGAACGTCCCGAAGCTCTGGCCCGCCGACCCGCGGAGGTGGATCTTGATCGTGCCGTCGGGCAACCCGGCGCCACCCCAGCGCTTCGTGACCTCGGACCCCAACATCGTGCCCACGGTGCGGTTGATGTTGCGGACGGGCAGCTCGATCTCGACGGGAGTGCCGTCGGTGAGCGCGGGCTGCGCCAGCTCGATGAGCTGCTGGTCGAGCGCGCGCTCGAGCCCGTGGTCCTGGCTGCGGACGCAGTACCGAGACTGGCCTTCGAACGGGTTCTCGGCCTCCACGAGGATCGGTGAGAGGTCGAGGCCGTCGGCTTTCCAGTGATCGATAGCCGCCTTCACGTCGAGCATCTCCGCGTGACCGATCGCGTCGACGATCGAGCGGAAACCGAGGGCCGCGAGGTACTCCCGCACCTCCTCGGCGATGAACTCGAAGAAGTTCACGACGAACTCGGGCTTGCCCGAGAACCGCTTCCGTAGCTCCGGGTTCTGCGTGGCGATCCCGACCGGGCACGTGTCGAGGTGACAGACGCGCATCATCACGCACCCGCTCACGACGAGCGGCGCAGTCGCGAAGCCGAACTCCTCGCCACCGAGCAACGCGGCGATCACCACATCGCGTCCGGTCTTGAGCTGGCCGTCGACCTGTACGACGATCCGGTCGCGCAACCCGTTGCGCATCAGCGTCTGCTGCGTCTCTGCGAGCCCGAGCTCCCACGGCGCTCCCGCGTGCTTGATGGACGTGAGCGGCGACGCGCCGGTGCCGCCGTCGTGGCCGGAGATGAGCACGACATCGCTGTGCGCCTTCGCCACCCCGGCGGCAACCGTGCCGACGCCCATCTGCGCGACGAGCTTCACGTGAACGCGCGCGAGCGGGTTCGAGTTCTTGAGATCGTGGATGAGCTGCTTGATGTCCTCGATCGAATAGATGTCGTGGTGCGGTGGCGGGCTGATGAGCCCGACACCGGGCGTGGAGTACCGCGTGCGCGCTATCCACGGGTACACCTTGTGGCCGGGGAGCTGGCCGCCCTCACCCGGCTTCGCGCCCTGTGCCATCTTGATCTGGAGGTCGTCGGCGTTCACGAGGTACTCCGAGGTGACACCGAACCGTCCCGAAGCAATCTGGTGGACAGCCGAGCGCCGCTCGTCGCCATTGGGATCGGTGATGTAGCGATCCGCGTCCTCACCGCCCTCGCCGGTGTTCGACTTGCCACCGATGCGGTTCATCGCGATGGCGAGGTTCTCGTGGGCCTCCTTGGAGATCGATCCGTACGACATCGCGCCGGTAGCGAAGCGCTTTACGATCTCGCTCGCGGGCTCGACCTCGTCGATCGGGACTGGCGGCAGCACTCCTTCACGAAGCGTGAACAAGCCGCGCAACGTGGCCAACCGCTTCGACTGGTCGTCGACGAGACGCGTGTACTCCTTGTAGACGTCGTAGCGCTTCGCGCGGGTCGCGTGCTGGAGCTTGAACACCGTCTCCGGGTTGAAGAGGTGGTACTCGCCCTCGCGTCGCCATTGGTACTCGCCGCCAAGCTCGAGGTCGCGGTGCGCGAGCTCGGCCGGGCGCGGCGCGTACGCCCGGCGATGACGCTGGGCAACCTCCTCCGCGATCTCGTCGAGACCGATCCCGCCGAGACGCGACACGGTCCCCGTGAAGTACTCGTCGACCAGCTCGTAGCCCAGGCCGATCGCCTCGAACACCTGCGCCGCGCGGTACGACGCGACTGTGGAGATGCCCATCTTGGACATCACCTTGAGCACGCCCTTGCTTGCCGCCTTGATGTAGCTCTTCACGGCTTTCTTGGGGTCCATCCCGCCGAGCCCGTACAGCCCCTGGATGATGAGGTCCTCGATCGACTCGAACGCGAGGTACGGGTTGATGGCACTCGCGCCATACCCGCTCAGGAGCGCCATGTGGTGCACCTCGCGGGCGTCACCCGACTCCACCACGAGCCCAGCCTGCGTGCGCGTGCCCTCGCGGATGAGGTGGTGGTGCACTGCCGACGTGAACAGCAACGACGGGATCGGCGCGAGCTCAGAGCTGGAGTCGCGGTCGGACAGCACGATGATGCGGATGCCATCGGCGATCGCCGCGGATGCCTCGGCGCGGATTCGATCGATCGCCTCGCGGAGCGCGGCGCCACCGCCCTTCACGGCGTACAGGCAGGAGATGAGGCGCGCCGCGAGCTCGGGGCGGTCACCGTCGTCGTTGATATGGATGAGCTTGGCGAGATCGTCGTTGTCGATGACCGGGAACGGCAGCTCGATCTGGCGGCACGCATCGGGCGTCGGCACGAGGAGGTTTCCCTCAGGGCCGATCGTCGTGGCCAACGAGGTGACCAGCTCTTCGCGGATCGCGTCGAGTGGTGGGTTTGTAACCTGCGCGAAGAGCTGCTGGAAGTAGTCGAAGAGCATGCGCGAGCGATCCGACAGCACCGCAACCGGCGTATCGGTACCCATCGAGCCGATCGCCTCGGTACCTGCCTTCGCCATTGGCGCCACGAGCAGCTTGAGCTCCTCGTGCGTGTACCCGAACGTCTCCTGACGACGCACGACCGACTGGTGCGGGTAGACGACGTGCTCGCGGTCGGGAAGGTCGTCGAGATGCGTGAGCCCCTGCTCGAGCCACATGCCGTAGGGGTGCTCCGCGGCGAGCGACGTCTTGATCTCCTCGTCGTCGACGATCCGGCCCTGGGCCGTGTCGACAAGGAACATGCGACCGGGTTGCAACCGACCCTTCTTGATCACGCGCGCCGGGTCGATGTCGACCACACCCGTCTCGCTGGCCATGATCACGCGGTTGTCGTCGGTGACCCAGTAGCGGCTCGGTCGCAGACCGTTGCGGTCGAGAACCGCACCGATGACCGTTCCGTCGCTGAACGCGATGGACGCCGGTCCGTCCCACGGCTCGATGAGCGTGGCATTGAAGCGGTAGAACGCGCGCGTCTCGGGTGGCATCGTGGCGTGGTTCTCCCACGCCTCGGGGATCATCATGAGCACGGCGTGCGCGAGCGTGCGGCCGCCGAGATGCAGGAGCTCGAGACACTCGTCGAAGCTCGCGGTGTCGGACGCGCCTTCCGTGATGACGGGGAACGCGCGGTCGAGCCCGGGGATCAACGGCGTCTCCATCAGCGCCTCGCGAGCACGCATCCAGTTGCGGTTGCCTTGCAATGTGTTGATCTCACCGTTGTGCGCCAGGTAGCGGTAGGGGTGCGCGAGCGGCCACGACGGAAAGGTGTTCGTCGAGAACCGGCTGTGCACGAGCGCGAGGGCTGATTCCAAACGCGGGTCGCGCAGGTCGGCGAAGAACTCGCCGAGCTGCGGCGTGGTGAGCATCCCCTTGTAGACGAGCGTACGGCTGGACAACGACGCGAAGTAGCACGCCAACCCGTCGACGATCTCGTGCTCGGTGCGCTTGCGCATCACGAACAGCTTGCGATCGAGGTCGATGCCGGTAGCACCGGCGGGGTCCGTGACGATGCAGTGCCAGAACGCCGGCATCACCGCACGAGCGGACGGCCCGAGCACCGAGTCGTCGATGGGCACGCTGCGCCATCCGACGACTCGCAGACCCTCTTCCTCAGCGATGTTCTCGACCGCGGCGCGGGACTTCTCCCCGTCGGTCGGGTCCGAAGGCAGGAACGCGAGCCCTACGCCGTAACCGCCGGCGGGGGGCAGCTCGAAGGGGGTCTCGCCCCGCAGGAATGCGTCGGGGACCTGGATGAGGATCCCGGCGCCGTCGCCGGTGTTGGCCTCGGCGCCCGACGCCCCGCGATGGTCGAGGTTGCAGAGGGCACCGAGCGCCGTGTCGACGATGTCGCGGCTCTTGCTCCCGGTGACGTCCACGACGAACGAGACGCCGCAGGCGTCGTGCTCGAAGCGCGGGTCGTACAGCCCACTCGCAGGGGGCAAGGCGCTGAACGGCGGTGGCCGCCACATATCGCCATCGACTCGCCGGCGGATGCCGGTGGAATGTTGCACAGCGTCCTTCGCTCGGTCCGGGCTCGGGGTGTGCCCGGGGGTAGGTCTCGGCGACGGCGCTGTCGCGCCCATCATGATAGCAACGACCTCCGTGGACACTCCCCTCGTTTCCGTGCTCGGAGGCGGCCAGCTCGGGCGCATGCTCGCACTCGCGGGCCATCCACTCGGTATCGAGTTCCGATTCCTCGACCCGTCGCCCCAAGCGACCGCGGGAACGCTCGCGCCGCTCGTGGTCGGCGAGCTCGGCGACACCGCCCGCATCGACGAGCTCGCTGAAGGCGCAACCGTCGTCACGTACGAGTGGGAAGGCGTGCCGGCTGCCGGTGCGCGCGCCGCGGCCGCGCACGCGCCTGTGCGTCCCGACCCGCGGGCGCTCGACGTGGCCCAGGACCGGCTGATCGAGAAGCAGACGTTCGAACGCCTCGGCATCGGCGTGGCGCCGTTCGCGGCGGTCGACGACCGGGCCGAGCTCGAGCGCGCCATCGAGAAGATCGGGTTCCCGGCGATCCTCAAGACCCGTCGTGGTGGCTACGACGGCAAAGGCCAGCACCCGATCGACGGCGCGGCCGACCTCGACGCGGCGTGGGCCGCGCTCGCCGGCGTACCGCTCATCCTCGAGGGGCGCATCTCGTTCACTCGTGAGCTCTCCGTGCTCGCCGTGCGCGGACTCGACGGCGACACGCGCTGCTACCCGCTCGTGCAGAACGAGCACGCCGACGGCATCCTGCGTGTGAGCACCGCGCCTGCCCCTGGACTCACGCCCGAGCTGCAACGCGACGGCGAAGCGATCGCGGCGCGGCTCCTCGACGACCTCGACTACGTAGGTGTGATCGCCGTCGAGCTGTTCGAGCACGACGGTGAGCTGCTCGCCAACGAGCTCGCGCCACGCGTCCACAACTCGGGGCACTGGACGATCGAGGGCGCCGAGACCAGCCAGTTCGAGAACCACCTCCGCGCCATCCTCGGCATGCCCCTCGGCTCGACCGAGGTGCGCGGCTACAGCGCGATGGTCAATTGCATCGGCGAGATGCCCCAAGAAGCTGCTGTGAAGTCAGTAGCCGGCGCCACGCTCCACGACTACGAGAAGGCACCGAGAGCAGGAAGAAAGCTCGGCCACATCAACGTCGTCGCCGACACCGCCGATGAGCGCGACGAACGGCTGCTCGCGGTGAAAGGGATCGTGGGTTAAGCGATAGCTCCGGCGTCGCGGAGCTTCTTGAGGTCGTCAGTGGAGAAGCCCCACTCGGTCAGCACCTCGTCGGTGTGCGCTCCTGGCTTGGCCTGGCCGCGCGTGATCTCCGCCTTGGTTCGCGAGAAGCGCGGTGCGGGTGCAGGCTGGAGGATCCCCTCGAAGTCGACGACTGTGCCGCGCGCCTTGATGTGGGGATGCGCTGCTGCTTCGGTCATCGTGAGCACCGGTGCGAAACACGCGTCGCTGCCCTCGAACACCTTGTCCCACTCATCGCGTGTCTTCGACTTGAACAGCTCAGTGAAGCGCTGGCGCAACACGGGCCAGCCGTCGCGATCCATCTGCTTGGGGAGGTCCTCCGAGCCCAGGCCGGTCTTCGCGAGCAGCTCGGCGTAGAACTGCGGCTCGAGTGCGCCCACTGCGACGAACTTGCCGTCCTTGGTCTCGTAGGAGTCGTAGAAGGGTGCGCCGGTGTCGAGCACGTTCGTGCCGCGGTGGTTCTCGTCGAACACGCCGAGCTCGCGAAAGCCCCAGATCATGGACATCAGCACCGCGGACCCGTCGACCATCGCGGCGTCGACTACCTGCCCCTGGCCCGATCCGCGCGCCTCGAGCACGCCGCACACGATGCCGAACGCGAGGAACATCCCGCCGCCACCGAAGTCGCCGACGAGGTTGATCGGCGGCGCGGGCTTCTGGCCGTCGCGCCCAAAATGCGCGAGGGCACCGGCGAGTGCGATGTAGTTGATGTCGTGGCCGGCCGCGTCAGCCATCGGCCCGTCTTGGCCCCAGCCGGTCATCCGTCCGTAGACGAGGCGCGGGTTGCGCGCGCAGCAATCGTCAGGTCCGACGCCGAGGCGCTCGGTCACACCCGGTCGGTATCCCTCAATGAGCGCGTCGGCCTGTTCCACGAGCCGTAGCACCGTCTCGATCCCGTCGGGATTCTTGAGGTCGACACCGATCGAACGTCGGTTGCGGTCGAGCACCGGCACGCCACCCGGGTCGAAGCCCCGCTCGACGGACTGCCGGCGATGGACGCGCACCACGTCGGCGCCCATGTCGCTGAGCAGCATCGCGGCAAACGGCCCCGGGCCGATGCCCACCAGCTCGACGACCTTCACTCCCGACAGTGGTCCGGGCACGCGTGGCTCCTCGCTCGTTCATTTCGGCGTCAGACGATACGCCGACGAGCGTCGAAGCGTTCATCGATGGACGCGCGTCCTGCTCCGGCCCACACGAGGAACAGCATCGCCACGAGGAGCGCCGGCGCGTACACGAGGTGAAAGCTGCCGCCCTCCACGCGCCCTGCGGTCAGGAGCGCGCCCACCATGTTGCACGCGAGCACCAACGCGACGAGCCGCGTGAGCAGACCGACCACGAGCAGCGCGCCGCCCACGACCTCGACGATGCCCACCAGCGGGACTGCCACCTCCGGCCAGGGCACCTCGTACGAGCGGAAGTCGTGGACCTCCTTGGAGTGCTCGAGGAACTTCCCGAGGCCGACGCCCACGAAGAAGCAACCGCTCACGACGCGCACCAGCGTCGGGACCCAGGCAACCGACCCCTTGAGTCGCGAGATCCGAGCGAGCTCCAACCAGCGCTGCATACGAGACGTACGGCGCGCGCCGGCACGCCGGATGACCGGTGTTACCAGGAGCCTCCGCCGCCGCCCCCGCCGCCGCCGCCCGAGAATCCGCCGCCGCTGCTGAAGCCGCTCGAGCCCGACGTGGATGGCGGACTCGACGTGAGCGTGCCCGCGGTAGTGGTGGTGAACCCGTTCATCGCGCTCGAGAACGCCATGTACTGGAACGGTGCGTTCGACCGGTACCAGTAGGAGGTGTCGGGCGGCTCGCCCGCGAGCGCCTCGAAGGTCTTCGCCCACTTGTCGACCGCCCCGAACACGATCGCGTACGGGAGGTACTCGGAGAACAGATTCTTCTTCTCCGCGAACTCGGCGCGCGGTTGCTCGGATTCCTCGATGAACCGACGGAAGCCGTTGACTCGCCGCAACACTGCTGAGCCCTTGGCGCTGCGCGCCGGCGCCCACACGCCGCTGAACATCACGACGAGCCCAAGCAGGATGATCGGCAGCCCGACGAGCCCGTAGCTGGTGAACGCAGCCAGCAACACGGTGACTGCGATGCCGACGAGCTCGATGACCATCCCGAGGCAGCCGACGCTGACGCACGCCTTGCTGGGATCGCGCACGAACCAACCCTGTGCCTTGGCATCGTCGTCGAGTGCCTTCTGCACCTTGCCCATCCGGTTGGCGAACTTGTACTTCAGGTCGGAGAGCTCGACGGTGTCCTCGCGACCTTGGAACAGACCGTTGAGCAGGGTCTGCTCGTAGTCCTTGAGCTTGTCGTCGGCGTCCTTGAGCTTCGTGAGCTTCCAGTCGTTCTTCAGCCACTTCGACTCGGTGGGGACCTCTTCGATCACGAGGTACTTGCGCACCGCAAGGTCGACGATCGTCGCCGTCACGTCGAGCGGGTTCGCGTGGAAGTCGACGAGCGTGCCGATCTGGCCGGGCCGGAGGTTGTCGGGTGGGACGAACTCCACCGGCGTCTCGGTGTGGCCGGCGATGAGCGGAGTGGCCTCGTCGGGCCCCTCCGCGGTACCGAATGCTTGATCGACCGCGCTGCCCTGGAAGCGCCGGTCACGTCCGAAGCGTTGGAACGCGAGCACGTACCCACCGACGCCGAAGAGCAGCAGCCCACCCGCGACACCGCCACTGACCGGCGTGAGCTCGAACGCGCGTCCAACCGTCCAGCGCTCCTCGAGGATCGGCTTCGGCGTCGGGACGATGCCCTTCGGGATGGCAACTACCACGGTCATCGCGTTGAACGGGAAGAGGTCGGTCTCCGCGAAGCCTGCCGTGGAGCCGTCGGACGAGGCTCGCTCGCACGGCAGCGTCGACCCGTAGGCGCCGGTGAAGCAGGCGACCTGCGTGATCCCGGCCGGCGCGTCGACCGTGGCAGTGGCCCGGTCGATGATCACGCCCCACTCGTCGCCGACCGCGTTCCAGTAGAGCTCGTCGTGGTCTTCGAAGCCATTGAGCGCGCCGGTGACGCGGTACACGATCTCGTAGGTGTGCTCGCCCTCAACCGTCGTGTCGGGATCGCCGATCTTCAGCTCGAGGTAGCCGACGCTCCCCTCCCGGTACTCCGAAGTCGTGAACTGGTCGGGGGTGCCTTCGGAGCCTTCGACCGACACGACGTCGACCTCGTAGACGCGGTCGGTGTCCTCCTTCTTGGCGAAGTCGAACCGCACCGGGATCTTGCGGAAGATTCCGTGCTTGTTGACGGCAAAGTCGCCGAAGTCGTAGTCGATCGTCTCGCGCACCTTGAGGACGCCCGACTTCTTGATCGTCATCTCGATCTCGTAGTTGCGGATGCCTTCAGAGGTGCCGGCACTCGCAGTGCCCGCACCGACGAGGACGACACCGGCAGTCAGGCTCGCTACCGCGAGGAGGCGAAGGGCGCGCACGGACCGCGACGCTAGCCTCGCCGTCATGCGGTTCGCGACCTGGAACGTCAACTCGCTGAAGGCTCGCCAAGAGCGCGTCGAGGAGTGGCTGGCCTACGCAGAGCCCGACGTGCTGTGCATCCAGGAGACGAAGCTCTCCGACGACACGTTCCCGCAGCTCGCGTTCGGTGCGCTCGGCTACGAGGCCGTGCACCACGGACCCGGTCAGTGGAACGGGGTGGCCACGCTGTCACGCGTCGGCATCGAAAGCGTGTCGAGCGGCTTCGGCGAGGGCGTCCTCGATCCCTACGAGGGCGATGCCCGCATGCTCACCACCACCTGCGGCGGGGTTCGATTCGTGAACGTGTACGTCCCGAACGGGCGCGAGGTGCCGAGCGAGTTCTACGACCGCAAGCTCGAGTGGTTCGACTGTCTTGCAGCGTGGGTCGACGCGAACGCGAAGCCGTCTGACCCGCTGGTGATCCTCGGCGACTTCAACGTGGCGCCCGAGGACCGCGACGTGTGGTCACCAAAGGCGTTCAAGGGCTCCACCCACGTCACGCCAAAGGAGCGTGCGGCGGTGGCGCGCCTGGAGGAGTGGGGACTGGAAGATGCGTTCCGTGCGGTGTACCCCGACACCGAACAGCTCTACAGCTATTGGGACTACCGCCGCGGCGACTTCCACGAGCACCGCGGTATGCGCATCGACCTCGTCCTCGCGTCGCAACCCGTGATCGACCGGGTGCAGTGGGCGCTCGTCGACCGCAACGCCAGGAAGGGCAAGCTCCCCTCCGACCATGCGCCGGTCGTCGTCGACCTCACCGACTAGCCCGGCCAATCAAGCGCGGCGGAGAAACCGTGCTCGCTACCGTCAAGGACGTCAGCTCGATCCGCACCAAGCACGCGAATGCATCGGGCAGCGACATCGCGACAAGATTGGCACCATGACGACCATCGCTCCGAATCCATACCTCCTGGGCAACTACGCGCCCGTCCGCGACGAGCGTGACGATGCCGACCTCGAGGTAACGGGCGCCATCCCGCTCGCGCTCGACGGTCTGCTGCTGCGCAACGGTCCGAACCCCGTCGTCGATCCCGATCCGGCCATGTACCACTGGTTCATGGGTGACTCCATGCTCCACGGCATCGAGCTGCGCGATGGGAGCGCGCGCTACCGCAACCGGTTCGTACGCACCCCGTCAGCGGCGGCAGCGCTCGGCGAAACGGCACCCGGGAAGTCCAGTGATGTGGACGGCCTCGAGGGCAAGGCGAGCACCGCGCTTGTGCACCACGCCGGCCGCATCCTG
>JANOHN010000098.1:0-2121 GCA_031406505.1 Acidimicrobiia bacterium | reverse complement strand
CACCAAGGATCAACTCCGCGCCGAGATGGCGGAGCTCCGCGCCGAACTCCAGCGAGAGCTGCGAGCGCAGACGTGGCGCCTGATGAGTGCGATGTTCGTCGCCTTCGGCGTCTTCGCCGCGCTCGCTCGCATCTCTCGCTGGAGTTCGGCGCGGAGCTCCGCCATCTCGGCGCGGAGTTGATCCTTGGTGACGAGCGAGTCCCAGCCTCCAGGCGGCCGGTCATCAACTAGATACGAAGCCGATTCCATGCTGAGTCCCAGCTCCTCGAGCTCACGTCGTGCTCGCACTTGCGGGTGGTCGATCGCCATTGTGACCGCCTCAAGTAGGCGGTACAAGACACCACCGCCACTCGTGGTGACGATTCGCTGCGTCCTCTCCGGGCGCGGCACCCCCGCATCCATCCCGTACGCCGCGGCACGCGCCGACCACACAGATCGAGCTCTAGCGCCTCGCTCGCCGGGCTGCGGCGATCTAGCGTGATCGGCGCGCCACCTCTGGCGCCGAGCGCACGGGGGCGAGCGCGATGGACGACGAGGGCGAGCAGACCACCGGCCAGTGGGCCCCGGATCCGAGCGGGCGTCACCGCTTCCGGTACTGGGACGGCAGGGAGTGGACGGGCCACGTCTTCGACGGTGAAGACGTGCCCACCCGGGTACCGGGGGCGCGCCCTGGGCGAAACGAGCCTCGCCGTCGCGATCGTCCGAGCGAAGCGGTCGTGGAGCCGGGCGACGAAGAGCCGACGACACGCAGGCGTGCTCCGCGGATCGGGCAGCCGTTCTGGAGAGGCGCCGCGGCTGGTGGGGGGTTCGTGGCGGTGATCGCGGTGCTCGCGTGGGTGACGGTGGGCGGGAGCGACGACTCCACCACCACGACCACCACGCGGGCGAAGACGACGACGACCGAGGCCACGACCACGACCACCGCGGTGCCCGTCACCACCGTGCCGCCCGGACGTCCGCCGCAACAAGTGCGCGTGCAGGTGTTGAACGGCTCGGGCGTCTCCGGTGCCGCATCGGAGAAGTCGACGGCCCTCAAGACGCTGGGCTACACGATTGCCGGCGCCGGCAACGCAACAACGCGCCAGGGCACGATCGTGCAGTGCAGCCCCGGCTTCGAAGCCGAGGCCGCGGCGCTGGCGCTCGCTCTTGGATCGGGCGCGACGGTGCAAGCGCCGGGGACGGCGGGGACGACCGTTCCCTCGACCGCTGATTGCGTGGTGACCCTCGGGACGGCGTAGCGGCGCAACGTGCTGCGAGCTACCCGACGAGCGACGTGCCCTGCACGAGGAACAGGCCGACGCAGAGCAGCGCCGCGCCCAAGGTGAGGTGCCACGCGAGACGCGCGTGACCGAGCGACGCGGCGGCGACGACCCCGACGATCGTGGCGAGCGCCACCACGAGCAGTGCTGTGGTCGCGCCGTCGGGCGCGCCGGGTGCGGCGACTCCAGCCAGCAACGCCGCCGTGGCCATGAGCAGCGCCGCGACAACGATCGCCACCTTCGGGCCGAGGCGGTGCGGCAGCCCGCGCACGCCGGTGCGGGCGTCGTCGGCGAGGTCGGGCAGCGTGTTCACGAAGTGGGCGCCGGTGCCCAGCAGGGCGGCCGCAGCGATCCCCCAGCCGAGCGGCATCGGGTGCCCGGGCAGCCCGAGCGTCACGAAGATCGGGAGCGCGCCGAACGCGAGCGTGTACGGCAGCGGGCTGAGCGGGCTGTCCTTCAGGCGCAGGTTGTACGACCAGGCGATAGCGACGGCACCGAGGTGCACGAGGGCCGCCCGCCAACCGGACGCGAACGACAACGGCACGCATGCGCCGAGGGCAACCACTGCGCCGATGCCGACGGCGCGGGCGGTGATGGTGCCGGCGACGATCGGCTTGTCGGCCCGGCCCGCGAGCCGGTCGCGATCACGGTCGAGGTAGTCGTTGCTCCATCCGACCGAGAGCTGGCCGGTGAGCACCGCGAGCGCGACCCACACGCTTCCCCACTCGCGATCGACCGCGACGGCCAGCGCGGTTGCGATGGCGGTGACCGCCACCACCGGCGGGAAGTGGCTGGCCCGCAGCAGTGCGATCTGCCGACCGCCACGAACACCGGAACCGCTTACGCCTCGGCCTCTCGTTAG
>JANOHN010000035.1:0-5585 GCA_031406505.1 Acidimicrobiia bacterium | reverse complement strand
GAGCCCGAGGCGCGCCTGGCGGACATGACCGAGGATGGGGTCGATGTGTCGCTGTGCTTTCCCAACATCTTCGTGCGCTTCTGCGGTCAGCGGTTCTTGGAAGCGAAGGACAAGGCACTGGCGGCGCGCTGTGTGAGCGCCTACAACGACTGGTTGCGAGAAGCGTGGGTCGCTCCGTCAGGCGGACGTCTGCACGGCGCCCACATCGTCCCACTCTGGGATCCGCTCCTGGCGGCGCAGGAGGTCGAGCGAATCGCAGGTAACACCCGTGTGGTGTGCTTCTCGGAGCTGCCGACGCGTCTCGATCTTCCTTCGATCTACAGCGGGAGCTGGGATCCGCTCTTCGCGGCATGTGAGGCGAACGACATCGTCGTCGCGATGCACATCGGCTCGAGCTCGACCCAGCCGTCATCGAGTGACGACGCCCCGCCTCTGCTCCGCCTGACGAACAACTACACGGTCTCGTCGCTGTCGTTGAGCGACTGGCTGCTCTCCGGCGTCCTCGATCGCTTCCCGCGGCTGAAGATCGCGTTCGCTGAGGCACAAGCGGGCTGGATCCCGTACCTCATCGACCGTCTCGATCGCTGCTGGCACCGCAACGATCCGTACCTGTTCAGCGAGCAGGTGGTGCGGACACCTCGCCCACCGAGCGCGTATCTCCACGACCACGTTTTCGTCTGCGTCTTCGACGATCCGGTCGCAATGGACCACCTCGACGTGATTGGCGCGGACAACGTCTGCTTCGAGACCGATTACCCGCATCCTGACGGGAGCTGGCCCGACTCTCGGCTGGTCGCCGAACGGCAGACGAAGCACCTGACGCCCGAGCTCCGCGACAAGGTCCTGCGTCACAACGGGCTCCGCATGCTCGGCGTGTCCTCGTAGCTCTCCCGAGCAGAAGACTCCGACCCGTCCGCAGGCCGCTCGCGCTCAGTCGCGGCCCCGTTGCGCGAGGTATTGGTCCTTGTTGAGGTAGCCGACCTTGTCGGTGGGTCGGAAGTTGAGGAAGGTGCAGCCGTCAGGCCCGGTCTTGAAGGAATAGAGGGTGTCCTTCGCAACGTAGAGCGCGTCACCGGGGCCGAGGATCCTGCTGCCGAGGCGAATCTCCCCATCGAGGACGTAGGCGATCTCGTCCTCCGTGTGGGCATGGGGTTCGATGTCGGCGTTGGGGCCGAGCTCGACCCGGAACAGCTGGAGACTTTCGCCGTCGAGCGGGAAGTACGGGAGCTTGTCGACGGGGTATTTCGCGTCGCGGTACGCGGCGGCTTCTCCGGATTGCGATCCGGCGACCGAGCGCGCTTGCGCTTCGGTCGCTGAGACGACACTCACCTTGCCCATCGTGCAACCTCTCTCTTATGGCTTGCGACGCGCTGCGGGCGGTTCATACGGTCTCCTCAACCGGAGCGGAGCCGCTCGGCTGCGACTTGCGGGGCGGGTCTCCTCCGAGCGGCCACACGTGTGGGTTGGCGATGTGATCGGGCCGGACTCCCCGGAGCGCCTCGAGCACCTGCGTCGCCACTGCGTCGGCGATGAGCTCGAGGTCTTCGGCCGTGCCTCCGCCGATGTGCCGGGTGAGCACGACGTTGTCCATGTCGTACATCGGGTGGTTCGGGGGAGCGGGCTCGGGATCCCACACGTCGACGCCGGCGCCCGCGAGCCAGCCACTCTGGAGCGCCGTCACGAGCTCCTCTTCGTTCACGATGCCGCCCCGGGAGGAGACGATCATGTACGCAGTGGGCTTCATCTGGCGGAGATCTCGTTCGCGGATGAGGTCTCTCGTCTGATCGTTGAGCGGGCAGGTGATCACGACGAAGTCACATTGGGGAATCATTGCCTCGAGGCTGCGCAGCAGCTCGACGCCTTGCCGGCGCGCTTCGCTGACGGCGAAGTACGGGTCGAATGCCAGCACCCGCATGCCGAAACCGATCCCGCACTTGTGGGCCAGATCACGACCGATGAACCCCAACCCGACGATGCCGACGGTCTTGCCATGCAACTGGTTGCCGTACCCACCCTGGCTGGGTGGTGGGTACTGCTTGTGGGTATGGAAGTAGCGGTCGTAGTACGCGATGCGCTTCGAAAGCGAGACCATCAGACCGACCGCGTGTTCAGCCACCGACCGGTAGGCGGCTCCGGCCGCATGCACGACCGGAATCCCACACGCGGACGCGGCCGCGACGTCGATGCGGTTGGTTCCCGAACCTGCGGTGCCGATCACCTCGAGGCGGCGAGCAGTATGGATCCACTCTGCGTCGAGGACGGCGGGAGCTTGCACGTAGATTCCCTCGACCTCAGGGAGCACCTGTTGCAACTCGGCGACGTCGAGCTCGTCGGCGCGAACCAGGTTGACCTCGCGGCGCAGGATCTCCTCTGCGATCGCGGAGGTCGGGCCCGGGAGGAGGACGCGCTTTCGTCCGGTGCCGTCCAACGGCGCGTCACCGCTGGTGCTCGCGGACGCCATGCGGACTCCTCAACCCAGGATTGCGGTCACCGTACACGGGGCGATCCGTCGCTCCCGTGGCCGACTCGGAACACAAACCATGCGAATGGTTCGCTGTATTTTCTATCACACCGGTTCGAAACCCAGTGGGCGGAGGAAGGCAGATGGAGCGGTTGAAGGTGGGTGCTGCCGCGATGCCGCGCTCGGTGAAGACCACGGTGGAGGTCGCGCGCGTCGCCGAGCGCGCGGGTTTCGATGCATTCGGGATCGGGGAGGGCCCATTCCTCCACCACGACGTCTACGCCGCGACGACCGCGTGCCTCTTGGCGACGGAGCGAATTCCGATCGGTCCGTTGGTAACGAACCCTGTGACGCGTCACTGGACCGCGCACGCGTCCACCGCGCGGACGTTGGACGAGCTCGCGCCCGGCCGCTTCTTCTTCGGGGTTGGTACCGGTGACGGGGCCGTGCGTTCGGTCGGGCTCGCGCCGATGCGGTGGTCGGATCTGGCAGCAACGGTGTCACGCATCCGCGAACGAACGCCAGCGGGGCTGCGCGTGCACTGCACGGTCTCCGGACCCAAGGGAGCCGAGACCGCAGGAACCTTCGCAGACGTTGTCGTCGTCGCGACCGGCGCGGATGCGACGGCGATCCGGGCGTTGGGTGCCCTCGCACGCAATGGCTCTACGACCACGGCGCAGGCCGAGGTCTGGACCATGATCCCGACGCTCGTGGTCGACGACGAGGGCGACGTGGCCTCCGCCCGCGATGCGATGCGTATCGCCGCGTACTCCACCGCACACTTCGCGTTCGGTGGCACGTTCGCGTCCAAGAACGTGCCCGAGGAGTATCAGCTCGTGATCCGCGACTGTCTGTCCGGCTACGACTACAACTTCCACGGTGTCGTCGCTGACGACAATCCGAACCCCCGGGCGTTCGATGACCATCCCGAGGTCGGCGACTACCTCCTCGATCGGATGTGCTTGGTGGGAACCGGCCCGGTGATCCGCGACGCGGTCATTCGGCTCGCCGAGGACGCTGGGCTCCAGGGGATCTGGTTCCCGACGCAGACGCCCGACCACGCGTTGCGGTTGGCTCGTGCGCTCAACGGAATGGGCTCATTGGTAGCGTGACCCGCGTGAACGATGCCCTCCGCAAGGCGCAGCGCGACATGCAGGTGGCGTTCGAGTCGGGTGAGCACTTCATCTCGTCGCTGGGTATCACCGACGTCGACGTCGAGGGTGCAGATCTGGCAATCGAGATCCCGGTGACCGGCAGGTTGGCCAACAGCGGAGGCAGCTTGCAGGGCGGCATCATCGCCACCCTGATCGATTTAGTGGCCGGTCGGCTGGCGATGGGCGGTGGGAACGCGGGACACAGGTCCGCTACGAACGATATGAACATCCACTTCCTCGCGCCGATTGTCGAGGGCCCGGCCCGGGCTGAGGCTCGAGTGCTGCGCCGTGGGCAGCGATCGGTCGTCGTCCAGGTCGACGTGCGTGACCTTGCAACCGATCGGATCGCGGCCGTGAGCACGCTGTCCTTCACGTTGCTCGCCCCGCGCACCGACTGAAGCATGCAGATCACGCCGCTCTACGACGAGCCCGACTTCCTGCGCTTCGAGGGAGTGCTCGATGATCCGTCAGTGCCACTGCTACGGCAACGGCGACGGCTTGCGTCGCTCGTCGCGGAGCTCGATGACGCGCAATGGGCGGCCCCCAGCCGGTGTGATGGGTGGTCGGTGCAAGATGTCATTGCTCATCTCGTCGGCGTCAACCGGTTCTGGGCGATCTCGATTGCCGCGGCGCGGCGCGGCGAGCCGACCCGCTTCCTGGCGACGCTCGATCCGGTCGCGACGCCCGCAGCGATGGTCGACGAGGTCCGGTCATTGTCCTGGGCCACGGTGCTCGAGCGATTCGTCGAGTCGAACGAGGCCATCGCTGAGTCGCTCGCGGGAATGGACCACGACGGGTGGTCGTCGGTCCTGGGCGAGGCGCCGCCGGGCCACGTGCCGCTTCGCGCCGTGGCGTTGCACGCCCTCTGGGATTCCTGGATCCACGAGCGCGACATCGCATTGCCGCTCGGCTTCGCGCCGGTCGAGGAGGCCGACGAGATCGCCGACTGCCTCAGCTACGTCGCCGCGCTCAGCCCTGCGTTTGCCATCAGCCAAGGCTCGACTCGGCGCGGTTCAATCGCCCTCGAGGTGACCGACCCCGAGGTGCGAGTGGTCGTCGACGTCGGCGACGCGATCCTCGTACACGACGGCGCCGCCTCGCCTGATGCACTCCACCTCACCGGCTCAGCCGTCGCGCTGCTCGAAGCGCTCAGCTACCGCGCGCCGATGCCCGCGCCAGTCGGCGACGAAGACCAGTGGCTCGTGGGTGGCCTCGCCCAGGTCTTCGATCTCGAACCCTGATCGCCGCTACACCAGGACGATGACGCGGCCCGTCGTGGCCCGGCGAGCCATCGCGTCCATCGCTGCGGGCAGCTCCTCGAACGGCACCGTCTGACCGATCACCGCGCGTACCGCCTTGGTGCGCACGAGCTCAACGATCTCGCGGCTGACGCGCTCGCCGAGCTCACGAGGTGCCACGTTCCACCCCATCGCTTGCTTGATCGTCTGCACCATGGCGTCGGTCTGGTAGTTGAGGAGCACGCCGCACAGCTTGAAGTTGCCGAGGGCAACGCGGCGCGGGATCACGAACTTCTCGTCGGCTACCACCTTGTTGGAGGCGAAGCCCATCATGAGGTACCGACCGTTGTAGGCCAGGCAGTGCATCGACTTCTCCACGACCGCCTCGCCGACGTTGTCGAACACCACGTCGACCCCCACGTTGCCGGTCTCCGCGAGCACGACTGCGGCGAAGTCGTCGGTCGTGTAGTTGATGGCGACGTCGGCGCCGAGCTCACGGCAGAGCTTCACCTTCTCGTCGCTCCCCGCGGTGGCAAACACTCGCGCTCCGGCATGGTGCGCGAGCTGGATTGCGGCGGAACCGGAGCCTCCGGCGGCGGCGTGGATGAGCACGCTCTCGCCCGTGGCGAGCTCCGCGCGGTCGAACAGTCCCAACCATGCGAGGTGGAACGGGAAGTACAGCGCCGCGGCATCGGGGAGCGGGATGTCGTCGGGCATGTCGAATACGGCCGC
>JANOHN010000034.1:0-2716 GCA_031406505.1 Acidimicrobiia bacterium | reverse complement strand
CTGCCCGTCAACATGAGCGGCGGCCTGCTTTCGAAGGGGGAACCGCTGGGCGCGTCGGCGCTCGGTCAGGTCGTGGAGCTCACCACGCAGCTACGCGGCGACGCGGGCACCCGGCAGGTGCCGGACGCCCGCGTCGGTCTCGCACACACCGTCGGCCGCGGCGCGAACGCGGCCGTCGTGATCGTCAAGAAGTAGCCGCTAGCCCCCCACTCGGGAGTTGTACTCCTGCATCGCGGCGTCGGAGTTCTTTGCAGCTTCCTTGATCGCTTCCTTTGGCGTCGAGCCGCCAGAGAGCATCCGCTGCCACGACTCGCGCACCGCGTTCTGCACGCCGGTGTAGTCACCGATGATCGGGCCGGCGGTTGCGAGGTTGTTCGGCCCGGTGAGGAGCTGGTCGAACGCCACCTTGTAGCCGGGGATCTCCGCCCACAGGTCCTGCACCTTCTGTGAGTCGGCCGCAGCCTCGATGATCGGCACGTAACCGGTACCAGCCGCCCAGGTGGCCTGCGCGTCGACCGTGTTCAGGAACTTGGCCCACTCCCACGCAGCAGCCTGCTTCTCGGGTGCCGACTTGCTCACGATCCAGAGCGCCGCACCGTCGACCACCACACCGCCCTTGCCCGCGGGTCCGGGCATCGGCGCGACACCGAGCTTGAGGTCGGGGTATTGGCCAGACGCCAACACCTGGGTGATCGTGCCGAGGGAGGCAGACGTCTCGGTGGTCATCACGTGCGTGCCGTTACCGATCCCGAGCAGGTTGTCGAAGACCGAGCTGCCCTCGTCGCTATTGGTGACGGCGAGGCCCTCGTCGACCATCTCGCTCATCCAGGTGTAGATCTCGAGACCGGTCTTCGAGCTGAAGGCGGTCTTGGAGGCACGACCCTTCCGGCCATTGCCATTGTTCACGAACTGCTTCCCGGCCTTCGCGAGCCACTGCTCGAGGTAACCGGGCTCGGTCTTGAGCCCGTAGCCCGCGGGTGCCACGTCGGCGTCGACGATCTTCTGCGAGTACTCCTTGACCTCGTCGAGCGTCGTCGGCGGCTTGGTCGGATCGAGCCCGGCCGCGGTGAACGCGTTCTCGTCGTAGTACAGGACCGGACCCGACACGTTGAACGGCATCGGCCACAGCACACCGCCGACCGTGTAGTAGTCGACGACGCGTTGGAGATGACCGGAGAGGTCGAACTTGTCGGCCTTCACACACGACTCCACCGGCAGGACGGACTGGGTGTCGATCATTGTCTGGACGTCGCCGTCGCCGATCTGCACGAGGTCGGGGAGGTCGCCCGTAGAGAGCCCTGCGATGTACTTGTCGAGCGTGTCCTGGTACGTGATGACATTGAGGAGGTTCACGTGCACCTTGTCCTGCGACGAGTTGAACTCATCAGCGAGAGCCTGGAGCGTCTCCTCGTTCGCCCGCGGCATGGAATGCCACATCGTGATGTCGACCGTGCCGTTGGCCTTGTCCAACGCGCTGAGCGGGCACTTCGGCAGCTTCGTTCGGTGCACGGCCGCCCCGGCGGGCACTCCCACGATCCCAACGGTCGCGCCGATGAGCGCTGCTACTGCGACCGAGGCGATCCGCTTCCCATACCGCATGGTCACTCCTGTTTCGACGAGTCGTTGATGGTCATCATGCCCCACGGGACCTACCCCTTGACCGCACCCGCGGTCAGGCCTCGCACGAGCTGCTTCTGGAACACAATCAACAAGATGGCGAGCGGGATCACTGCGATCACCACGCCGGCAAAGGTCACGTTCACCTGATCGACCGAGGTCGATCGGAGCTGCTTGAGTCCGATCTGCACGGTACGGAACTCGTCATCCTTGGTCACCAGGAGGGGCCAGAGGTACTGATTCCACGCCGACAAGAAGGCGAACACTCCGAGTGCGGCCACGGCGGGACGAACCAACGGCACGGCCACGCGGGCCAAGAAGCGCCAGTGCCCGTAGCCGTCAAGTGCCGCAGCGTCCTGGAGGTCGCGCGGGACGCCGAGGAACGCCTGACGCATCAGGAACGCACCGAAGCCCGTCGCGAGGAACGGGATCGCGAGTCCGGCGTAGGTGTTGTAGAGGCCGAGGTCGGTCACGGTCGTGAGGTTCTGGATGATCGTCACCTCGAACGGGATCATCAGTGTCCCGAGGAAGACAACGAACAACGTCCGCTTGAACGGAAACTCGAGGAACGCGAACGCGTATCCGGCAAGGATCGCGGTCACGAGCTGCCCGATGACGATGATGGTCGTGACGATGAAGCTGTTGACGAGGTAGCTCCCGAGATGGCCATTGGTCCAGGCTCGCGAGTAGGTGTCCCACACCGGGCTGGTCGGGAACAGCTTCGCAGGCGACCCTCCGATCTCCGCGCGCGTCAAGAGCGAGTTGACGACTGTGATGTAGATCGGGAAGAGCACGATGAACGCCAAGACCGCAAGCACGGTGTAGCGCAGGACGAGGCCCCAGACTCGCTTCCGGTGACCCGGACGCCGCGTAGCGACGCTTGCCGCGATGGGAGGTGCGGCCACGTTCGTGTCGACGGTCATCGCACCGCCATCATCGGGCGTAGTGCACGCGGCGCTCGAGGAAGCGCAGCTGCAGGAGCGTCAACACCATCGTGATGGCAAACAGCGCTATGGCCAGCACCGCGGCCTTGCCCGGGTTCCTCTCCTCGCGAAGCGTCGAGAAGATGGAGTACGTGAGCACGTTCGTCTTCTTCAGC
>JANOHN010000025.1:0-1559 GCA_031406505.1 Acidimicrobiia bacterium | reverse complement strand
GTCGGTGACGAAGCACCCGATTTCACGCTGAAGGACCAAGAAGGCAACGACGTCACGCTGTCGAGCTTCCGTGGCAGCAAGAACGTGGCCCTCGTCTTCTACCCGTTCACGTTCACGGGTGTGTGCAAGGGCGAGCTCTGTGAGCTGCGCGACACCGGGTCGAACTTTGAGGCCGCCGACACGCAGCGGCTTGCGGTGTCGTGCGACACGCGCCACGCGCAGAAGGTGTGGGCCGAACAGGAGGGATTCGACTACCCGGTGCTCAGCGACTTCTGGCCGCATGGTGAGGTCGCCAAGGCCTACGGCATCTTCAACGACACGCTCGGCTGCGCCATGCGAGCCACGTTCGTCATCGACAAGGACGGCAAGGTGGTCGATCGCTTCGAGTCAGAAGGCCTCGGCACGCCACGCGAGAAGGCAGAGTACGACGCCGCGCTCGGCAAGGCGTCGTAGGACACCTCTCTTCGGTCAACCCCGCAACACCGCGATGGCCGCGGGTCGGTCGTCGTTGCCTGCGTCCACCACGTCGACGCGCGTGTACCCACCGACGCCGTGCGCGGTGGCGCGCATGGGCCCGACACGAACGGTCCGCAAGTAGCGCACCTCGAACTCGGTCGGAACGGGTGCGCCCGGAAGACTCAGTGCGGCTTCCTCCGCGAGCAGCGCGACCGCGCCTCCCTGGATGGTGTCGACCCAGTTGAGGAGGCGGGGATTTCGGTCGGCCTCCATCACGCCGGGGGCGATCGTGCGCGCCGCGAGGATCTCGGCGATCGGCACGGGCGTCACCGGAAACCGCCGGCGCGCTTTGCTGCCCATGGTCACTTGCGTCACGAACGAATCCGCCACATCGCCGGGACGGGGCGAAGCCACGAACGTTCCCAGCACAAAGGCCGCAGGTTCGGCGCGGCCGTCGACCGCGAACGTGGCCTCCGTGAAGGTGAGCACTCGACCGGTCTTGAGGATTCGTCCCTTGCCGCGAACGCTCACGCCGGCCGGAATCGGATGGACGACACGCACGCTCAGGTCGACGGTCATGCACACTTTCGGCAGGGTCTGCTCGGTCGCCAGTGAACCCATGAGCGAGTCGGCCCACGACAGCAACACCGATGGGCGCAACACGCCGGCTTCAGGCACGCAGAGCTGCGGAACGACCTCGACATGGCCCACCATGGTGTCGCCGGCCACTTCCATGTTGAGCCCGAGCTCCGTGGTGAACCCGATCTCGCGCTCCGACGGCATCGTCGCAGTCCCCCCTTTCCGCTCTCTGCGCTGCGCGCGGGCCGCTCGGGCCCCGTTCGCTGCGGCGCAGGGTACCTGCGCCGCGGCCGCTCGCTCTCGCCGATCACCGACCGAGTCGGCGCAAGAGCGTGCCGGCACCCTGCACCGTCGCGCCGAGGGCTCGTACTTGCTCGGCGAGCGCGCGATCCGAGGTGATCACGGTCGCGTCCGCGGGAGTCGCGAGCTCAGCCACGAGCTCGACGATGCGGTCATCGGCCGCGTCACGACCAGCGCGGCGCGCGTAGAACACGTGCACGCCTTGGTGGGTGGCTTCGGGGACA
>JANOHN010000013.1:0-26454 GCA_031406505.1 Acidimicrobiia bacterium | reverse complement strand
GAGGCGGTCGTCCCCGTCGACCTGCGCTTCCGCTGCATCGTCTGTGGCGCCGAGGTGACGATGACCGCCGCCCAAGACGGCGAAGAGCCCGACGCCCCCCGCCACTGCCGAGAAGACATGATCCCGGCCTGATGAGGCGTTTGCATCAGCGTTCCGCCCGCCCGCGGCGCCCGTCCCGGCTGTCCACAGACTGTGGATAACCCTGTGGGAAGTTACAGCCTTGAGATTCCGCAGGTCAGCGGTATTGGGTGGACAAGATGAAGCCGGTGATGAGCATCCCGAGGCCCACGAACAAGTACGAGTTCTGGGCCTGGCCGCCGGGGAGCAGCTGGAGGTAGTTGGCCACGATGATGACCACGCCGATGAGGAGCGCCGCGAACATCGTTGCGGGAACCCAGAGCGGCGACTTCTTCTCGGTCTTCGGTTTGGGCGGCGTGTAGCGACCGGGCGGAGTTGCGACTGCGGCTGGCCTACGTCGTCGAAGTTTCGCCATACGGCGGCGAAGCCTAGGAGCCGCGCGACCACAACGGTGAATGGCAGCCGTCGGCTCGCGCGTCGGGCGGTACCGTGACGCTCGTGGGCGCCCGAGTGCTGGTGATCGACAACTACGACTCGTTCGTCTACATCCTCGTGCAATACCTCGGTGAGCTCGGTGCCGACCCGATGGTCCATCGCCACGACGACGTCGATCTCGACGCCCTCGTCGCGCTCGCACCCCACGCAGTGCTCGTGTCGCCAGGGCCAGGTCGGCCGGAGGACGCCGGCGTCTCGAACGCGGCCATCAAGGCGTTCGGCGAGGGCGGCGTGCCCGTGCTCGGAGTGTGCCTCGGCCACCAGTGCATCGGCCAGGTGTACGGCGGCGACGTCGTGCGTGCGCCACATGTGATGCACGGCAAGACGTCGGAGATCCAACACGACGGGCGCGGCGTGTTCGAAGGGATGCCCAACCCGTTCACCGCGACCCGGTACCACTCGCTCGTCGTTGATCGCGACTCGGTGCCCGACTCGCTCGAGATCTCGGCTGAGGCCGAAGACGGGCTCGTGATGGGACTCCGTCATCGCGAGCTCCCGATCGAAGGCGTGCAATTCCACCCCGAGTCAATTCTGACGGAGTCAGGTCACGACCTCGTCCGCAACTTCCTCACCCAGGTTGCAATGCGCGCCTAAAGATGAGCCGCGGTCCGAGCGCCCGGCGCGATGCGCCGAGAGCGGGATCAAGGCAGGCGTGCGGTGTCGCCGTCGATTGCTGCGAGGCCGTCGGCGACGAGTGAGCGCACGGCCTGCTCGTCGAGGAGCGCGGTCGGGGTGGGGCCGGCGCGAAGTCGGGCCAGCACCTCGCCTCGCCGCTGACGGAACGAGCCTTCGAACGGCGATTGGCGTGTCTTCGTCTCCATTTCGAGTGGTCCGCGCGTTGCACAACGCGCGTTGAGCGGGCACTCGTCGCAGTGGGGCTCCGACGGCTTGCAGAGGATTGAACCCACGTCCATCAGCGCGAGCAGTCGATCGCGACCGCGCAACGGCGCGCCCACCTCGATCATCGCCGCCTCGGCTTCCCGATCGGTGAGCCGTCGCCCCGTCACGCGCTCGATCACACGGCGCGTGTTCACCTCCACGGCAGGAACGTCAATCCCGTCGGCTTGGGCACCGATCGCCTGGGCGGTGTAGCGACCGACGCCCGGCAACACCGTGAGGTCGTCCGGCCACCCCGCATCGGCGATGAGCACCGCCGACTCCCACAGCCGCCGGGCGCGCCGCGGGTAGCCGAGCCGACCCCAAGCTTCGATCACGGCGCCGGGACCCGCGTCGGCCATCGCGTCGGGTGTCGGGAACCGGCCGATGAACGCAGGCCATGCGGCCGCGACCCGCGGAGCTTGCGTCTGGTGGAGCATCACTTCCGAGACGAGCACCAACCAACGGTCGGTCTTGGCGCGCCACGGCAGATCGTGACGACCGTTCGCCGTGTACCAGCTCGAAAGCGACCGCCGGGCCACGCGTGGCGTGCGCTCAGGCGCAGGAGATCGATACCGCGGAGCCGGCCGGCAGCATGGTCCCCGCGGCCGGGCTCTGGCTCGTGACGTTCTGCGCGGGATCGGACGGGTTGCCGCTGATGGTCACGCCGAACCCGGCGTTCTGCAGCGTCTGCGCGCCGGTTCCGCACTGCTGCCCGACAACGGACGGGACCGCCACGTTCGTGGGGCCGGTCGACACCAGCAGCTGCACCGCGGTGCTCTTGTCGATCTTCGTGCCCGCCGGCGGGTTCGTGGCGATGACCTTCCCGACGGGCACGGTCTCGCTCGGCTGTGCGGCCACCGTCACCTGGAACCCGGCGTTCTGCAACGTGGTCTGCGCGGCGACTTGGTCCTGTCCCGTGACGTCCGGGACCTCGATCTGCGGCTCCTTCGCGGCCGTTACCGAGACCGAGCTGCCCTTTGCGACCTTCTGCCCGGCGGCAGGATCGGTGGAGATGACGGTGCCCGGCAGCTTGTCGGGCGCGTCGACCTCGACCTTCACCGCGAGCAAGCCCCGCTTCGAGAGCGCCGCCTCCGCCTGCTCATACGTCTGCCCGACGAGGTTCGGCACCGTGACCTCGCTCCCGCTCACGGTGAGCACGATGGCCCGCCCTTTGCGCGCGAGCAGTCCGGCTTCGGGGCTCTGCTTGATGACCTCTTCGATCGGTGCGTCGCTGATCTCATCACGACGCACCGCGGTGAACCCGAGCCCTTCGAGCTGCGCTTGCGCGTCGGCGAACGTCTGCCCGACGAGGTCGGGGACTTCCACCGTCTTCCCCGAAGTGTCGACCGGCTTGTTCCCGGCGGAGAACAGCGCGAACCCGATGACCGCGGCCAGGAGGCCGAGCCCGACGATCACGGCAACTACCGGACCCCAGCGGCGCGGGGGCTCTTCCCACATCTCTTCCGCGGTGGACGGGGGCCGGCGGGTGGCCATGGTCGGCGCTTGATCCACCGCGGCGACCGCGACCGGCGCAGCGATGGGTGTGGCGGCCACGGGGCGACCGCGGCCGAAGCGAATGAGGTCGGCGCGCAGTTCCTCGGCCGACTGGTAGCGCTCGTCGAGGCTCTTCGCCATGGCCTTGAGCACGATGCGCTCGAGGTCGGGCGGAAGGTCGGGGAGGTAGTGACTCGGGGGGACGGGCTGCTCGCGCACGTGCTTCATCGCGACGGCGACCGCGCTCTCACCGACGAATGGGGCGCGGCCGGTAAGCATCTCGTAGAGCACCACACCAAGCGCGTACACATCGGTGCGTCCGTCGACTTGGTAGCCCTGTGCTTGCTCGGGCGAGAAGTAGGTCGCCGTGCCCATGACCGACCCGGTCTGTGTGAGCCCTTGTTTCGCGTCGGTGGGATTGGCCGCGATGCCGAAGTCGGCGACCTTCACCTGGCCCGACTGCGTGATGAGGACATTGCCAGGCTTGATGTCGCGGTGGATCACCCCGTGACGATGGGCGAAGTCGAGCGCGGCGGCCGTCTCCGCGGTGATGCGCGCCGAGGTCATGGCGGGCAACGGTCCCTCGTCGTGCAGGATGTCGCGCAGCGATCGACCTTCCACGTACTCCATCACGATGAAGTACGAGCCGGCCTGTTGCCCATAGTCGTAGACGCCGACGATGTTCGGGTGGTTGAGCATCGCTGCGCTTTGCGCTTCGCGTCGGAAGCGCTCCACGAAGCTGGGATCGCGCGCGAACTCCGGGAAGAGGATCTTCACGGCCACCCAACGGTCGAGGTACTGGTCGCGCGCGAGGAAGACCTCCGCCATTCCCCCGCGCGCGATCGGCCGTTCTATGGCGTATCGATTGGAATAAATGTCCGCGACTTGCGTCATCTGGTCACCACGTTACTGACCGAGTGCCGCGAACCGTCGTCGCAGCGTGACGCGCGTGTCACCGCCCCAGATACGCCCGTAAAACCGCGGCGGCGATGGGTGCGGCCACCCGACCGCCGGTGGCTTCACTTCCTTGCGATCCACCGTGCTCGACGATCACCGCGATGGCGATCTCGGGTGCTTCGGCGGGCGCGAACGAAACGAACCACGCGTGGGGATCGCCCGGTGGCGCTTGGGCGGTGCCCGTCTTGCCCGCGACCGTCACGCCGTCGATCTGGGCTGCCGTTCCAGTACCGCTCTGCACCACCGTCACCATCATCGCGGCGACCGCCTGCGCCGTTGCTGGTGAGACCGCGGTCTTCCATTCACGACTGGCGACACTTCGAACCACGTCGTCGTCGGAGTCGCGAATCTCCTTGACCACGTGGGGCTCCATGATGACGCCGTTGTTCGCCAGCCCTGCCGCGACGAGGCACATCTCGAGTGGTGTCGTCGCGACCGGGCCCTGGCCGATGCCCGCGAACGCGAACAGCGGCTGGTCCTCCTGGAACGATCCCGCACGCGGCCCGATGCTCAACGCCGCGGCAGGCACCAAGTCGATGGGCGGCACATCGCCGATCCCGAAACGGGCCAGGCCGGGCACGAACGCGTCGCCCAGGTCAAGGCCGAGCTGACCGAATGTCGTGTTGCAAGACCTCCGGAAGCTCTCGGCGAGGGTGCCGCCGCACGACTGCCCGCCGAAGTTCTGCAGCGTGTTGTCGGTGAGTGGGAGGTCGAGCTCATTGAGCACGGGGAACTCACGGTCGGGCGTGGCGACGCCGGCCTCGATCGCGACCGACGCGGTGACCGTCTTGAAGGTCGAACCCGGCGGGTAGCGCTCGCGATAGGCGCGCGCGAGGTCGGGCTTGTCGGGGAGCGAGGTGAGGAACCGGTAGAACGCGTTCACTTCCTGAGTGTCGTGGCCGGCGAGTGGCGATGGGTCGTACGTTGGGTTCGAGTACATCACGAGGATCTCACCAGTCCGCGGGTCGATCGCAACCACCGAACCGCGCTGGTCGCCGAGCGCCTCGGCCGCTACGCGTTGAAGATCGTCGCGAATCGACAGCACGACCGTGCCGACCGCCTCGTCGCCGCCGAGGATGTCGCCGAAGGGATCCCGGAGGTCCAAGCCTTTGCCGACGAGGTCGTCGTTGTACGTGCGCTCAACGCCGCTGCTGCCCAACACGAACGACTGGTATCCGACGACTTGGGAGTACAGCTCACCGTTCGGATAGTTGCGTTGAAAGTCGAACTCAGTCTTGTCGTCGACGCGCGTCGACTCGGCGACGACCACGCCGTCGGCAGTGAGGATCGGGCCGCGCGGCCGGTTGATGTCTCGTAGGACACCGCGCACGTTGCGGTCGTCGTTGGCGAGGCTGTCGGCGTGGATCACCTGGAGATAGGTGAGCATCCCCACGAGTACGAGCATCAGGGCGACGACCGCGGTGCCGACCCGCCCGATGGCGCGATTCACGCGGCCACGCTCGAGCTCACGCGTCGCCGTCCCTCGCCCCGCGCGCGGGCGTTGTCGTCAGATATGCGCAAGAGCAGGCCGAGGATCACAAAGTTCGCGACGAGCGAAGATCCGCCGTACGAGATGAACGGCAACGTGATCCCAGTGAGAGGGATGACGCGCGTGACACCGCCGATGATCACGAAGCTCTGCACCCCGATGATCGTCGTGAGTCCTGCCGCGAAGAGCTTGGGGAACGGGCGCTCGGCTTGCAGCGCGATCCGGAAGCCGGATCCCACGAACAAGAGGATCGCGGCCAGCACCGCCACCGCGCCGAACAGTCCGAGCTCCTCGCCGATCGCCGAGAACACGAAGTCGGTAGGCGCGTTCGGGATGAGTTGCGGATTGCCGCGCCCGAACCCGGTTCCGGAGAGACCGCCGGTGCCGAACGCGAACCAGGACTGCACGACCTGGAAGCCCTTGCCTTGCGCGACGACCCACGGATCGAGCCACGTGCTCACACGGTCGCGCACGTGGTCGAACAGGTTGTACGCGATGCCGGCGCCGCCGACGAAGAGCACGAGGGCGGTCAACAGATACGCACCGCGCTCGGTCGCGGCGTAGAGCATCGCCCCGAACACGGCGAAGAACAGCAACGACGAACCGAGATCCTTCTGTTGCACCATGACGAGGATCGACACGGCCCATGCCAGCAGCAGCGGTGCGAGGTGCTTGGGGTCGGGTAGCACCAACCGCCCGATTCGGCGGGTCCCGCTCGAGAGCAGCTCGCGCTTGTCAACAAGGTAAGCCGCGAAGAAGATCACAAGGAAGACCTTGGCGGCCTCGCCGGGTTGGAAGTTGATCGGCCCGATGCCCACCCACAGGCGCGCGCCGTTGATCGTCTTGCCGATCCCCGGGAGGAGCGGCAGCAGGAGCGCGAGCACGCCTAGCAACAAGAACGAGTAGCGGAACCGCTCGAGCGTGCGCACGCGCCGCACCACGACGAGCGTCGCGACGAACGCGCCAACTCCCGCAGCCATCCATCCCACCTGCGTTCGGGCGAGATCGGGATCGAGTCGCGAGATCGTCACGAAGCCGATGCCGTTGAGAAACGCGGCAAGTGGCAAGAGCGACGGGTCTGCATATGGCGCGAACTGACGGATTGCCATGTGCGCCAGGACGTAGAGCCCGACGAAGATCGAGACGAAGATCCACAGGTCGGCCGGGATGTCGGACTTGTCGGGCAGCTGGACCAGCACGTAGCCAAACGCCGTGATACCGACGCTGAGCAGGCCGAGACGCAGCTCAGTGTTGCGATGTGCAGTGGTCGCGTTCATCCCCGGCGGCGGAACAAGCCGCGTCGGCGCTTCGGTGCTTCGGCCTCTGGAGCGTCATCGAGGGCGTCGTCGAAGGCATCGAGCACGAGCACGGTCGTGTTGTCCACGCCGCCGGCCGCGTTGGCCGCGTCGACCAAGCGCTGCGCAACGACTGCGGGCTCACCTGCGCCCGAGAGGATCCCGACGAGGTCGCCTTCGCTCACCATCGTGGTGAGTCCGTCGGAGCACATCATCACCCGATCTCCAGGCGAGAGGCTCACGGGATACAGGTCGACATCCACGTCGGCGTCGAGCCCGAGCGCGCGTGTGATCATCGAACGGCGCGGGTCCCGCTCCGCTTCCTCCTCGGTGAGCTCACCAGCAGCCATGAGCTCCTCAACCAGGCTGTGATCGGTGGTGATCCGCGAGAGTTCGCCATCGCGCAGGACGTACGCGCGCGAGTCACCCACGTGTCCGACCAACAGGACGCCGTCGTCGCCGAGCACGCCTGCGGTGATCGTGGTCCCCATGCCGCGCAGACCGTCATCGAGGCGAGCGCGCTCCAGAACCGCGGCGTTGGCCGCGACCACTGCGTCCCGCAGCCCGCCGTGGTCGGCGAACGACGCGTGCAGCGCTTCGAGTGCGGTCGCGCTCGCCACTTCACCCCCGCGATGGCCGCCCATGCCGTCGGCGACGGCAACGAGTCCGAGCCCGTCGTCCACGAGGTAGCCGTCCTCGTTGTGATCGCGGACCTTGCCCACGTCCGTGGCCTCACCGACAGTGAGACGGATTGTCATCGAAGCACCTCTCCCACCGTCTCGCCGAACTGCACGCGATCGCCGCGCTTCAGCCGCGTCGTGGCCTGCACTTGTTGGCCGTTCACGAAGGTGCCGTTGCGTGAGCCCAGATCCTCGACGAAGAGGTCGCCGCCGCGCCGGAACAAGCGCGCATGGACGGTCGACACGAACTGGTCGTCGGGGATCACGACGCCGCAACCGCCACCGCGCCCGACGGTCAGCTCCTCGTTGAGCGGATAGGTCTCGCCCTTACGGGCCGCGGGCTCGATGATCCGGAGCCGAGCACCGGGCTTGGCGTTGCGGGGCTCGGCCTTCGCGGGTGCAGCAGAGCCAGCGCCGGCCAACACCGGCGCGCGCAGCTCGAGTACCACCACGCGCATCACGCGGGCAAGAAAGAGGAAGAGGAGCGCGAGGAACACGTACTTGAGGACGTCAAGCGCGTCCTGCGACAGGGCCTCCCCGAGCGGCGCCACGCCAACGGGAGTCACGGAGGGATTTAGGACGCCTCGAAGTGCAGGACCGTGCTCCCGACGCGGATCTCGTCGCCGTCGGACAGCGGGTGCTCGCGGACGGGCGTGCCGTTCACCACGGTCCCGTTCATCGAGCCCAAATCGGAGAGGACGAAGCCGTGGCCGACCGGCTGGATCTCGGCGTGCTGGCGGGAGGCGCGGGGGTCGGCGAGGACGATGTCGCAGTCGGACATGCGACCGAGCACGACGGGCTTCTCGGCGAGTGGATAGCGGCGCCCATCGGGGAGCACGAGTGATCCGACGCGCATGCCCTCGTGCACTTCCGCCGCGATGTCGCACTCGCCGCCGCGGAGCTCGTCGTCGGCCACGAGCGTGACGGTGACGGGCCCGACGAAGTGGTACCCCTCGTCGCGGGCATGCTCACGTGCCGCCTCGGCCAGCTCGCGAGCCAGCGCGTCGGCGAAGGCGGAGAAGCGCTCAAAGTCGGCCGGCGACAAGTACACGCCGATGTTGTTCGGCGCGATCGGCACGCCGTCGACGCCAACCGCCCGCTCGGCGTCGAGGGCACGCGTGACCTTGCGGCCGACCTCGACTGGTTGGAGGCCACTGCGGAACGCCTTGCCGAACGTTCCTTCGACCAACTTCTCGAGCCGGCGCTCGAATCCCTGCATTCCCACGGCGCAGAGTGTACGGCGAGGGCTCCCACGGAGACCGTTCGCGGGCCACTGGTACGATCACCGGTCCACCCGTCGCCTTTCGGCGACAGCGGGCGAGTGGCGGAATTGGCAGACGCGCAGGCTTCAGGTGCCTGTGTCCGAAAGGATGTGGGGGTTCAAGTCCCCCCTCGCCCACCGACGTCTTCAAAGGGCCTCACATGAATCCCTTGGATCTCACCGGCCGGGTCGCCGTCGTCACCGGTGGCGGGACCGGCATCGGCGCCGCGACCGCGCGGCTGTTGGCCGAGCACGGTGCCGATCTCCTCATCGCCAGCCGTACCGAAGCGGAGCTGGAGGAGGTCGCATCGTCCATCCGCGCTGCGACCGGTCGGCGTTGCGCCGTGCAGCGCACCGACGTCAAGCAGGAAGCCGACATCGTGCGGATGGTCGAACGCGCGATCGAGGAGTTCGGCCAGATCGACATCCTCGTGAACAACGCGGGCGGCACCCGGTTGGGCCCGCTCGAGGATCTCCCCACGCGCGGCTGGGACAGCATCTTCGAGCTGAACGTGCGGGGTCCGTTCCTGTGCACTCGCGAGGTGGGGCGCCATATGATCGAGCGGCGTTCGGGCGCAATCGTGAACGTGTCGTCGGGCGCCGGGCTCACGGGTGTGAAGGGTGGCGCGCACTACAGCGCCGCCAAGTCGGGTTTGCAGATGTTCACCCGCGTCACCGCGGCGGAGTGGGGTCAGTACGGCATCCGTTGCAACTGTGTGGCCGTCGGAGTCGTTGCCTCCGAGCGAGCGGAAGCGGCGTGGGAGGTTGCGCAGATCGACCAGCAACGCATCGCCGCCCTAGTTCCCCTCGGCCGGTCGGGGACGCCGACCGAAGTTGCCTGGCCGATCTTGTTCTTGGCGAGCGACGCCGCGTCGTATGTGAGCGGGCAGACGTTCGCAGTGGACGGTGGGCCGAACCTCAGCGGCTGACCCGCGCTCTGGTGCCGGGCCGTATCCCCTCCTCCCTGAGGATCCTCAACCTCTGGTGTCATCCGGTCGATGCCCTGGGGACGAGCCCGGTTCGGGCTGATCTGGGGAGGCATCGTGCAGCTCGAGACGCTCTCGTGGGCTCCGGACGTCGGCTGGTCCGCGCCGATCCCCGGGCATCTCGACTCCGAGTCGACGCTCGCCCTGGCCTTCGGCGATCCAGCCATCGGGGCCGATCCCATTCCGATCAAGGAGCTCCGCGCCGCGCTCCCGACCTCGCGGCTCCTCGGCTGCTCGACGGCAGGGCAGATCCTCGGAGACCAGCTCACCGACGGCACGCTGGTCGTGAGCATCACGCGGTTCGAGCACGCGCGCGTCGACACGACCACGGCCCGGGTGAGCGGGCCAGCGGAGTCGTACGCCGCCGGGCAGGGCATCGCCGCGGCGTTGAGCACGCCCGATCTGCGCGCGGTGTTCGTGCTCTCCGACGGCCTGCTCGTCAATGGCAGCGAGCTCGTGCGCGGCTGCGCGAGTGGTCTCGCTTCCGACGTGGTCGTCACCGGTGGGCTCGCGGGAGACGGTGAGCGCTTCGAACGCACGTGGGTGCTCGCCGACGACGAGCCCGTGACCGGCGCGATCGCCGCGGTCGGACTCTCGGGGTTGTCGGTGCAGGTCGGCGCCGGCTCGTACGGCGGTTGGGACATCTTCGGTCCGGAGCGGCGCATCACCCGCTCGGACGGCAACGTGCTCTACGAGGTCGACGGGCGACCCGCACTCGAGCTCTACAAGGAGTACCTCGGCGACCGCGCGAGCGGCCTCCCGGCGACGGCATTGCTGTTCCCGTTGGCCGTTCGCGAGACGCGTGACGGGACCAACCGCACCGTGCGCACGATCCTCGGCGTCGACGAGGACGCGCAATCCATGACCTTCGCCGGTGACGTTCCGCAGGGCTGGTGCGCCCAACTGATGCGGGCCAACAAGGACCGCCTCGTAGACGGCGCGATGCAAGCTGCCGCGATGAGCGAGGTGGCCGACGCCCACGGACCCCGGCTGTCGGTCGCGATCAGCTGCGTCGGTCGTCGTCTCGTGTTGGGCGAGCGGACCGAGGAGGAGATCGAAGCGACCTTGGAAGCGCTCGCGCCCGACTCCCAGCTCGTCGGCTTCTACTCGTACGGCGAGATCGCGCCTCACGGCGAAGGCTTCTGCGACCTCCACAACCAAACCATGACGATCACGACGATCGCCGAGGCGTGAGCCAGACCGAGCCCGACCCCACGCACGGGCTGTTGGCGAAGCAGCTCCGGCGTCTCGGCCTTCGTGCCGATGCGCCGCCCGACGCGGCAACGTGGGGTGCGTTGCTGCGGCGGGTGAGCGCGGCGTACACCGACGCCGACGACGACCGATATCTCATGGAGCGGTCACTCGAGATCTCCGGCACGGAGATGGCCGATTTGTACGAGGAGCTGCGCAGCACGACAGAGTCGCGGGTCGCCGCTCAGCACGAGCGTCTCCTCGCGGTCACCGAGCACTCACCGATCGCGATCGCCGAGATCGATGCCCACGGCCGGGTCCTGTTCGCGAACCCGGCGTCGCGAGCGATGGTCGGCGGCGCTTCCTCGATCGGCGGCGACGGCACCATCTTCTTCCTGGTGCACGAGGGTGATCGCCAGGTCGTGCGCGAAGCCGCGATGCGGGCTTGGGAGCTCGGCGTTGACCAGACGATCACGGTGCGATCGACCGCCGACGACGGCCGGACCCGGTGGCTGCGAGTCAACGTGCGGGCGCTTCGCGAGGCCGACGAAGACCCAGTCTCGGGTCGGTGGTTCATCGCGGCGGGGGATGTCACCGAGGAGTTCGAGGCTCGCCAGTCGAGCGAGCGCCTGACCGCGCTGCTCGAAGCCGCTACCGACGTGGTCGCCGTGTTCGCCCCCACCGGCGAGCTGCTCCACTTGAATCGCGTGGGCTGTCGATACCTCGGCGTCTCCGACGAGGAAGAACCCGTGGGCCGAGCCTTCTTCGAGCTGTTCGACGCGGCATCGAGGGAGCGAGTTCGAAAGGTTGCGCTGCCGGCGGTCCGTGCGCACGGCACGTGGAGCGGTGAAGCCACGCTCATCGGCACCGATGTCGCGACCGCGATGTCGTTGGTCGTCATCGCCCACAATGATCCTGATGGCGAGCTCGAGTACTGCTCGGCGATCGCCCGCGACGTGACCGAGCTCAAGAACGTGCAGCACGCGCTCGCGCGCGAAGCGACGCACGACGCGTTGACCGGTCTCCCGAACCGCACGCTGCTGTTGGATCGCTTGAACCAAGCGGTGCTGCGCACGCAACGGTCGGGCAACGATCTCGCCGTCCTCTACGTCGACCTCGACCGCGTGAAGATCGTGAACGACAGCCTTGGCCACGAGGCCGGCGACCGCTTGCTCGTTGAAGCTGCTCGCCGGCTCGAGCAGTGCGCGCGCTCCTCCGACACCGTGGGTCGACTCGGCGGTGACGAGTTCGTCATTGTCGCCCAGGATCTTGAGGGTCCCCGCGGGGGTGTGCGACTTGCGATGCGGGTCGTCCACGCGTTCCACGAGCCGTTCGACCTCGACGGGATCGAGGCGTTCGTCACCGCGAGCGTGGGCGTCGCCTTTCGCGTCCAACCCGAAGACACGGCGGTCACGTTGCTCCGCGACGCCGACGTCGCGATGTACCGCGCGAAGGAAGCCGGCGGTAGCCGCTACGAGCTGTTTGACGCGGAGATGCGCGCCTGGGCCACGGACCGCTTCGACACCGAGTCGGCGTTGCGCCATGCGATCGAGCGCGACGAGATGTTCGTGCACTACCAGCCCCAAGTCCGGCCCGAGAACGGCGAGGTGGTCGGCTTCGAGGCGTTGGCCCGGTGGGACCGCCCGTCGATCGGCGCAGTCGAGCCGTCGACGTTCATCCCACTCGCGGAGGAGACCGGACTGATCGCCGTGGTCGGCGCGTTCGTGCTCGAGCAGGCGTGTCGAGAGGCGCGCTGCTGGACCGAGCGCCTGGGCGAGCCGTTGCGACTCGCGGTGAACGTTTCGGGGCGACAGCTCACGCAGCCCGGCCTGCTCGAGGTCGTGGAGCGCGTGCTGAGCACGACTGGCTTCGATCCCGCGTGCCTGACGCTCGAGATCACCGAATCAGTGCTCGTGCACGACCCCGCGGTGGCCCAAACTCGGCTCGAGGCGCTTCGCGAGCTCGGCGTCCGTACCGCGATCGACGACTTCGGGAAGGGTTACTCGTCTCTCGCGTACCTTCAACGCTTCCCCATCGACATCGTGAAGATCGACCAGGTGTTCATCGCGGGCCTCGGGCGCGAAGGACCCGACACCACGATCGTGGCGTCGGTCATCGAGCTGGCCCACGCGCTGGGCTTCGAGGTCGTGGCCGAAGGCGTCGAGACCGACCTGCAGCTCCGTTCGCTGATCGAGCTCGGATGCGACCTCGTGCAGGGGTACTTGGTGTCCCGTGCGCTCGCCCCCGAAGCGGCGGTCGGGTTCCTCGCGGAGCGCGAGTCGCTCAGGTCTCTCGCGGCGCGAGATCGAGCGACAGTGAGTTGATGCAGAACCGCTGACCGTTCGGGCCGGGTCCGTCGTCGAAGACGTGGCCGAGGTGCCCGCCGCAGCGGCGGCACACCACTTCGGTACGGCGCATGCCGTGCGAGTCGTCGGTCTTCAGCTCGACCGCGTCGGCGACCATCGGCTCGGTGAAGCTCGGCCATCCGGTGCCGGATTCGAACTTGGTCCCGGCGTCGAAGAGCTCGGCGCCGCACGCCGCGCACCGGTACACCCCGTCGTCGTGGCAGTCCCAATACTGGCCAGTGAATGCCGGCTCGGTGCCGGCCTGCCGCAGTACTTGGTACTGCGCGGGCGTGAGGTCCTTCTGCCAGTCGTCGTCGGTCTTGGTGATCTCGCGCGTGTCGTCACTCACGGGGCTACGCCTCCGGTCGGTTCTGCGGCTTGTACGCCCAGGCTTCGATCTCGAACACGGCGCCCATCGGCAGCCACACCACGCCCACGGTGCTCCGTGCCGGACGGTGGTCGCCCAACGCGTCGGCATAGATGGCGTTCACTTCCTGCATCCACTGCGGGTTCTCCTCAGCGACGAACAACGAGACCTTCGCTACGCGTTCCCACCCGCACCCGCAGTCGCCGAGGATCGCCGTGAGGTTGGCGAGCGCTTGACGGGCCTGCGCTTCGATCCCGCCCGGGACGAGCTCGCCGGTTGCCGGGTCGATTCCGATCTGGCCGGAGATCACGATCCAGTCACCGGCGCGCAACGCGGGCGAGTACGGGCCGGCCGCGCGCGCGCTCGGGGTAGGGACGGGTTCCACGGTCATGGTCTATGCGTCGCGCGGCGCCATGCGGCCGCGCCTATGAGGCCAGAGTCGTCGCCGAGCTCGGCCGACACCACCGCCGGCGGTGGACCCTTTGGCCCGAACCGGTCGATGGCTACGCGCACCGGCGCGAGCACGAGATCGCCGTTGCGGCCGACACCGCCGCCGATCACCACGACGGTCGGCGCGAGCACATGCACGAGGTTGGCGACGCCGAATCCAACGGCTTGCATGCCTTCCTCCCACACGGATCGAGCGACTGCGTCGCCTGACTGTACGAGCGCGACGAGCTCAGGGCCGCGCGCATCGAGCCCGCGGTCGGCCGCGAGGCGTGCGAGCGCGGATCCCGAGCCGAGACCCTCGACAGTTGCGGGTTTCCCTCCGAGCGCGGCATGACGGTCGATCACGGTGTGCCCGATCTCGCCGCCCGAACGGTGGGGGAGGAGGACCCGTCCGCCGATCACCGTTCCCGAGCCGACCCCGGTCGAGACCGTCACGTAGAGCACGTCGTCGTGGCCGCGTCCGGCCCCGAAGTACGCCTCACCCACAGCGGCGACGTCGGCGTCGTTGGCCAGGGTCACACGGAGGTCGAGTGCGTCCTCGAGCAGAGTCCTGGTGATCTCGGCCCGCCAGCTCGGCGGCAGGTTCGGTGCATGCAAGAGCCGGCCTTCAACGTGGTCGACCCGACCGGGCACTGCGACGACCGCTTGATCGACGTCGTGCTCCTTGCGCATCCGCGCCACGAGATCGAGGAACGGTGTGATGGTCGGCGCGTCGCGAGGAGTCGGCGCCCCGTCGCGATCGACGATCGATCCGTCATCGCGCACGGCGGCGACTCGCATGTTGCTGCCGCCGAGATCGACCGCGAGGGTGGTGATCACACCACCGGGTCGTGCCAGCCGTCGGGATCCTTGACGAGTCCTTCGGCCTGCGCGGGACCCCACGTGTGCACCTTGTAGGGGTACGCGCGGTCGTGGTGTACGAGCACATCGTCGACCACTCGCCAGGCCTCCTCAACGCCGTCCTCCCGTGCGAAGAGGAGGTTCTCACCGTCGAGCGCGTCGCCGATGAGGCGTTCGTACGCCGTCATCTCGTCGGGGTGGTGCTCGGTGAACGCGAGCTCGATCGGCTGACCCATGAAGCTCTCGCCGGGGACCTTGACGCGCGCTTCGAGTGCGAGCTGCACCTCGGGGTTGAGGCGGAACCGGAAGTAGTTGGTGTCGCGCGGCAGTTCCTCGTACTCGGCGAACACTCGTTGTGGCGGTCGGTGCAGCTCGACGCGAACTTCGGTGCACGTGACGGGCATGTTCTTCCCGGCACGGATGTACCAGGGCACGCCGGCCCACCGCCACGAATCGATGAACACCCGTACCGCGGCGTACGTCTCCACGTCGGAATCAGCGGCCACGCCTTCCTCCTCGCGGTACCCATCGAACTGCCCGCGCACGAAATCCGCGCGCGTGAGGTTGCGCATCGCGCCGAAGACCTTCTCCTTGGCGTCGCGGAGGTCTTCCGACTCGGGACCGACCGGCGGCTCCATCGCCAGCAGCGCGACGGTCTGGAGCAGGTGGTTCTGCACCACGTCGCGCAGCGCTCCGACTTCCTCGTAGAAGCGGCCGCGCCCGTCGACCCCAAAGTCCTCGGCCAGGGTGATCTGCACCTGGCGCACGTAATTGCGATTCCAGATCGGCTCGAGGAACGAGTTGGCGAACCGGAAGTAGAGGATGTTCTGGATCGCTTCCTTGCCGAGATAGTGGTCGATGCGGAAGATGGCCGATTCGGGGAACACCGAATGGAGCACGGCGTTCAACGACTTGGCCGACGCGAGATCTCGACCGAAGGGCTTTTCCACGATGACGCGCGCGTTCTTCGCGCAGTTGGCCTTGCCCAAGTTCTCAGTGACGACAGGGAAGAGGCTCGGCGGCACGGCGAAGTAGAACGCGGGCCGCTGTGCGTTGCGCAGCCGCTCCTTGAGCGTCTTGAAGGTCGCGAGGTCCTTGTAGTCGCCAGAGACGAAGTCGAGCTGCTCGGCCAGGTGACCGAACGCCTTCTCGTCATCGACCCCGCCGCCAAACTGCTCGATCCCATCGCGCGCCCGGTCGCGCAGCTGCTCGACGGACCACGGCGACGACGCCACGCCGATCACCGGAACGTTCAGCTCCCCGCGCTTCGCCATGTTGTAGAGCGCCGGAAAGATCTTCTTGTGCGCGAGGTCGCCGGTCATGCCGAAGAACGCGACGGCGTCGGACGGAGCGGGCTTGGCCATGGGTGGGGCTCCTTGCTATTTCGACTGCTCGTCGTGCCCGCCGAACTCCTTGCGCATTGCCGAAAGGAGACGGTCGGCATAGTCGGCCTCGCCCCGCGACTCGAACCGGGAGTAAAGCGCGGTGCTCAACACGGGCACGGGTACGCCTTCATCGACGGCGGCGAGCACCGTCCAACGTCCCTCGCCCGAGTCCGACACCCGCCCTTCGAAGTCGGCGAGATCGGGTGACTCGCTGAGCGCGTGCGCCGTGAGGTCAAGGAGCCACGACGCGACCACGCTCCCTCGACGCCATACCTCGGCGACGGCCGGGATGTCGAGGTCGTACTGATACAGCTCGGGGTTGCGCAGCGGCGTGGTCTCGGCGTTCACAACACGGGTCTCGCTGCCCGCGTTCGCGTGTTGCAGCACATTCAGACCCTCGGCATACGCGGCCATCAGCCCGTATTCGATGCCGTTGTGCACCATCTTCACGAAGTGACCCGCGCCGTTGGGTCCACAGTGCAGGTATCCGTGCTCGGCCGGTGAAGGATCTCCGGAGCGGCCCGGTGTGCGCGGCGCAGCGTCGATGCCGGGCGCGATCGTGGCCAGGAGCGGTTCGATGTGCGCGACCACTGCGGGTTCACCGCCGACCATCAGGCAGAAGCCTCGGTCGGCGCCGAACACGCCACCGCTCGTGCCGATGTCGACGAAGTGGATGCCCTTCGCGCCGAGCTCGCGGGCTCTGCGGATGTCGTCGTGGTAGTAGGTGTTCCCGCCGTCGATGACGATGTCGCCCTCATCGAGCAGGGGCACGAGCTCACCGAGGCTCGACTCCACGACGGCGGCCGGCACCATGATCCAGATCGCACGAGGCTTCGCCAGCGCGTGCACGAAGTCGGCGAGCGTGGTCGCGCCGACCGCGCCCTCTCCCTGGAGTGCCTGCACCGCGGCCGCGTCGACGTCGTAGGCCACGCACTCGTGACCGCCCTGCATGAGTCGTCGCACGAGGTTGGCGCCCATCCGACCGAGGCCGATCATCCCGAGTTGCATCGTCCACCCTTCATGTTTGCTGCCGCAGGCGTCGGTAGCGCGCGATCAGCGCGTTCGTGGATGAGTCGTGTTCGAGACGGGGCGCATCCTTGGACTCCAGCTCGGGGACGATCCGCGCCGCGAGAGCCTTGCCCAGCTCGACGCCCCATTGATCGAATGAGTTGATCTGCCAGATCGCGCCTTGCGTGAACACGCGGTGCTCGTACACCGCCACGAGTTGCCCGAGCGTCCGCGGCGTCAAGCGCTCGGCGAGGATCGACGTGGTCGGGCGGTTGCCCGCGAAGGTTCGGTGTGGCACCTGCTCAGGAGGCACGCCTTCGGCCGCGACCTCCGACGGGGTCTTGCCGAAAGCGAGCGCCTCGGTCTGGGCCAGAAAGTTCGCCATGAGCAGGTCTTGGTGGTTGCCGAGCTCATGGGCTGCGTGCACGAACCCGATGAAGTCGCATGGGATGAGCCGAGTGCCCTGGTGGATCAGCTGGTAGTAGGCGTGTTGACCGTTCGTGCCGGGCTGGCCCCAAACGACCGCGCCGGTATCCCAGTGCACGGCCTCGCCATCGAGCGTGACGGACTTGCCGTTGCTCTCCATCTCGAGCTGTTGCAGGTACGCGGGAAACTGCGCGAGGTATTGGCTGTAAGGGAGGATCGCTTGGCTTTGCGCGCCGAGGAACGTCGCGTACCAAACGTCGAGCAAGCCCAGCACGACGGGCACGTTGCGCGCGAGCGGCTCGGTGTGGAAGTGCCGGTCGACGGCATGAAATCCGTCGAGCATCTCGGTGAACTGCTCCGCGCCGATCGCGATCATGAGTGAGAGGCCGATCGCCGATTCGAACGAATAGCGGCCGCCGACCCAGTCCCAGAACTCGAACATGTTCGTGGGGTCGATGCCGAACTCCTCGACCAGCTCGGCATTCGTGGAAACGGCGACGAAGTGCTTGGCGACCGCGCGGTGATCACAACCCAAGCCGTCCAGCAACCAGTCGCGTGCGGTGCGCGCGTTCGTGAGCGTTTCCAAGGTGCCGAACGTCTTGGAGCAGATGACGAACAGCGTCTCGGCTGGGTCGAGATCACGTACCGACTCCCAGAAGTCGGTCGCGTCCACGTTGCTCACGAAGCGGAACTGGAGGTCCCGCTGCGAGAAGTCGCGCAACGCCTCGTACGCCATCGCCGGCCCGAGGTCTGACCCGCCGATGCCGACGTTGACGATGTTGCGCACGCGCTGACCGGTGTGACCAGTCCACGCGCCGGAGCGAACCCGGTCGGAGAAGTCGGCCATCTTCGCCAAGACCCGGTGGACCTCGGGAACCACGTCGACGCCGTCGACCTCCAGATGCGCGCCCGCAGGAGCGCGCAACGCGACGTGGAGAACAGGCCGGTCCTCGGTGACGTTGATCTTCTCGCCGGCGAACATCGCGTCACGGCGTGCCGCGAGACCGCAGCGCTCGGCGAGGGCGAGGAGCAGCGTGATCGTCTCGTCGGTGACGAGGTTCTTCGAGTAGTCGACGAAGAGCCCGTCGAGCTCGAGCGTCAGGCGTTCACCGCGCTGGCCGTCGGCGGCGAAGGTCTCGCGCAAATCGAGTTGCTTCACCGTCTTGGCGTGGGCGACGAGCGTTCGCCACTCGGCCGTCTTCTCGAGGCGCGCAGTCACGCGGCCCACGGTACTGTCGAGTCCAGGGCAATGAGCACACGACTCGGCGTTGATGTTGGCGGGACCGGGATCAAGGGCGCGCCGGTCGACACCAAGACCGGCGAGTTGATCGCGCCGCGTCATCGGATTCCAACGCCTGCACCCGCGACGCCGGACGCGGTCGCGGACGTGGTCGCCCAGATTGCGCATGAGTTCGACTGGACGGGTCCCATCGGCGCGACGTTTCCCGCGGTCGTCAAGCAGGGCATCGTCGGAACTGCCGCGAATGTCGACGCGTCGTGGATCGGGTGTGACGCCGCGTCGCTGTTTTCTCGCGTGTGCGGAGGCGCGGAGGTCGAGGTGCTCAACGACGCGGACGCCGCGGGGATCGCCGAGATGGAGTTCGGTGCTGGACGCGGCCGAACCGACACGGTCGTCATGGTCACGTTGGGGACCGGCATCGGCAGTGCGGTCTTCGTCGACGGGCTGCTCGTGCCAAACAGCGAGCTCGGGCATCTCGTGATCCGCGGCAAGGAAGCCGAACATCGCGCGGCCGAGATCGTGCGAGAGCGCGAGCAGCTCTCCTGGAAGCAGTGGGCGAAGCGGCTCACCGAGTACTTCGCGCACCTCGAAGCGTTGATCTGGCCCGACCTCATCGTGGTCGGGGGTGGGGTGAGCAAGAAGCACGAGAAGTTCCTGCCGCACGTGCGCACGCGCGCCGAGATCGTGCCCGCGCAGCTCCTCAACGAAGCCGGCATCGTCGGCGCCGCGGTCGCTTCCTCGCGCAGCTGACGCGTTACTCCGGCGGTTCTGAGAGCGGAGTGCGGCCGGCGAATCCGTCCTCTTGCCAGTGCCACCAGTCGATCGAGTCTTCGCCGTCGAGCCAGCACAACAAGTAGGTACGACCGCCCGGTGCCTCTGCGGGGAAGTCGATGAGGCCGCGTTCGGGGTCTCTGACGACGATCCCCTGGTCGGTGAGCTCGGTGAGAATCGCCTGCACCTCTCCTGATCCCGATGTCGCCGGACCATGGCCGTTGCCTGACGGCTGCGCGCCGTTGCCGCCGGACGTCGTGCGCGCGGCTTCGATGAGCTCGCGAAGTCGGCGTACTTGCGCGGCGACTTCTGGGAGGGCGGCCGTTGCCTCTTCGTGTGTCCAGATGCGCACGTCGCGACGTTAGGCGGGGCGAAACGGAGCCGGGTGTTCGGAAAGGCCGCCACTACCATCGTCGTGATGCGCGTCGGCTTCTTGGGTCCTCACGGCACGTTTGCCGAAGAGGCGTTGCTGACGCAGAGCGACCTCGCTGCGGGTGAGCAGATTCCATTCCGCACCGTCCCGCAGGTGATCACGGCGGTCGAGCGAAGCGAAGTCGATATTGGTCTCGTGCCGCTGGAAAACTCGATCGAGGGCACCGTCGCAGTCACGCTCGACACGCTTGCCTTCGATACGGATCTGCTCATCCAACGTGAAGTCGACCTGCCGATCTCGCTCCACCTGTGCGTGCGCCCCGGCACACGGCTCGCCGACATTCGCACGGTCGTGTCGCACCCAAACCCGCTCGGGCAGTGCCGCACGTGGTTGGCGAGCAAGCTGCCCGAAGCGGAGCTCGTCGCGGCCAACTCGACCGCCGAAGCCGCCAACCAAGTCGGCACCTCCGACCGCTCCGACGTGGCATCGATCGGCACCGCGTTCGGCGCGGAGCTCGCCGGCTTGGATGTGCTGGCCTCGGAGATCGAGGACCACCCTGAGAACGAGACGCGGTTCGTGCTGGTCGGCCTCGGGATCCCGAAGTCGACCGGGCACGACAAGACATCGATCGTCTGCTTCCAACGGGAGGATCGCCCGGGCTCGCTGCTTTCGATCCTCCAAGAGTTCGCGGCGCGCGCCATCAACCTCACGAAGCTGGAGTCACGACCTACCAAGAGTGGTCTCGGCCAGTACTGCTTCTTCATCGATTTCCGCGGACACGTCGACGACGAAGTGATCGCGGATTGCTTGCGCAATCTCGTTGCGAACCAGGCCGACGTGAAGTTCCTCGGTTCGTATCCGGTGGCCGGCGAACAAGGGCACGAGCACCGCCGCGCGGCCACGAAAGCGTGGAAGACCGCGAGCGACTGGCTCGACTCGTTGCGCGCACAGGTTCGCGAAGGCGACTGACGGGCGGTGATCGACCTTCGTCGACTGCGCGACGACCCGGAGTACCGCGCGGGGATCACGCGCAAGCGCGTCGGGCCTGGATTGATCGACGAGGTGCTCGGCATCGACGCCGAAGCACGAGCGCAGCGCACGACGGTCGAAGAGCTCCGAGCGCAGCAGAAGACGATCTCGAAGGCGATCGGGAGCGCGGCGGCCGACGAGCGTGACGCACGCAAGGAGGAAGCGTCGGCGCTGAAGGAGCGCGGCAAAGCGGCCGAGGACGAGCTCGCACTGCTGGAACGGAGGCTGCGCGATGTGGCGCTCCGGGTACCGAACCCCGCCGATCCCGATGTTCCCGATGGCGGTGAGGAAGACGGCGATGTGGTGCGCGTCGTCGGCGACCCTCCGGCCGCGGCACCTCCGCTCGATCACGGCGCGCTCGCGGAGGCGATGGGATTCGTCGAGACCCGTCACGCGGTCGAGACGAGTGGCTCGCGGTTCGCTTCGGTGATGGGACAAGCAGTGCTCGTGGAGCTCGCGCTCGTTCGGTGGGTCATCGATCGATTGGTCGTTGCTGGCTTCACACCCGTGGTGCCACCGGTGCTGGTGCGTGAACAGGCGATGGAGGAAGCCGGGTTCTTCCCGACGGACCGCAACCAGGTCTACGAGGTTGATGGCGGCGAGCTGTTCCTGGTTGGGACGAGCGAGGTGCCGCTTGCGGCGCTGCATCGCGGCGAGCGACTCGACGCTGAATCCATGCCGCGCCGCTACGCCGGCATCTCCACGTGCTTCCGGCGCGAGGCCGGCACGCACGGCAAGGACACGACCGGCATCTTCCGCGTGCACCAGTTCGACAAGGTGGAGATGTTCAGCTTCACCACACCCGACGCGTCCGACGACGAGCACGAGCAGCTGCTCGCCATCGAAGAGGCGATCTTCACGGCACTGGACTTGCCGTACCGGGTGGTGAACATCGCGGCGGGTGATCTCGGCGCCGCGGCAGCCAGGAAGTACGACGTCGAGGTATGGCTCCCGTCAGAAGGTCGCTACCGCGAGCTCACGTCGTGCTCGAACTACCGCGACTTCTCAGCCCGGCGTCTCAACACGCGTGTGAAGACCGCGCAGGGCAGTGAGTTCGTCCACACGCTGAACGGAACCGCGTGTGCCGTCGGTCGCACGCTCGTCTTCCTCTGGGAGCACTACCAGGAGAACGGCGCATTCGTGGTGCCCGACGCGCTACGCGCGCTCGCCGGATTCGAACGCGTGGAGCGAACGTAAGGCTTGAGGGAGGGCCTGCCTCCCCGGCGCTCAGCGGAGGGAGTGGGATTTGAACCCACGGAGGCTTGCGCCTCACCCGCTTTCAAGGCGGGACCGTTCGGCCGCTCCGGCATCCCTCCGTCGATCAGGTTAGGCGGAGCAGGGGTTCAGTCCGCTGGGAGGGCGTGTTCGGCGCTGAGAAGTTGGCGCTTGCGGTGGGGGCCGCCGCCGTAGTTGCCGACGCCACCCGACGCGGGCAGCACTCGGTGACACGGCACCACGATTGCGACGGGGTTGGCGCCGCACGCGGTGCCGACGGCGCGCACCGCGCGCGGTGAACCGATCGCTTCCGCAACCTCGCCGTACGTGCGGGTCTCGCCGAGCGGGATGCGCCGAAGCTCTTCCCACACGCGACGTTGGAAGGCGGTGCCGCGGATGTCGAGGGGGAGCTCGCGGGCCGGCGCGCGACCTTCGATCCGGCCGAGCACCTCGTCGACGATCTCTTGCAGGGCGCCGTCGTCGCGCACCAGCTCGGCGGCGTGGAACTCGCGGTGGACGCGCGCGTCGGCTTCGAGCTCGTCGTCGGCAAGATCGACTGCGCAAAGGCCGCGCTCGGTCACTCCGACAAGGAGCGTGCCGAGCGGTGAGTCGACGATCGCGTACACAACGGTGGCACCCGCGCCGCCGGCCTTGTACGAAGCAGGTGTCATCCCGAGGTGATCATCGGCGGACTCGTACAGCCGACTCGTCGATCCGTAGCCGGCCGAGAACAGCGCGATCGACACCTGGTCGCCGCTGCGGAGCCCGTCGCGCAGACGCTCACGCCGTCGCGTGTCGGCGAACTGACGCGGTGTCACACCCAGTACGCGCGTGAACGCGCGGCGGAGTGCGTCGGGGGAAACGCCGAGGCTGCCGGCGAGCTCGCCGACGGTCGGGACGCGATCATCGGTCGCGTCGATGAGCCGGCAGGCCGACTCGACGAGATCGGTGAGCTCTGAAGGCGCGGTTGGCGACGTGGTTGTCATGGTCATGGGTCCGTTGTACGACACATGTCCCGCCCGGACTATCCGCTTCCGGCGGTGTTGCCGGTTCCGTGCGCCCCCGTCCAGGCGAGCAGGTCGTCGACCGGCCAGGTGTTCACGATGCGCTCGATCGGCACGCCGGCCTCGGCGGCACGGTGGCAGCCGTTGGGCTGCCAGGCCAGCTGCCACGTGGCGTGGGCATCGGAGTCGATTGACACCTTGGCCCCGGACTCGACGAGCAGCGGCATGAGCCGCATGGGCGGATCGAGGCGCTCGGGGCGGGAGTTCAGCTCGACCGCCTTGTCGAAGTGCGCCGCGGCGGCGAACACGAGCTCCGCGTCGAACTGCGACTCGTCGCGGCCGCGTCCGACGATGAGCCGGCCGGTGCAGTGCCCGAGGATGTCGACGTGTGGGTTCGCCAGCGCGGCCACCATGCGGTCGGTCATCGGCTGTGGGTCCATCGCGAGCTTCGAGTGCACGCTGCCGACGACCACGTCGAGGCGCTCGAGCAGCTCGTCCTCCATGTCGAGCGTGCCGGCGCTGAGGATGTCGACTTCCATGCCGGCGAGCAGCCGGAAGGGGGCGACGCGCTCGTTGATCTCGGCAATCACGTCGAGCTGCTCGCTGAGCCGCGCGGCGTCGAGGCCGTGCGCCACCCGGACGTATGGCGAGTGATCGGTGATCGCGAGGTAGTCGTGGCCGAGTTCGATCGCGGCTTCGACCATGGCCTCGATCGTGTGCCCGCCATCCGACCAGTCGGAGTGGAGATGGAGATCGCCGCGCAGGTGCTGGCGTACCTCGTCGGCCCGTTCGTTGGACGGCCCTTCGGCCGCGCCGAGGTCGCGCAAGTACTCGGGCGTCTCGCCCGCGAGCGCTTGGGTGATGACGGCCGCGGTGCTCGTGCCGATGCCAGGGAGATCAGTGAGACGCCGCCGCGCCGCGAGGGCGCGCAGCTCCTCGTCGCTGATGTCGCGAATCGCGTCGGCTGCGCGGCGGAAGGCCTGCGCCTTCTGTCGCGAGTTGCGCACGCGTTGCAGCAGCTCCGCGATGCGTTCGAGTGCTTCAACCGGGTCCATCGCCTCGGCCATCACCTCGACCGTACCCCGACCTTGGCCCCTACACTGAAGTTGTTTGGAGGGGTGACCGAGCGGCCGAAGGTGCTCGCCTGCTAAGCGAGTAGGGGGTTAATACCTCCTCGAGGGTTCAAATCCCTCCCCCTCCGCCAGACGAACCTGGACGCGCCGAATGCCGAACCCAACCGACGTCGCACGCGTGCTGCTCACGCTCGGTGCCGCGACGGTCGGTGAGTCGGGCGGGCGCGCGATGGCGGCACGGGTCAAGCCGGCATGGACGGGCGCGCGCCTCGCAGCCCCGGCGTTCCCCGTTCGCTGCACACCAGGCGACAACCTCGCCGTGCACGTGGCGGTCACGCGTGCACCGAGCGGCTCGGCATTGGTCGTGGACGTTGGCAGCGTGCGCGAGATCGGCTATTGGGGTGAGGTGCTCACGACTGCTGCCGAGGCTCGCGGTGTCACTGGGCTCGTGATCGACGGGTGCGTGCGCGATGTCGACGCGCTCGCCCGCCATGGGTTCCCGGTGTTCTCGACCGGCATCGCGCTGCCCGGCGCCAGCAAGGACTCGGAAGGCGCGGTGGGCGGGCTCACCGCCGTCGGCGGTGTCGACGTGCACGCGGGCGACTGGGTGGTCGGCGACGCCGACGGCGTGACGATCGTGCCACTCGACGAGCTCGACGACGTGATCGCTGCGGGGTGCGCCCGTGAAGAGAAGGAGCAGGGACTTTTCGAGGCCCTGCGGGACGGCAAGACGACGATCGACCTCTTGGGGCTCGATCCGACCATGATCGACGACGCATCGACCGAAGGAGAGTCATGAGGGCCCGCATCATCCGAGCCACTGCACTCGTCGTGACGCTCGCGCTGGTTCCCACGCTTGCGCCGGCACCGGCGAGTGCGACAGTCGGCCGCGCGCCGCTCACCGACGACTACTGCTCGGCGTTCAGTGAGTTCTACTCAGTCACGGTGCTCGTCGAGTTCTCCGTCGCGCTCTTCGAGGCGTTCAGCCGGGCCCCCGGCGACGCGGAGGGTTCGGCCGGCTCGCCGTCCGCCGACGGGGACGATCTTCCCGATGCCGACCAGCTGCGCGCGAGCTACTACGCGCTGCTCTCGCCCAAGCTGTCTGCAGTCACCGCCGAGCTCGCCCGGACCTCACCGCGAGCCCTCAAGCCGTTGTTCCGCCAGCAACGTGAGATCTTCGAGCGCGGCGTCGACCTGCTGCGTGACGTTGGGATCCCCGAGGCGCAGATCGACGCGATCGCCGTCGTCTCCATCGACTCCGCGACAGCGGAGGTCTCGCAGCTGACCGGCGACGTCGACATTGACGACGACGCGCTCGACACGCTCGCGCGCGAGTTTCTCGTCGAGCTCGACGCCTTCGACGATGTCGATGTGTCTCCCAAGGCTGAGCGAATTCTTGACCGTTCCTCGTCCGAGTGCGGCATCACGCCGAGCGTCGCGTACGACTGCGACGAGGTGCTCCCCGAATCGGAGGCCGAGGCCATCCTCGGCGACACGGTCACGCTCGAGGACGAGGGCTGCGACTACACCGGCCCCGAGCCGGTCGACGGCTTGACCCCGGAGATCGAGGTCCTGGTGTACGACAGCGCTCGCGCGTTCGATCTGGTGATCGGACCGGTGCCGACCGACGATGTCGCCGGCATCGGCGATCAGGCAGTTGCGCTCGAGGGGTTCAACGCCGACGGGCACTCGATCACGTGCGGCCGCACGCTCGTGGTGACCGAAGGTGACCGCACGATCGTCATCGCGCTGTGCCTCGGCGGTGACGACCCCGAGGTGACCGACGAACAGCTCGTCGAGATCACCGAGGGCGTGTTGCAGCGAATCGGCTAGCTCGTCACGAGGTTCGCTGGCCGCTGACCTTCGAGCACGGCAACGGCGCCTTCGCACGCGAGCTGGGCCATGCGCGTACGCGTCTGTTGCGACGCCGACCCGATATGGGGGAGGAGCACGGTGCGCGGCGCGGCGAGCAAGCGCGGGTGAACTTCGGGCTCGTCCTCGTACACGTCGATGCCGGCCGCGAAGATCTGACTGGTTTCGAGCGCGATCGCGAGCGCTTCCTCGTCGACGACCGGCCCACGCGCGGTGTTGACCAGGACGGCGGTGGGCTTCATGAGCCCCAG
>JANOHN010000246.1:0-2838 GCA_031406505.1 Acidimicrobiia bacterium | reverse complement strand
GCCACCATCTGGGCGGTCACTTCCTGGGGCCACGGCGTGACGCCCGCCGCGACGACGCCATGATCGGCGGCGAAAACCGCGACCGCGGGCGCGGTCGGGATCGGTGGCGGACACACCCCGGCGATCCCCGCGAGCCGAGCGCCGAGGTCCTCGAGCGCGCCGAGAGAGCCCGGCGGCTTCGTGAGTCGGTCGTGCCGTGCAAGCGCCGCGTCCGCCGCCGCAGCGTCGACTGGGCGAAGCCGCGCTGCTGCTTCCGTGAACGCGCCAGCCGGTGCCGTCACGGCTGCCACGTCGCCAGCGCATCGGCGAAGCGCTCGAGATTGGCGCGCGACGGCACGGCCACGCGGATGCCGTCGACGATCCCAAAGCTCGCCGTGTCGCGGACGAGCAGACCCGCTCGAGCCAGATGCTCGCGAACACCAGCCGCCTTGCGCACCAGCACGAAGGGGGCGTCGGACGGTTCGGCCACGAGTCCCGCCGCCGAGAGCGCGTCAACCAGGTTGGAACGGAGCTCGGCGATACCGCTCGCCCACGTGACGACCTCTTCCATCGCGAGCAGCTCTGGCAGCACTGCGCACGCGAGCGCGTTGACCGACCACTCGGGTTGGCGCGCCCGCACGCGGCTGGCAACCGACGGTTCCGGCGAGAGCACATAGCCAGCCCGCAATCCCGGGCACGCGAACAGCTTCGTGAGTGAACCCACCACGATGGCATCGTCGCCGCGGGTCCAACGACCGGTCGCGAGCGGGTAGAACGCCTCGTCCCACACCGCGGCGCGCTCGTGCTCGCCAGCAAGAAGCCCGGTTGGGTTGTGCGGGTTCGATCGCCAGCGCGGCGCATCAGCCTCAACGCGTTGAAGGTGGCGCGCGTACAGCGAGAAGTCGGGCTCATCGACGGACCCGACCGGGTACTCCGCGGCCACGAGCGCGATGGCCTCCGCACCGCCGTTCGTGAGCACCACACGCTCTGGGTCGACACGCAGCGCTGTGGCGAGCGCCGCCGTCGCTACCGCGTGATCGGGATAGTGCGCGACGGCATCGGCATGCGCACGGACGAGCGCGGCAACATCCGGGGCGAATGGGTTCACGGTCGCCGAGAGGTCGAGCACGTCGTCGAGGTGAACACCGAGCGCGGCCGCGAGTCGCGCGCCATCTCCACCGTGCGGACCCGGCGGCGGTGCGATCTCGTCGCTCACGCCGCGGACTTTCGGGTCGCGAACGTGAGCAGCCCCAGCGCCACGAGTCCACCCGCAAGCAGGAGTTCCACCCGATCGGCGAGCCGCGCCGCAGGCTCGATGTCGCGCATCGTGGGGCGGTGGCCGCAGCCGAGACGCGGGCGCTCTTCCACTCGTTCGCCGTATCGCACGGTGCCGCCGATCTCCACGCCGAGGGCGGCGGCGAACGCAGCCTCAGCCACGCCTGCGTTCGGCGACGGATGGTGCGGCGCGTCCACCCGGACCGCCCGACGGATTGCCGCGACGCGCCCGGGCGATGCGAGGCACACCAACGCGGCCGTGACCCGGGCCGGTGCGAAATTGGCCACGTCGTCGAGGCGCGCGCTGGCCCACCCAAAGCTCCGATACCGCGGCGACTTGTGCCCCACCATGGCGTCCATCGTGTTCACCGCTCGATACGCGGCGGCACCCGGCGCACCCCACGCGGCACCCCAGATCGCCGGTGCCACCACAGCGTCGACGGTGTTCTCGGCGAGTGATTCGATCACGGCTGCTGCGACCCCCGATTCGTCCAACGTCGAGGGATCGCGTCCCACGAGGGCGGGGAGCTCGGCCCGCGCCGCTGCGAGATCGCCGCAGCGCAACGACCGCTCGATCGAACGAGCGGTCGTGCGCAACATGCGTCCTGCGGACGTTGCCGCCACCGCGACCGCAGTCGAACCGGTCGCCACGCCGGCGCTCGCGGCAACGGCAACCCCCACCGCCGTGTACCGAATGCCGGCCTCGCGCTCGTCGCGATACACGGCGCGTTCGATGCCGCCCATGAGGCGACCGAACGCGGCGACAGGGTGCACGACGGTCGGTGGCTCGCCGAGGAGCCGGTCGAGTCCGAGACCCAATGCTGCACCGAACAGGCGAGATCCGCGCACGTCGGTCACCACCGGGCCGCGGTAATGACAAGTCCGACCGTCTCGCCGATCACGATCGCGGCGCCGAGCACATCGCCGGTGAAGCCACCGATCCGAGCCCGGGCGAACGCCAGCACTGCCATCGCTCCCAGCGCCGTTCCCCCGATCGCCGCGAGCCCGGGCATCCCGATCGCGGCAATCGCGATCCCAGCCGCGGGACCGAGCGCGAGCACAGGCCAAACCGCGGTCTTCGTGGTCACGAACGTCGACGCGATCCCCTCCTCGCGCACATACGTGAGCCACGCCGGTGCGACAGCCACCACGGTTCTCGACGCGCACCAGATCGCCGCGACAATCGCAATGTCGGGCAGCCGGTCGGACAACGCAGCGACGCGCAGCACGATGACGAACACGACGACCACCAACGCGAACGCGCCGACCTCCGGCGTCCGCATGATCTTGAGGCGGCGCTCACGTGTCGCGTGCGGAAGCAGCCCATCGGCCGTATCAGCGAGCCCGTCGAAGTGGAGCATGCCCGTGATCGCGGCGTCGGCCGCGACAGCAAGGGCCGCGGCGACGAACGCCGGGAGCACCTCGCCCCCGGCCCACCAAACGGAACCGACCGCGGCACCGACCATCACGCCGACGACCGGGAACCATCGCAACGCGCGCGGGTTCGGCGCGCGAGGTCCGCCCAGGATCGTGAGGAAGCCGAGTGCCTCGCGCATCAGACGCGCTCACCACTCTCCGGTGGTT
>JANOHN010000238.1:0-6721 GCA_031406505.1 Acidimicrobiia bacterium | reverse complement strand
GACCACCGGTCGATCGCTCGCTCGGGCGTGGGTACTCCAGCTGTTGTTGAGCCCCGAGAGGGTGATCGAGTTCCCCGACCTCTACCTCGACATGGTCGAGAAGGTGCAGGGCGCGCCGGTCCCGAGGCTCGAGGCATCGCGCACCGAGTGGGGTCCGCCGGCGTGATCGATCCGCGCGCCGCGCTCGCCGAGCTGTTTCGACTGCAAGTGCTCGGCTGCGAGACGCTCGGGTCGCCACTGTGGGCGGCGATGTGCAAGCGCTTTGCCCTCGAAGCCGAAGCGGGCGGCCCGGTCTTCGCGCTGCTCGAACCGCACGCCCACTCCGTGTTCGGGGATGCCTATGCGCTGCGGATGCTCGGAGGCCTCCACCGGCTCGCGCTCAACGGTGACGCGCCCGAGCTCGCGCGTCACCTCCCTTCGACCGGCGGCGACGGCAACGAAGCCGCGGTGTGGGCCGCCTTGCGCGCGCTCGTCGCAGCGCCGCCCGCCGCGCTCTTCGACGCGCTGACACGGCCCCCGCAGACGAACGAGGTTGGGCGCTCTGCGTCACTGATCGGTGGGTTTCTCGTGATCGCCGACGAGACGCGCCTGCCCCTGCGCGTGCTCGAGATCGGGTCGAGTGCTGGTCTCAACCTGCGCTTCGACCGGTTCCGCTACGAGCAGGAAGACGCGGGGTTCGGTCCGGTCGATTCGCCCGTTCGCTTCGTCGGGTATTGGCCGTTCGGTGCCCCGCCCTTCGAAGTTCCGCTGGTGGTGGACTCGCGGCAGGGGTGCGACGTCGACCCGATCGACGTGACCGTGCCCGACGGGAGGATCACGCTGCTCTCGTACGTGTGGCCCGACCAGCGGGAGCGCTTCGAACGGACCGCGGCGGCGATCGATATCGCGGCCCAGGTATCGGCGGTGATCGACCGCGCCGACGCGGAGCTGTGGCTCCGGCAGCAGCTGGCCGAGCCGGCGGGCGATCAAGCCACCGTGGTGTTCCACTCGATCATGTGGCAGTACCTCAGCGATGACACGCGGCGCGCCATCCGCGACGAGCTCGAGCGCGCAGGATGTGCGGCGACCGAGCGCGCGCCGCTCGCCTGGCTGCGGCTCGAGCCCGACGACGATGACTTCACGTTCCCTCGGGTACGACTCACGTCGTGGCCCGGTGGGCGCGAGCGACTCTTGGCGTACGGCGCGTTCCATCTCGGAGCGGTGACGTGGATGCCGAACGAATGATGCTTGCGAAGCGCTACACCCCGAGCTTGGTGAGCGTCTGGCCGAGCGCGCGCACCGACCGAGTGCACGCCTGCTCGTAGCCCTCTTCGTCGATCTTCGGGCCGATGAGCTCGAGGTCGAAGCAGCCGTCGTACCCTGCGGCGAGCACCTGGCCGAGGATGCGGTCGAACGGGATGTCGCCGTCGCCCGGCACGCGTCGGTTCGGGGTGGACAGCGTGCCGATGGCGTAGTCGCTCACTTGCACGATGCGAAACGTGTCCACGCCGTCACGGATCGTGTCGCCGAGCGCCCGCTCCGCCCAGCACGCGTTGGTCTCCACGCACACGCCAATGCCGAGTTGCCGGGCGACGTCGACGCAGTCGTGGAGCGAATGGATGAAACCCACATCGACTCGCAGCGAGTTCGTGTGCTCGAGTCCGAACGGGATCCCGCGCGCGTGGGCGTCTTCGATCACCGGGGCGAGTGCCTGCCCGAGTGCGACCGCGGCGGCCTCCCAGGGCAGCTGTCGCGCTGGTCCGGTCGTGAGGATCATGCACTCAGCGCCGACGGCCTCGGCCGCGTCGAGCGCGGCGCGGACGCGGTCCTGCTGCGACGGCCATTGCTCGGGCACGTCGAGCTGGAACTTGCCGATGCCAATGAGGTTCGACACCCGCACGCCGGCGTCGCGCAGGCGCCGCGCGCCGAGCTCGATCCCCGCATCTTCGAGCTTGGCGAGTGACGCGCCGATCGCCGTGATGCCAGCCCGCTCGTAGAACGCGAGATCCTCGTCGAGGGTCCAGGTGAAGGACGAGATCGCAGAGAGCGAGACGCGCGGGTGCATTGACTATCCGAGTGACGCCGCGCGACCGATGCTCCCACCGCCGTCGAGCTGGAGATTGATACCGGTGAGGTACTCCGACTCGCTGCTGGCGAGGTAGACGGCGGCGTGCGCGATGTCGCTTGCTTCACCGAGTCGCGTGAGGTGCATCGCCTCGAGCCGCTGGCGTTGCTCGTCGCTCATCTCCGAGTCGCGGCGCTCGTTGACCACGTAGCCCGGGCTGATTGTCGTGCACCGGATTCCGTACGGTGCTTCTTCAACCGCGATCGCGCGTGAGAGCGCGTTGAGCGCCCCCTTGCTTGTTGCATACGCCGCGAGGCCGCGGCTCGGGCGTTCACCTTGGCGCGACGAGATATTGATGATGGATCCGTGGCCTGCGGCGCGCATGTGCGGGATCGCTGCTCGGCTCAGGCACATGGGAGCGGTGACGTTGACCCGCATTGTCGACTCCCACGTTGCGGTCCTCATGTCGGCAACCGCGGAGTCGGTGTCATCTACCGCGCCAGCGACCGCGTTGTTGACGAGGACGGTCAGCCCGCCAAGCACCGCGACGATGTCGGCCACGAGCTTGGAACATGCGTCCTCGGTTGCCAGATCGGCGGCGATGAAAGTCGCGGTGCCCCCAGCGGCTTCGATCTGTTCGACGACCGCGGTGCCGCGCTCGACATTGCGGCCATGCACACCGACCTTGGCGCCTTGGGCAGCGAACTCGACCGCGATCGCCTTGCCGATGCCCGACGTCGATCCGGTCACGAGCGCACACTCCCCCGCCAATCGCACGGTGGGGAGGCTACCGATGGCGCCGTGACCGGCCCGCCGTTGTGGCCACGCCGACCGGCGCCTACCCTTGTGCTGCTCCCCGCCGATCCCTCTGCTGGGCCGCGCCTTGATGATGTTGCCAATGTTGCCCAACAAGCACTCTGTGGCCCCTGTTCGGTGTCGGTCTCGATGGGCCGCTCCAGTCCTCTGCCTGGGCGTGGTGGTGTCGATGGTGGTCAGCACCGCCTCGCCGGTCGCCGCCGATCCCCTCGCCGATGCCAAGACGAAGGTCGTCGCGGCGCAGGAGACCGCCGATGCTGCCGCGGCGCGGTACGAGGAAGCCATCGGGCACTACGAGGAGGTGACGGCCCAGATCGTCACGCTCGAGGCCCAGATTGCCGTGAACCGAGCCGAGGCAGCCGCGCTGCGCGTGATCGCCCGCAAGCGCGCGGTTGAGGCATACAAGGGTCGCGACTCGCTCGAGGGTGAGAGCTTTCTCTCGGACGGCGACCCGCTCGGCGGGATACGGCGCGAAAAGCTGCTCAGCGGCACGAAGCGAGAGGAAGATGCGGCGGTCTCACGCCTGGCAACCCTCGTGGCCGATCTCGAACAGCAGCACGTGGCGCTGGAAGCCCGGCGGGCCGAACAAGAGGTCGCGCTCGCGAACGCCGAGGCCGAGCAGGCGAAAGTCCAGGTACAGCTCCAGAGTGCGCAGCACGCACTCGACGCGCTCGAGGTGTACCTCCGCCTCCAGGCCGAAGCCCAGCGCGCTCGGGAGATTGCCGCGTCGATCGCCCGAGCGGCGAGCAGTCGTGCCAACGGGAAGAGCTACAGCGGGGTCGTTGTCGTGACGGGCATCGTGTGCCCGATACGCGGGGCGATGTCGTTCATCGATTCCTGGGGAGCACCTCGCCATCAAGGTGCGCACAAGGGCGTCGACTTCATGGCGGCTCGCAACACTCCCAACGTCGCGGTCGTGGCGGGCTCGGTCACCTTCAAGGCCGGTGGTACCTCTGGAAACGGCGCGTACCTCAACGGCGACGATGGCAACCTCTACTACTACTTCCACCTCGAGTCGTACGAAGGCGGCCCCCGTCGCGTCGCGCAGGGTGAGGTGATCGGCTACGTCGGCAACACGGGCGATGCGCGTTACACCGCCACGCACACGCACTTCGAGATCCACCCCGGTCGGGGCGCGGCCGTGAACCCCTACCCCTCGGTGCGCGCCGTCTGCTGAGGCGAGAAGACCGCGACGATGCCGAAGACGATGGACGCGCACAGCACGATCGATCCCCCGGCCTCGAGATCCCACGCGCGTGCGGCGGCCAAGCCCGCGACGGCAGAGAACACGCCGATACCCACCGCAAGGAGCACGGTGTTGCGGAACGAGCGAGCGACGAGACGACTCGATGCGACGGGTAGCACCATCATCCCGGCCACGAGCAGGATCCCGAGGACCCGCATCGCCGCCACGATCGTGACGGCGGCAAGAACCGATAACAGCCCGTTGCACACATCGACGGGCAAGCCAGTGACCCGTGCAGCTTCTTCGTCGAGCGTGATGGCGAAGAGTGCTCGTCCTATGACACCGAGCACCACGAGGATCGCCACGCCGAGGCCGATGATGGTCAGCAAGTCGTCGGTCCCAAGATCGAGGATCGATCCGAAGAGGTAGTTCTCGACGCGCTCGCCACTCACCCCGGCCTTGCCAACCATGATTGCGCCGGCCGCGAGACCGGCATAGAAGGTGAGCGCGAGCGCAAGGTCGCCCGTGGCGCGCCCGCGGCTGCGAAGCATCTCGATCACGACCGCGCCCCCGATCGCGAACGCCAAGGCGGTCCAGACGGGCCACACGTCGAGCAAGAAGCCCGCTGCGACACCGGCGAACGCCACGTGGCCGACGCCGTCACCCATCAGCGACTGACGTCGTTGCACGATGAAGACGCCGATCAATGGCGCGCACGCGGCGACGACCACTGCGGCAGCGAGCGCGAGCTGCATCGATCCGGTGTCGAACGGCCAGGGAAGCGGGATCGCGGCAAGCGGGCTCATGAAAGTCCCTCGAGCCAGAGCGGAAGGTCTTCGGCGTGTACGCCGAGGCTCACACCGCGGGCGGCCAGCTCCGCCGGACCGCCGTCGAAGACGATCGATCGCTTCATGACGAGTACATGGTCGAGGTCGGCGGCGACGGCTCCGAGCTCGTGGGTCACCAACAGGACCGCGGCGCCGTGCTCGCGCACCTCGTGCACGATCGAGTCGCGGAACGCTCGTTGGGATGGCGCGTCCACACCGGCGACCGGCTCGTCGAGCACGAGCAGTGCAGGCTCGCTGACCAAGGCCTTGGCGATCAGGACGCGTTGTTGCTCTCCACCGGAGAGCGAGCCCACGGGCCGTCGAGCCAACGGCGCAAGCGCCACCGCGTCGAGGGCATGCGCCACCGCGTCGTGATCGGCGGCTTTGGGAGCGCGCCACCACCCGCGGCGGGCGATGCCGCCGGTAGCCACCACTTCCGCCACGGTCGCGGGCAACGCGGGAGCGAGCGCTTGGCGCTGGGGTACGTAGCCCACGCGCCAGCGCTCGGCGTGCTGCCCGGGCTCCACGCCGAGGCAACGAACGACGCCGGCATCGGGCCGCAGCAATCCCAGCAGGATGCGCACCAACGTCGACTTGCCCGAGCCGTTCGGGCCCACGAGCGCACAGAACTCTCCCGGAGCGACTCGGAGGCTCACGTCGACGACCGCCGGTTCGCTCCAGTAGGAGAAGGAGACCCCGTGCGCCTCGAGCGCTGGCGTGGCTGCAGGCGGCCCAGAAGTCATGAGAGCGATTCTAAGACTGATTCTTAGAATGCGTCAAGGTGGGCGCCCAGCCCTAGCGGTGGCCGCCGCGACCGAACGGCAATGCAATCGGTGTCACCATGAAGGCGAATGACGTCTGGGTCGACATCGGGGGGCCGAGATCGAGATCAGTGAGCCCTGATGGATATCCAGACGGCGAACACGCTCTTCACCGGCCTCACGCTCATCGCGAACACCGCGCTCATCGCGTTGGTGTGCGTGGCGATCGCAGTACGCACACGGGGTCGAGCTCGCAGCATCGGTGAGCGCGTCCTCGCGGTCGTGGGTCCACGCGCGTACCGCCTCGCGCTCGTGGTCGCGCTTGTCACCACGGCCGGCAGTCTCTTCTACTCGGAGATCAAGAACCTGGCACCGTGCGTCCTGTGTTGGTACCAGCGCATCTGCATGTACCCGCTCGCCGCGATCCTTGGTGTCGGTGTGCTGCGTCGCGACCGGGCTGCCTTCTGGTACGCCGCGCCGTTCGTGGCGATCGGTGCTCCGCTCGCGCTCTACCACTGGCTGCTGGAGCGAGTGCCGTGGCTTGAATCCTCGAGCGCGTGCTCGACAACCCCGATCGACTGTGCGTCGCCGTACTTCCAGGAACTTGGCTACATCACCCTGGCGTTCATGGACATGAGTGCTTTTCTGATCATCGGGGCGCTGCTGTTGGTCGGCCGCGCCCACAGCCGTTCGGCCATGGAGGTCCCCACATGAGAGTCCGATCCCATCTGCTCAGGGCGGTGCTCGCGGCCGGTCTTGTGATGACGGCAATGGCCGCGCCGGCTGGCGCCGCCAAGCAGGAGCTGAGTCCTCGGGTCGAGGTCGACGGCGCGAAGCTGCCGCCCGCCGACGACACGATCCAGACCGCAGACGACCCGGCCATCGGCCAGACCGCACCGACGCTCGTGGGCGAAGGCTTCAACGGCAAACCGCTGACAGTGGAGCAGGGTGATTTAGTGGCAGAGATTGGCGAAGTGGTCGAGCAACATTTGCAATCTATCGGCATGTTAAAACTGCCAGGTTTAGACCAACATCAGCAAAAACTGGTGGATGAAAAACGCACAGAATACTTTGAAAAACACGCCAA
>JANOHN010000209.1:0-8467 GCA_031406505.1 Acidimicrobiia bacterium | reverse complement strand
GGGTTCCGAGCCTGAGCCCGAGGGGGCGGTGCTCGACATCGAGGGTGGTGATGCGCAGCTCGCGGAAGCGGTCGGGCGGTACCCGGGACGAAGCGTGCGTTTCCTCGCTCATCGGTCGAGCGATCTGGCTCGCGCGATCGGCATCGCTGGTGAGCACCGGCGCGTCTACGCGCCGGTGACCCTCGATGTGCTCCACCTCGATGGCAATGAGCGCGCGATGAACATGGTCGTGCTGGGAACCCCGCCCGACCGTCTCGCCCGACATCACCGGCTTCTTCCGTGTCGAGTGGAGGTCGACGGCGCAGTCGTGTACGACGGCCGCGCGACGACTGTCGTGATCGCGAACGGCGAATACCTGCGTGGGCGCGACGTCGTGCCGCGCGGTCATCCGGGCGACGGCCGCCTCGAGGTGCACGTCTCTTCGATCGACGCCGGTCAACGACGACCGATGCGCGCGCGACTGGCGACCGGCACGCACCTTCCGCATCCGGGCATACGCACAGCCCAGGGCACGCACGCACTGATTTCCTGGGGCAGGCCGGTCCGCCTCGAGGTGGACGGTGTCCACCGCGAGCGCGTCCAGGACCTGGAGGTCACGCTCGGCGTCGGTGAGGTCACGCTCGTCCCTTGAGACCCAAGCCGGGCAAGGGCTCCGGGCGCGGCGTCCCGGAGGCCGGCTCCATCCACGGGCGGATCGGAGGGCGTCAGTACCATCGGCCACCGGCCCGGCCACGATGGCCTCCGGGGGCGGACAGGGAGACCGGCCGGGCCCGGGACTCCCAGACTCAGGGATCGAGGACGAGCACCGAGATGCAGTACGCGGTCGAGCGCTTCACTCCCGAGGAAGAAGCCACGCTGCGCCCGTACTTCACGAACCTCGATGGGCCCGTGTTCGCACTCGTCAACCTGCCCGAGGTCGTCAAGGGCGCGCTGTTCGCGCGGTACTCGCGCTCCTCGAAGAGCTTGCGTCGCTTGTTCCTTGACGAGTTCGTTGGCGACCTCGACCTCACCGGGGATCTCACGGTCGACGCGACGATCGGGCTCGCGCGTGCCGAAGAGCTCTATGACCGCGTGTTCCTCGAGTACGGCGACGACTCCGTCGCACAGCTCGGTGGCGTGCATTTGGCATGTGAGCAGGCGTCGAACTTGCTCACGAAGATTCTCGAGTGGGGACGGCTCATGGCGTACCTCGAGCAGTCCACGCGCTACATCCCATACGACACGCGCCTCGACGGTCGCTACCGGTACCACCGGCCGAGAAGAGTGCTCGAGTCTGATCTCGGCTTGCGCTACATCGCCGACATGGACGCCAACTTCGATGCGTACTCGCGTTGCCTGCCGCTGCTCATGGATTGGGCCCGCGACACCTATCCCAAGCAGGCCAGCGACAGCGACTTCGTCTACAAGCAGACGATCAAGGCGAAGGCGTGCGACGCGGCTCGAGGGATGCTTCCGGCGGCCACGCTGTCGAACGTCGGCATCTACGGCACTGGCCAGGCATTCGAGGCGTTGCTCCTGCGCATGCGCGCTCATCCGCTGCCCGAGGCGCGTGCGTACGCCACGTTGATGCTCACGGAGCTCCGCAAGGTGATCCCGTCGTTCCTCACGCGGGTGGACCGTGCGGATCGGGGCGTGGCCTGGACCGAGTATTTCGAGCGCACGCGGATCGAGACCGACGCAGTCGTGGCGCGGATCTTCGGTGACGAAGATGGCGAGTCGCGTCCCGAGGTGGCTCTGACTGACTTCGATCCGGAGGGTGAGGACAAGGTCCTCGCGGCGATCTGCTACCCGAACGTGGGGTTGCCCGATGACCAGGTGCTCCGCCGCATCCGAACGCTCGGTCCCGATGATCGGCGCGCGCTCGTCGACGCCTACGTGGGGGAGCGCACCAACCGACGGCACAAGCCCGGTCGCGCGTTCGAGCGCACCGGGTACCGCTTCGATGTGCTCACCGACTACGGAGCCTTCCGCGACCTCCAGCGACACCGCATGCTCACCATCGAATGGCAGACGCTCACCCCCGACCATGGCTACGAGGTTCCCGAGGATATGAGTGGCGCGGGGCTCGCGGGCGACTTCCACGAGGCGATGGAGCGCTCGGCCGCGCTTTACGACGCGGTGGCCGAACCGTTCCCGACCGAAGCGCCGTACGCAGTCGCCCTGGCGTACCGGGTGCGCTTCTCGATGCAGCTCAACGCACGCGAAGCCACGCACATGCTCGAGCTCAGAACGTCTCCGCAGGGTCATCCGGCCTATCGCCGCGTGTGCCAGGAGATGCACCGGTTGATCGAGCAGCAAGCTGGCCACCTGGCGATTGCCGGAGCCATGCGCCATGTCGATCACGAGAGCTACGGGCTCGAACGGCTCGAGTCGGAGCGAGCCGCCGAGGCGAAGCGCGCGGCACGCTGAGCCCGGCAGTCCCTCCGCAAGCCCCCGCGGCCCTGACCGACGTGCACTTGACAGCGGCCCCGTCGTCGGGCGTACTACGGGTGTCCCCGCCCAACCCGGCGGGACACCGGGGGCCCAGGAGACCAGGGCGAGAGCACTGCGATAACCCTCCCGCTCGCGCGGGGCGGGCCAAGCAGTGGTCCCAGCGGCCTCCTGGGTCCCACCTTCGCGAACACCGGGAATGCGCGTGGCGTTCGCCGGGTTCCGGCGTCGCAGAGCGGGCGCGGGATTATGCTCCGGCCCCTAACGAGCCCGGCCGGGACTAGAAATCGAGCGAATGAGCCAAGAAGAGTTCGAAGACGCGGACGTCGAGATCGACGCCGAGGACCTCGATGAAGAGGATCTCGACGAAGAGGTCCTCGACGAGGACGACGCGCTCGATGACGACCTCGTGGAGATCGACATCGACGACGTGGATCTCGTCGTTGGCGACACGCCGGCCGATGTGGTCGCGGTCGGGGTCATCACCGACGCAGTGGTGCCCGAGGCCGACCCCAAGGCCGACGACGACGAAGAGGACGGGCTCGAGCTCGAAGAGGAGTCGCACCCCGACGACGTGGAGGTCCCGCTGGACGCGCTGCTCAAGGAGCGCACCGCCAAGGCCACGCTCGAGGACGACGAAGAGGAGATCGAGGAGGAAGAGGTCGATGTCGACGACCGCGGCGAGGGGCCGACCAAGATCATGCCCCGCCGGCCCGGTGAGTTCCTCTGCTCCTCGTGTTTCCTGGTCCTGCCGAGAAACCAGCTCGCCGACGAAGCGCAGATGCTCTGTCGCGACTGCGCCTGAGCCGCAGCCGGCTCGACGCCGGCCGTCCCGCGGTGGGGATCCGGACGCGCGCTCTCGCGTGCGTCGGTGGTGGGCTCCTGCTCGGCGTCGCGTTCCCACCCGCTGATCTTGGCCCGCTCGCACTCGTCGCCCTCGTCCCACTGTTGTGGGCCTGGCGCGGGGCAACACCGGGGCGCGCCGCGCTGTTCGGGTTCCTGTTCGGCGTCGCGTTCTTCGGCGTGCTCCTCGAATGGTCGCGCTACTTCGGCGCGGTGGCGGTCGTGCCACTCGTGGCGGGGGAGGCGGCATTCCTCGCGTTGACGGGTGCGCTCGTTGCCACACTCGACCGGCGAGGGATGCGCTCGCCGTGGCTCGCGGCCGCGGTCTGGGTCGTCCTCGAGGGGTTGCGGGCGCGTGCGCCGTTCGGCGGGTTCCCGTGGGGCGAGGTCGGCATGGCGCTACACGACGTGTCGCCGGCGCGGGCTCTTGCGAGCTTGGGCGGGGTCCCGCTCGTGACGTTCATCGTCGTCGCGGGCAACGGGTTGCTCGTCGAAGCGCTCTGCGCCTGGCGAACGCGCGCCCACCGTTCACTCGCGCTCGCAGCTGCCGGCGTGGCGAGCCTGCTCGCAATGAGCGGCGTCGCCGTGCTGACCCGCTTCGACCCGACCGAGACGGGACCGGTCAAGTTCGCCCTCCTGCAAGGCAACGATCAGAACCGCGAGCTCACGACCGCGGAGATCAGCAACGACTATCTCCTCCGTCGGCACCTCGAGCTCGCTGCGACCTTGCGAGGCCAGTACGACCTCGTGGTCTTCCCGGAGTCAGCGGTCGACCGCGACCCCACACGGTTCAGCTACGTGCGAGATGCGTTGGTGGGAGTGGGGCAGGCCCTTGACGCCGTCGTGCTCGTCAACGCGCTGACTGAGACGCCCGACGATGGGGTCGCGAACAGCAACTTGGTGTACCGCCCGAACGGTGAGCTCGAAGGGATCTACTCGAAGCAGCAGCTGGTGCCGTTCGGGGAGTACGTGCCCTGGCGCGACACCCTCTCGTTCATCAGTGCACTCGACCAGGTGCCGTACGACTACGAGCGCGGCACGAAGCGCGTCTTGTTCCACACCGCCGGCCACGCCTTCGGCACGGTCATCTGCTTCGAGTCGGCGTTCTCACCGTTGGTGCGTAACTTCGTGCGTGACGGTGCGGAGTTCATCGTGGTCACTACGAACAACCGGTCGTACCGCCGTTCGGGGTTGGCCGCGCAGCATCTTGCGTTGAGTCAGATGCGGGCCGCCGAGACCGCACGTCCGGTGCTGCACGCGTCGATCTCCGGGATCACCGGTGTGATCGATGCGAGAGGCGGCGTCCATGACACGAGTGAGCTCTTCGTGAATCGGATCACCTCCGGAACGATCCAGGCGACGACGGGGGAGACGCCCTACGTGCGGTTCGGCGAGTGGGTGTTGCTGGGATCGATGCTCGCGCTGGTCGCGTCCGCGGTGGCTGCATCGCGACATCGACGTGACCCGGCCGTAGACTCACCGCCGTGACCGACGACAACGACACCACTGAGCGAGCCAAGGAGCTCCTGGTCTACGGACCACTGGGGCTCGCGCTCTTCCTCCGGGACAGCGCGCCGCAGTTCATGCGCATGTTCGTGGCCCGAGGCCGCACCGAGTTCGCGCAACGCCGCCGCTCGGTGGGCGAGCAGATCGAGCACGTGCGCTCGTTTGGTGAGACTGCAACGGTCGACGGTGGCCCTGAGGTGCTCCGCTTCCTGTCCACCGGGATCAACACGCTTCGCGAGAAGGCCGAAGCGGCGCTCGGCGCGCTCGGCGTGTCCACGAGCGAGTCGCCCTCGTCGAGGGCAACCGCCGCCGCGCCCGGTCCATCGGCCCGAACTGCGCCGGCGGGCGTACCGGTCAGCCGACCCGATCTCGCAATCCCCGGCTACGACGATCTCTCGGCATCGCAGGTGGTCGACCACCTCGATGGTCTGTCGCAGGCCGACCTCGAGGCGATTCGTGCGTACGAGGCCTCGAGCCGAGCGCGCAACACCATCCTCGGGAAGATCGAACAGCTCACTCGCGGCTCCTGACCGTGGAGAGCTGCCGGCGCGCGACCCCGGACGACATCGGGGACATCGTCCGGCTCGCGACGGCACTTCGCGCTGAGCTCGGCTCCATGCGCGGTGGCGTCCTCTGGCTCGCACGGGAATCCCGGCCCGAGCCTCTCGACGTGGCGTATCGCACGCTGCTCGACCGCGACGACGCACTGGTGGTTGTCGGCAGGATCGATGAGTCGGCTGTGGGGTTCGGCGCGGTGGAGATCGAGACGTTGCGCACAGGGGAGCGCTTGGGCGTCGTTGCGGAGCTCTTCGTGGAGACCGACGCACGTTCCGTGGGTGTGGGTGAGGCGATGGCCGGCGTGCTGGTCGACTTCTGCGTGGAGCAGCAGTGCGTGGGCATCGACACGCAGGCACTCCCTGGGCACCGAGCGACGAAGAACTTCTTCGAAGAGCAAGGGTTCACCGCCCGGGCACTCGTGATGCATCGCTCGTTGCGCGACCCCACGTGACCTCACCGCAGGTTGCGGTGGGCGCCGTGGCACTCCATGCCGACCAGATCCTGCTCATCCGGCGCGGTCACGGACCTGCGGCCGGAACCTGGTCAGTCCCCGGCGGACGAGTGCAGCTCGGAGAGACCCTGCACGAGGCGGTCGTACGCGAGGTTGCCGAGGAGACCGGCCTCCGGGTCGTCGTCGATCGGTTCCTCGGTTGGGTTGAGCGGATCGACGACGTCGACGACAGCCACTTCGTCATCCTGGACTTCGTCGTGACGCCCCTCGAGCCCGACCAAGGCGTCACCGCCGGCGACGACGCCCTAGAAGCCGCCTGGGTCCCTGTGAGCGCCCTTGGGGACCGCACCCTGGCCCCAGGCCTGCTCGACTTCCTCGAGGACACCGGAGTCCTCGACCCCTGATCCCACGAAGAATCTGCCGATAAGCCTCGTTATGTCCAGTTGCCGCCGGAGGCGGCAACTGGTGCAGCGCTCGAGCGTTGTTCCGGCTTACGGCGTCTCGCCGAGGGACCTGAGGGCGTTTAACGACGGGGCGAAGTAGAAGGCGCCGCTGACGGGGGTGGTGAAGTCGGTGAGGTGGTCGTGGGTGCCGTCGGCGGTGCCGAACATCCTGGCGAGCATCTTCTCGAAGCGACTGGGGTCGGCGCTGAAAGCGACGAAGTACAGGCCGTGCTCCTTGATGCGCCCGTACGGAGTGCTGCGGCGATAGATCTCGAGCTCTTCGCCGTCTTCTTCGATGACGACGCGGCTGATGTGCGCGGTGTCCGGCTTGTCGTCGCGCTCCTGGCTGTCGGGCTTCGTGCGACCGAACACCGCCTCCTGCCCTTCGACATCGAGCGCGTGGAACGACCCGAGGTCGTGGACCCATTTCATCGTGATGACGTGCGCGCCCCCCTCCCCTGGCTGTCCCGCGGGCACGATGGCAACCTCGGGCGCATCCTCCACTTGGGGATTCTCGGTGCCGTCGATGAAGCCCGTGAGATCGCGACTGTCGAGGTACACGAAGCACGGCTCTTCTTGGGCGAGTTCGGCAACCGGTGCGAGCGCGGCTGCGACGGCGCGCGCGTTGTCGAGAAGCACATCAGGTCCGGTGCCGTGGAGCCACACCCAGAGGTCGTGCGGTGTCGCGGGCGCGCTCCGTCCGTCACCCTCGACGCCTGCAAAATCGTGCGCGTCGAGCGGCGTGTCCTTTGGTGCGATCGAACGCCAAACGTCGCCACGAAAGCCGATCACCATGTTGGTGCCGCCGGCCGTGACGAGCGGTTCCCGAAGCTTCCCCACCGCACCAGCGAGGTCCGTGGGCTTGGCACCTGCCTTGAGATCGAACTCGAGGTGATACTGCGACCGAGTTCCCTGAGCGAAGATGCCGGGCTGGGGTGTGAGGATCAACGCGCGTCTCCTTCGTCGTCGACCCCATCACCCTGGAGATAGGCGTCGAGCGGCGGGCACGAGCAGAACAGGTTGCGGTCGCCGTAGGCGTTGTCGATCCGGCTGACCGGCGGCCAGTACTTGTCTTGCCCGATTCCCCCTGAGGGAAACCCAGCAACGTCCCGCGAGTACGGCCGATCCCAGGCATCGGTGGCCACGTCGGCCGCCGGGTGCGGGGCGCGGCGCAGCGGGCTCGCTTCGGCGGGCCACTCCCCTCGCTCCACCTGGTCGATCTCGGCGCGGATCGCAATCATCGCGTCGCAGAACCGATCCAGCTCGTGCTTCCCTTCGGACTCCGTGGGCTCGACCATGAGCGTGCCCGCGACCGGGAACGACATCGTGGGGGCGTGGAAGCCGTAGTCGATGAGGCGCTTCGCAACATCCTCCGCAGTCACGCCGGTGGTGTTCGTGATCCCGCGCAGGTCGAGGATGCACTCATGGGCGACGAAGCCGTCCGGGCCGGAGTACAGGACCGGGTAGTGGTCACGGAGGCGCTGCGCGACGTAGTTGGCATTCAAGATCGCCACCTGCGTGGCGTGCAGCAGTCCGGGACCGCCCATCATGCGCACGTAGGCCCACGAGATCGGGAGGATCCCGGCCGACCCCCACGGCGCGGCCGAGATCGGCCCAACGCCGGTTGCCGGCCCCGCTTCGGCCACGAGCGGGTGGTTCGGCAGGAACGGCGCCAGGTGCGCACGGACAGCGACCGGACCAACGCCGGGTCCCCCACCGCCGTGCGGGATGCAGAACGTCTTGTGCAGGTTGAGGTGCGACACGTCGGCGCCGAAGTGGCCGGGCTTGGCCACTCCCACGAGCGCGTTCAAGTTGGCCCCGTCGAGGTACACCTGGCCGCCGTGTTCGTGTACGACAGCGCACACGTCACGGATCCCCTCTTCGAAGACGCCGTGTGTGGACGGGTACGTGACCATGAGTGCGGCCAACGTCTCGCTGTGCTCGTGTGCCTTCGTCTTGAGATCGTCGACGTCGACGTTGCCGTGGTCGTCGCAGGCCACCACGACCACGCGCATGCCGGCCATCGCCGCGCTCGCGGCGTTCGTGCCGTGCGCGGACGCGGGAATCAAGCAGACGGTGCGTCCTTCGTCGCCCCGGCTGTGGTGGTACGCACGGATCGCGAGCAGCCCGGCCAGCTCGCCCTGTGAGCCGGCATTGGGCTGGAGCGACACCGCGTCGTACCCCGTGATCTCGCACAGCCAGGTCTCCAGATCGTCGAAGAGCTGGAGATACCCCC
>JANOHN010000196.1:0-2467 GCA_031406505.1 Acidimicrobiia bacterium | reverse complement strand
CCACTCCATCGACATCCAAACCGGCGCGCTGATCGGCCGCTACATCTGCGAGGAGCGCGACACCGCACGCCTGGTCATGGGCTGCAAGGCGCAGCTCGATGCCCGCGTCGGCGCAAGCAACTAGCCCTTCCCCGACCGGTTCGTCCCGTCATGACCACTGGTCGATCGCGCCTGACGACCGTCCGTCGGCGCCTCGTGTCGATCCCGGTGATCGCGCTGTTGGCGGTATTGCTCGTTGTGCTCATCCCGATCTGGCTCCCGATCGCGCTGATCATCGACCTCGTGCGCGCGCCGCGGCGGCTGCCGATCACCCGTCTGCTCGCGTTCGGCGTGTGCTGGGCGTGGATCGAGACGCTCGGTCTCGTGCGCCTGGGTTGGATCTGGCTCACGCGCGGGACCCACGACCTGGTGCGCTTGACCGAGGTTCAACGGTGGTGGGCTGCTTGCATCCTCACCTCGCTGCGCAGGACCGCAGGGTTGCGGGTGGAGGTCAAAGGCCTCGACGCATACGACCCGTCACCCGTGGTGGTGATGCCACGCCACGCCAGCCTCATCGACTCGGTCGTGTCAACGTGGGTCATCGTCGGGCCGGCCGGGCTCCAGGCGCGCGTGGTGCTCAAGCGCGAGCTGCTGGTGGACCCGGTACTCGACGTCGCCGGCAACTGGTTGCGGAACCACTTCGTGGACCGCGGCGCAACCGACTCCTCGGCTGAGCTGGCCGCGCTCACGGCGCTAACGAGCGACATGGGGCCGGGCGTGGCCGCCATGATCTTCCCGGAGGGCACGCGTGCGAACCCGGCCAAGCGCGCTCGCGCGCTCACCAAGATCGCCGAGCGTGATCCCGCGCGTTCCGAGCGGCTCTCGGTGCTCCGTCACCTGATGCCGCCGCGGCCCGCCGGTTCGGCCGCGCTGCTCGCGGGCGCGCCCGACGCCGATGTGGTGGTCGCCTGGCACACCGGGCTCGACCGCATGGACTCCTTCGGCGGGATCCTGCGTGGGGTGCCGTCGTTCTCGGGTCGCACCATCCACTACGTCGCGCGGCGCATCGCGCGCGCCGAGGTGCCATCCGGCGACGAGTTCACGCGTTGGCTCGACGACACCTGGATCGCGCTCGACCGTGAGATCGACACAGCGCTCGCGGCACCGGTCACCACAAAGGCATGAGCACTTCAGGATCATGAGCGACACCGCCACGGCGCTCGTCGTCGCCGCCGGGGCCGTCGCCGCGGTGATGACGATCACCTGGTTGGCGAGCCTCGTGCGACGCGACGCATCGCTCGTCGACCGCGCGTGGGGGCTCGGCTTCGTGACGGTGGCCGTGGCCGTGCGCGTGGCCGTCGATGGCCACGCCACGCGCCAATGGCTGCTGGTGGGGATGACCGCGTTGTGGGGACTCCGCCTCAGCGCGTACCTCACCTGGCGGAACTGGCGGCGCGGGGAGGACTACCGGTACCAGGCCATGCGCCGTCACCACGGCGCGCGCTTCTGGTGGATGAGCCTGGTCACGGTGTTCGCGGTGCAAGGCGTGCTCATGTGGGTGGTCGCGCTGCCCGTCACGCTCGGGCAGGTGGGCGACCAACCGGGCATCGGCGCGCTCGCCATCGTCGGCGTTGTGCTCTGGGCACTCGGCCTGACGTTTGAGACTGTCGGCGATGCGCAGCTCGCTCGGTTCAAGGCCGACCCGGAGAACGCCGGGCAGGTGATGGACCGCGGCTTCTGGCGCTACACCCGGCACCCCAACTACTTCGGCGACGCGTGCGTGTGGTGGGGCATCGCGCTCGTCGCGGCCGAGCACGGCGTCGGCGCGATCGGCATCGTCGGCGCAGTGGTGATGACCGTGCTGTTGCGGCGGGTGTCGGGTGTACCGCTCCTCGAGCGCTCGATGGCGAAGCGGCGCCCCGGGTACGCCGAGTACGTGGAACGCACCAGCCCGTTCGTGCCCCGCCCACCTCGCAGGGTGGCACGCTAGGGAGTCACGCACACCCGAGGAGTTGCGATGGACGAGATCCTGCACGCCTTGGCCGACCAGCAGGAAGAGCTGTCGGGACTGCTCGCGGGTCGGTCCGACGCCGAATGGCAACTCCCGTCGCTCCTCGATGGGTGGACGGTCGCCGACGTGGTGCTCCACCTGGCGCAGACCAACGAGCTGGCGATCGCGAGCGCGCAAGGGCGACTTCCCGACGTGGCGAAGGGGATGGGCGCCGGGCCGGAGCGCGCGAGCACGGTCGACGAGAGCGCAGAGGCGATGGTCGCCGCGCAGCGCGACGTGTCGGTGGTGGAGCTGCGTGAACGTTGGTTCGCCGGGGTCGACACGCTGCGTTTGCTGCTCGCGGGCGCCGATCCACGCCAGCGCGTGATGTGGGTGGCCGGCGAGCTCTCGATCCAGACGCTCGCGACCACTCGGCTCGCCGAGACTTGGATCCACACCGGCGACGTCGCCGCGGCATTCGGCGTCACGTTGACCCCA
>JANOHN010000158.1:0-2147 GCA_031406505.1 Acidimicrobiia bacterium | reverse complement strand
CCAGCTCGTTGGTAACGCACCTGTACGACCCGCTCGACGCCACGTATCTCGCGACGGCCGACGCGCGGGTCGAGCGCGATCGCACGTTCCAGGTCTGCTCCGACTGCCGGATCTGCGTGAAGTTCTGCCCGTCGTTCAAGGACCTGTTCCGCATGATCGACGAGCGCGACGACGGCGCCGACGACGTGACCTTCCTCACCGATCAGCAGCACAAGGTGGTCGTCGACGAGTGCTACCAGTGCAAGCTCTGCTACATCGTCTGCCCGTACAACCCGGAGCAAGGGCAGGAGTCGGTGATCGACTTCCCACGGCTGATGCTCCGTTCGCTCGCGATCCAAGCCGAGAACAACGACGTGCCGAAGGGTGCGCGGCTGTTGGCCCGCACCGACCTGCAAGGCAAGATGGCGACAGCCCTCTCGGGAGTCGTCAACCGCACGAACGACGTGAAGCCGTTGCGCTTCCTCATGGAGAAGGCGACGGGCATCTCGCGGGCGCGGTTGCTCCCCACGTATGCCCGCGAACGGTTCTCGCAGTGGTTCCTGCGCCGCACGCCTCCGAAGCCGGCCGGTACGCCCCGGCGACCGGTGGCCCTGTTCCCGACCTGCCTGGTCGAGTACCAGGATCCCGAGATCGGCAAGGCCACGGTCGGAGTGTGCGAGCGCAACGGGATCTCGTGTGATCTCCCCGCCGGCCAGATCTGCTGTGGCATGCCGTGGCTCGACGCGGGTGACGTCGAGAAGTTCCGCGAGCATGCCGAGCGCAACGTTGCTGCACTGCTTCCTGCCGTCAACGCGGGGTGCGACGTGATCGTGCCGCAACCTACGTGCGCGTACGTGCTCAAGAACGAGGTCCCCGACTTCCTCGGCACCGACGACGCGCGACTCGTGGCCGCGCACACCTTCGACGTGGCCGAGTACCTCATGGCTCGCAACCGTGAGGAGCCGCTCGACGTTGACTTCGACGGGACCACGTACGCCACGATCACCTGGCACGCCGCGTGCCACTACCGCGCGCAGCAGATCGGCCCGAAGAGCCGAGACCTGATGGCGCTCACCGGAGCGAAGGTGTCGATGGTGGAGCGCTGCTCGGCGATCGACGGCACGTGGGGCCTCCGAGCCGAGAATGTGGAGATGGCGCGCAAGATCGCCAAGCCGTTGATGGAAGCGGTGGAGAAGGCCGACACCAAGCTCGTTGCCGGCGACTGCCATCTCGCCAACACCGCGATTCGCGAAGCCACCGGCAAGGTGCCGAGCCACCCAGTGCAGGTGCTGGCCCGGGCCTACGGCATCGAGGAGACCTGACGTGCGCAAGCTCACGAACGGCGACATCAAGGATCTCCGCGAGTACGAGCGCGAGCGTGACGCGTTTCGGGCCGAGATCATCGCCACCAAGAAGCGACGCCGGTTGATCGCCGGCGACATGCTCTCGATCGTGTTCGAGAACACGTCCACGATGCGGTTCCAGATCCAGGAGATGGCGCGCGCCGAGAAGATGCTGCGGGACGAGCAGATCGCACACGAGATCAACACCTACAACCAGCTGTTGCCGGGGCCAGGCGAGCTGTCGGGCACGATGTTCATCGAGATTGACGACCCCGCCGCGTTGCGTTCCTGGCTCCCGCGCCTCGTGGGCATCGAGGACCACGTGCACTTCGCCGTGGGCACCGAGCAGGTGCCCGCTCGCGAGGAGGACGCGGAGCGCCTCACGCGCGAAGACGTCACGTCGGCCGTCCACTATCTGAAGTTCACCTTCTCGCCCGAGCAGCAGCGCGCGTTCACGGACGGGCCAGTCCACCTGGTGGTCGACCACCCGGAGTATGCGGCCGATGTCACGCTCACCGACGAGCAGCGGGCCGAGCTGGCCGGCGACTTCGCGGCATAGGAGCACGGCGATGCGCATCACGTTCACGAAGCTCGTGCCGGACGCGCAGCTCCCGGCACAACAGCACCCGCACGACGCGGGGTACGACCTGCACGCGGCGGAAGATGTGACGCTCTCACCCGCCGGTGGCCGCGCGCTCGTGCCCACGGGGATCGCGGTCTCCATCCCGGAGGGGTCGGCTGGGCTCGTGTTGCCGCGGTCGGGGCTCGCGCTGCGCCATGGCGTCACGTGTCTCAACACGCCCGGACTCATCGACGCGCTCTACC
>JANOHN010000144.1:0-13870 GCA_031406505.1 Acidimicrobiia bacterium | reverse complement strand
GTCGTACGCTTGAGTCGTATGGAGCTCGCGTACGCGGCGTTTGATGCGGACAACCACTACTACGAGGCGCTTGACGCGTTCACTCGTCACCTCGACCCCAAGCAGGGGTGGCGGTGCGTGCAGTGGGCCGAGATCGACGGGCGCCGCTATCACGTGATCGGCGGCCAGGTGAGCCGCGCGGTCGTCAACCCCACGTTCGACCCCATCGCCAAGGCCGGGGCGATGCACGACTACTTCCGTGGCAACCCTGATCTGAAGAGCCCGCTCGAGTTCCTCCGTGAGCGCGAGCCCATCCGCCCCGAGTACCGAGATCGTGACGCGCGCCTCACCACGATGGACGAGCAAGGCATCGAGAAGATCTGGCTCTTCCCCACGCTCGGCATCCTCTACGAGGAGCTGCTCAAGCACGACCCCGAAGCGGTGACGATCACGTTCACCGCGTTCAACCGGTGGCTCGACGAGGACTGGGGCTGCAACTTCCGCGACCGTATCTACGCCGCGCCATACATCTCGCTGTGCGACGTGGGCTGGGCGGTGCGCGAGCTCGAGTGGGCGATCGAGCGCGACGCGCGCGTCGTCGTGATGCGTCCTGCGGCGCCAACGACGGCGACCGGCCAACGCTCGCCGGGCGACCCGGCGTTCGACCCTTTCTGGGCCCGCGCGAACGAAGCTGGGATCACTGTCGTCGTGCACGCCGGCGACAGTGGATACTCGAGCCAGGGATACGCGAAGGATGGCTTCGCGGCAACGTTCGAGGGCGCGGGACGACCCTCGATCAAGGTGCTCGCGATCGAGCGCGCGGCCTACGACTTCCTCCTCTCGCTCTCGTTCGACAAGCTGTACGAGCGGTTCCCAAACCTGCGCGTCGCATCGGTCGAGAACGGCTCGGAGTTCCTTCCCGACCTGTTCCGCAAGCTCAACTCGCAAGTGCGAAAGATGCCGGGCTTCTTCGGCGACCACCCCTCCGAGTCCTTCCGGGAACACGTGTCGATCAACCCGTTCTGGGAGGACGACGTGTACGAGGTCGTCGACCTCATGGGTACCGACCGGGTCATCTTCGGTTCCGACTGGCCGCACATCGAAGGCATGCCCAAGCCCCTCGACTACGTGACCGAGCTCAAGGAGCTCGACGACACCGCACAGCGCCTCGTCCTGCGAGACAACGCGCTGGCGTTGAACGAACGTCGTCCGAGGTAGCACCATGACCATGGTCATGGACTGGGCCAAGGCCGTTGGAGAGTCAGTGAGTTCCACCGTGCGCGCCCTTCCGCGCTCGCTCCCGCCTGGCACCGTCCCCTACGTCGCGCGCGCGATGCGCGAGCTCCGCAAGGTGCGCACGCCGCGCCAGGCAGTCGCGGTGTTCGAGACGGAGACCGAGCAGCTCCTGACCGTGATCATGCCGAAGATCGTGGAACGGCCGCTCCCGGTACGAAGCACGGCGTCGGCAAAAGCGCTCGTCGCGGCGACGGGCGGCATGGCCGCGGCCGGCCAAGAGGCCGAAGCACTCGCGGTACTGCTGACGAGTGGCGCCGCCCTTCCACCGGCAATGCCGCTCATGTTGGCCACCAACCTGCTCGCGTTGGCCGTCGAGGTGTCGGTTGCGGGTTCGCTACGCGTGCACGCGCTCCGCGATGCCGGCATCGACCCCGACCCCAACAAAGTGGCTCGCGACGTGATCGTGGCCATGACCGGCGGCTCCGACGCCGACGTCGGCACGGGCCGCACCATGAGCAAGACGCTCGTCAAGAAGATCGTGGCCCGCGTGCTGTCGCGGTGGTCCAAGTCACTCGTGCCATTCGTGGGCATTGCATACTCGAGCTGGGACGCCCAGCGCACGATCGACGCGATCCTCGCTCGCCCGCTGCCCGAGCGCGCGCTCCCAGCACCGGCGGCGCCCGTCTAGTTTTTCCCGGTCGTAGACGATGTGATCGAGGGCACGAACCGCGTGAACCGCGTGCTCGTCAGGCCGACGCGCGATGGCGCGCAGTGGTGAGCGTCGGAGACTCGCCCAACGCCCACCGAGCGGTTCCCACGAAGGCGCGCGTCGCCGGCCGCACACCCACGGGCCCAGCGAGCGGCGGAACGACGAGCCCGAGCTCGAGTTGCGCGGTGAAGGGCAGCAGCTCGACCGCCGCGGCAGCAACGACCGCGTACACCGGGCGAACGCGCCAGGGCATCGGCGGGACCATGAGCCAGCGCGCGGCGGCTCGCGCCTGACTCGTTGCGCGCAACTCGTACGACGCGAGCAGCGCAGCCAACTCCGCGGTCGTGGTCGGCACTGGGTCGGCGCCGAACGCGTGCGCCACGACGGCCATCTCCGCGACATAGCGGTCCGCGTCGGCCTCAATCAGGCGAGAGGGCCCGTAACGCCGGAACGCGGCGAGAAAGCTGTCGACTTCGGTGGCATGCACCCATGCCAACAGGATGGGATCGCTCGCGGAGTACGGCCGTCCGTCGGGCGCGATCCCACGCACCCGCTCGTGCACGTGCTTGACGCGCGCAACCGCTTCTTCCGCCTCCGCGCTCGTGCCGTAGGTCGTGGCCGCGACGAACCTACTCGTGCGGTGCAACCGCCCCCACGGATCCTTCTTGTAGTCGGAGTGCTCGGCGACGCCGGCCATCGCGAGCGGATGCAGCGTCTGGTACAGGAGCGCGCGCAGACCTCCGATGATCGACGAGAGATCGGCGTGCATCCGCCATGCCACCGACTCGGGCCCGAACCACCCCGCGTCGCCGTGCACATCGACGCTTGGCCCGCGTGGGTTGCCCGCAACCCGGCCGCGAATGGCCTGGGCGATCACCTCGCGCACTCGGTCGGTCGTCGCTCCTGCCACGCTGAGCAGATCGACCGGAACCCTCAAAGCCATGCACCATCATGGCGCTTGGGGGGCACCTAGCCTGCGCGCCATGCCCGGGTGGAGCTTCGCGACCGTCTGGCACCAAATCGCCGAGACCGTGCCGGACCGGGACGCGATCGTCTGCGGCGAGCGACGCGTGTCGTGGCGCGACTTCGACGATCGATCGGCGCGGCTCGCGTCGTACTTGTGGGCAAAGGGGCTGCGGGCCGGCGACAAGGTCGCGATCGTCTGCACGAATCGCCCCGAGTACCTCGAGACGTTCTTCGCGGCGTTGAAGCTGGGCTGCGTGCCCGTGAACGTGAACTATCGCTACATCGCCGACGAGGTCCGGTACGTGCTCGACAACTCCGACGCGAAGGCAGTCGTGCACGACCCAGAGTTCAGCGCGACCGTCCGCGAGGCGATCGCCGGCCAGCCCGTCGACCGGCGCCCGACGAGTCTCGAGACGGGAACGCCGCACGAGACCGCCCTCGCGGCTGCGTCACCCGATGGCGCATGGCAGGCACGCGAGCCCGACGGCGATGACCTCATCTTCCTCTACACGGGCGGGACCACCGGCATGCCCAAGGGCGTGATGTGGCGCACCGACGACGTCTACGTCGCGCTCTGGCAACTCGCCCGCCCAGGCAAGGAGCCCCCGGATCCGATCGCAGCAGCTCGAACCGGCAAGCGGGCGGGTACCTCCTTGCCTGCATGCCCGCTCATGCACGGCACCGGCCTCTTCACCGCGCTCTCGGCGCTCGCCGGCGCGGGCACGGTCGTGCTGATCGATGAGCCCGGGCTCGACCCCGCGCGCGTGTGGAGCGACATCGAGCGCGAGGCCGTGCAGGTGCTCACAATCGTGGGCGACGTGTTCGCGCGTCCGCTGCTGGCTGCGCTCGATGCCGAGCCCCAACGTTGGGATCTCTCCGCACTACAAGCGATCACCTCGTCGGGGGTCACCTGGAGCCCCGAGACCAAGTCTGCGCTGCTCGCGCACCTGCCCGCGGTCACGCTCATCGACTCGCTCGGCTCGTCGGAGGGGATGATGACGCGCAGCGCGACCACGACCGGCACCGAGATCCAAGCGGCGCGCTTCGCGGTCAACGACAAGGTCAAGGTGCTCGACGAGGAGACGGACCGCGAGGTCGCGTGGGGTAGCGGCGAGGTCGGGCTCGTGGGCGTCACGGGTCGCATTCCACTCGGTTATTACAAGGACGAGGCGAAGTCCGCGACAACCTTCCGGGTTGTCGACGGCGTGCGCTATTCGATCCCTGGCGACTACGCCACGGTCGAGGCCGACGGTGCTATCCGCCTGCTCGGGCGCGGCTCGGCGTGCATCAACACCGGCGGTGAGAAGGTCTACCCCGAAGAGGTCGAGCTGTTGCTGCGCGAGCACCCTGGCGTGTTCGACTGCGTGATCGTGGGCGTTCCCGACGAGCGCTTCGGCGAGATGGTCGTCGCGCTTGTGCAAGGCACTCCTGGCTACGAACTGGACGACGCTGCGCTTGCCGCGTGGAGTCGCGATCGGATCGCCGGCTACAAGCGTCCGAAGCATTCGTTCCTCGTCGACTCCCTCGATCGGAACCCGGCTGGAAAGGCCAACTACACGCGCCTGCGCGAGCTCGCGGCCGAACTCGTCCACGCGAGCGCGCGGTCCTGAACCGCGAGGCTTGCGATCAGCGACGCGGCGTCGACGTGCGATCCCGACCGCTCCGCTTCGCGTTGTAGAGCGCGGCATCGGCTGTCGCGACCAGGTCTTCGGCGTCCCGCGCGTCGTCAGGAACGGTGGCAACCCCCGCGCTGACCGTCACCGCGTGCCGGGCCAGGCCTTCGGTCACCGCCTGGCGAACCCGCTCAGCGACCGTCGGGGCTTCGAGCCGCGAGCACCCCGGGAGCAGCACGACGAACTCGTCGCCGCCGTAGCGAGCGGCGAGGTCGCTGGCCTTGGTCATCGAAACCAGCGCGCGACCCACTGCTCGCAATACCTCGTCGCCGACGCGGTGGCCCTCCGTGTCGTTGACCACCTTGAAGTGATCGACGTCGAGGACGACGAGGCTCAGCGGTGTGCCCTGCCGTCGCGCGCGGCCCAGCTCGAGGTCGAGGGTCTCCTCGAAGAGCCGGCGGTTGGCGAGGCCGGTCACCGCGTCACGCGTTGCCAGCCGCGCGACCTCGTCGAGGCGGGCTTGGCGGTCCAACGCGCGACCCGCATGCGCCGCGGCCGACTCGAGCGCTCGGACCGTTGCCGCCGGCACCCTCTCACGCGCACCACCTCCCCATTCAGCGGCGACCATGCCGAGCGGCCCGCGCTCGCCGATCAACGGAGCGAGCACCACATTCGTGGCACTGGGGAGCATGTCGGCGAGGAGCCCGGGATCGAGGGCGCGCACCAGGCTCGGTTGCGCACGGTCGAGTGCGGCCGCCGCGCTCGCGCCGAGCGGCTCGTCCCTGGCAAAGAGGAGCTGGTCGAGGTAGTCGGCTGTGGCCCCTCGCCAGAGATCCTGGCGGCGCACGACGGCCGCGGCGCGTCGGAAGCCGAGCGAGTCGCGTGCGTGACCCACGAGCGCGACGGCAACCCCGTCGTCTTGGTCGGAATCATCGAACACGTCGCCGAGCTGCACGAGCGCGTCAGCGCGATCACCACGACGGCGCAAGCCTCCTTCCGAGACCAACTGGGCCATCGCGATTCCCAGCGCCACCACGACGTAGGAGATCGCGGCGACAACAACCGAACGATCGCCGTACCGGCCGTGGAGCGACCACCATCGAAGGTCCTCACCGGCGCGCGCGCCCGCAAGCAGCAGCGCGCACCAGCACGACACGCCGATCCCCGTACTCGGCGACACGAGCACTGCGCTTGCACCCACCAGGAGGTACACCGCGCCTGCAAGCGGGCTCCGCGGTCCACCAGTCGCGACGATCACGCACACCACGTACGCGCCGTCGAGCACCGCTATGGGCGAGGCCGCGCGGATCGCCGCGGGGTGCGCGGCTCGCCGCAACATCTCGGCCGCGGCCGCGACCGCGAGATACGCGAGCGACAACGTTGTGAGCCCGGCGCCGAACGTGCCAGCAGCTGGCGGAACGAGCAGGGCCGCCGCAACGAGCACCACTCGCAGCCCACTCATCACGGCGAGGCGGTCCCAGGTGCCGATCGAGCGCGGCCGCATGCTCACCGGAACTTCAAGGACTCACCCTCGTCGGTCGGGATCATTGGTGTGCGACGGCGCCCGAACGTGCCGCGCAGCACGAGCCCCATCGTGGCCAGCCCGGCGAGACCGATCACCACCGCCATCGAGAACGGGATGCTCGTGGGGTCGGCGAAGAACCGACCGACGCCCGGAAGGCTTCCGATCGGCGCACGCGACGGAGCCGGGACGAAGGGCGGGATCGTGGGGCGGGGCGCCGCGGGGGCGGCTGGCGCCGAGGTGTCCCGATCCGGGGCGGATTCGGCCACTACGGGTTCCGGTGCCGGCAGCGTTGGGGGTGACTCCGGCTCGGTCACCGCGGCAGCGCCGGCGCTCGGGGCGGAGCCCGGCGGCGGAGCGATCGGCGGCGCCGGCTTCGTCGTGGTCGTCGTCGGCGGTTTGGGGATCGGCTTTGTGGTCGTGGGCGTCGGCTTTGGGACTGCCTTCGTCGTCGTGGTCGTTGGCTTCGTCGTCGTGGTCGTTGGCTTCGTCGTCGTGGTCGTTGGCTTCGTCGTCGGGGTCGTCGGCTTCGTCGTCGGTGGCGCCGCGACGGTCGTCGACGGCTGGCACCACGACGGCGCGTTGGAGGAGCTGCAGTCGTAGTGCGAGGCACCATGGGTGCGCATCTCGGCACCTGCGACCGCGGCGCCGAGTCCCACCCCGCTCACGACGATAAGGACCGCCATTGCGGCCTTTGATCCCCTGAACGGGCGCACCACCACTATCCCTTTCGCGCGCAACTCGATCTCGCGTGAATCCCCCGCCATGAGCGGTCTCGACAGAAGCGCGCCCAAAACTTGAGCGCAAGGGCGAAATAGGGCGCGTCAGTGCTGGAGCGTGGAGCGTGCGGTCAGCGCCCTCGCCCGGCCGGTCCGCTTTGCGCTGTACAGGGCGGCATCGGCGGCGGCGATCAAGCCGTCACGGTCATCGGCGTCGCCCGGGATCGTCGCGGCTCCTGCGCTCACGTCCCCCTCCCCGATTCGAATGGCAGCTGCGGCCTCGACCCGAAGGCGCTCGGCGGCTCCTGACGCTTCCTCGGCATTGCATCCGGGAAGGATCACGGCAAACTCGTCGCCCCCGAGTCGGGCTGCGAGGTCGAAGCCCTTCGTGCCGGCCGCGAGCGCGTGGGCGATCCGTCGCAGCACCGCGTCGCCCTCCGGATGCCCACGCGTGTCGTTGATCGTCTTGAAGTGATCGACATCGAAGAGCACGACAGTGACCGACGAACCGGCTCGCATCGTGCGCTCGACCTCGCGATCCAACGCCTCGTCGAAGGCTCGACGGTTCGCCAAACCGGTGAGCGGGTCGCCCGCGGCCAGCCGCGCGACCTCTTCCAAGAGGGCGCGGTTCCGGATCGCCAGGGCGGCATGCGAGCACGCCTGTGCGAACACGTCGACCGTCCCCGCGGGGATCCGGGCGCGGCGCTCACCCCATTCGGCTGCGACGAGGCCAAGGTCTTCCCCGCCCGCGACGAGGCCGACGACGACCACGTTGCTCGCGTTTGGGAGCAACATCGCGAGTGGGTCCGCGGGATCGAGCGCACGAGCCAGGCGGGGCAACGAGCGGCGCGCGATGGAGTCGGTGACGAGATCGGTCGGCATGTCGCTGATGCGCGTGGTGGCGACGCCGTCTCGCGGGGCCACCGTCTCCTCCCATTCCTCTGCCGTGCGAGTGAGCACGGCAGCCCGCTCGAACCCGAGGCGCGTCACGGCATGCTGAGCGATCGCGCGGCTCACCTCGGCTTGTGAATCAGCGCGGCCGATATCCCCATCGAGCTCCACTAAGCCGGCGAGCTGCGAGCGGCTCTCGCGCAATGCGCGTTCGTTCAGCGCCGAGAACGCGGCCGCACACAACGCAACAGCAAGGAACGCCGCGGCACCGAGCGCAGTGTCGCGATCGTTGGCCGGATGAGCCGCGTCGATCACACCTGATCGCACGGCGGCCTGCCCGAGGAACAGGAGCAATGCGTTCCAGATCGCGACCTTGATACCGCTCCGGTACGAGGCCAGCAGGGTGACGGCGAGCACGTCAAGGAACATCAGGAACAGCAAAGGGCTGCGCGCGCCACCGGTGAGCGTCACGGCGACGGCAAGGAACGCGCCGTCGGCCAGCAGCATGGCCGTCACGAGCAGCGGCGTTCGGATGCGGGCAATACGACGCAAGCCCTCTACGACCGCCGTCACACCGATGTACGCGACCGCGAGCGGGACGAGATCACGCGGCGCGTCGCCGATGAGCGTGGGCACGCCAAGCACCACGAGGGCAGCCAGCGTCCGCGCGGCTTGGAGCACGGCGAGCCGATCGGCCAGGGGTGTGAGGTCGCGCGTGGTGCTCACTCGAACTCCAGCGTCCCGTCGCGACGATCGAGAGGAGCCGTGACCACCCGGGGGTTCCGACGGCCGTGGACCGACTCGAATGCGAGAAACGCCGCCGCGGCGAGCGCGAGCACCAGCAGCGCAGTGGAGGTCTGCGCCAGGTTCAGCACGGCGCGCTTTCCCGTGGCGCGTGTGTCGCGGAGCTCCGCCCGAGCGCGCGTGGGCGCCGGCGATCGCTCGATGCGCGCGTCTCCGATGGTCGCGTCGGACGCCTGCATGACACCCACTGGCACGGCACCTGCAGGAACTCGCGATGTACCCAGCAGGCCAAAGAGCCCCGCAACCCCGCTCCCGAGCGCAGGAACGGACGGAGCCGTCACGCTGAGCTTCGGCGGAACCGCCTCCGTACCCACGAGCGCGCCGCCAAGGAGTGCGCTCATTTGATCCGCAAGTCCGGGGTCGAGCGGGTCAGGCGTCGCGGCGATGGGCGGGGCGAGCAAGAACAGCATGCACGTCGCCAGGAGCAGGGCAGCAGACGCGCGGCGCAAACCGGCGCATCCCCACGGCCGCGCCAGCGTGCGCACCAGTAGCTCGCGTCCCGACATCGCCTGCCTCCGTGCCACCGCGCCCCAGTTCTGTCCATGTTTTTCGGCAGCCAGCCGGAGCAACCTGAGCGGTCGGCGGCCGAGCCGGGGCGGGTTTCAGGCGGTGCTGGCTACCTCTTTTTCCCAGTCGTGGGTTTCGACGAGCTGCTTGACGCGGCTGAGGAACGACGCTGCGTACGCCCCGTCGACCGCTCGATGGTCGAACGAGAGGCCGAGCATCCCGACCGAGTGGATCGCGATGCCTTCGCCACCGTCGCCGGTCGGGACCATCACCGGGCGACGACGCACGGTGTCGGTCGCCAAGATCCCGACTTGCGGCTGGTTGATGATCGGCACCGACACGAGGGTGCCGCTCGGTCCGGGGTTCGTGATCGTGAATGTGCCGCCGACCACCTCGTCGGGCTGGAGCCGATTGGCGCGTGCCCGTTCGGCCAGGTCGGCGACGCCCCGGGCGATCTCCACGAGGGACTTGCGACTCGCGCCGCGCACGACGGGCACGATCAACCCCTCGTGGTCGAGATCGACCGCGATGCCGAGGTGCACGTCGTGGCGAACCAAGAGCGCGTCGTCAACGACCGATGCATTGAGGTGGGGGAACTCGGTCAGCGCATCGACGACGGCTCGGGCGACGAACGGAAGGTACGTGAGGGAGAAGCCCTCGCGCTCCCGCCACGCCACCGCGTGTGCGCGGCGAACCCGATCCACCTGCTCGAAGTCGGCCTCGACCGCGCAGAACGCGTGCGCCGCCGTGCTGATCGACTCGCGCAGGTTTGCCGCGATGCGCTGGCGGATCTTGCTGAACGGCACGAGCGTCTCGTGGGGCGTGGACTCGGCTGGTGACGATGCCGGACTTGGTGGTGGAGCGGGAGCGGCCACCGGTTCGGCCATCGGCTCGGCCGCTGGTTCGGCGACCGGCTCGGCCAGTGCCGGCGGCTCCGCGGCCGTCACGTCGGCAGGTAGAGGTGGTGGCGGCGGCTCGGTCCGGCTCAGGCTGCCACCGGTTCGGACCGAGCTGGGCGACTTGGGCACCGCTCCGGCTCGGGCCGCAACGGCCGCTTCCACATCGGCCCGAGTGAGTCGTCCGCCGGCGCCGGTCCCCTCGATGCTCGCCGCGTCGAGGCCGTGCTCCGCGAGCAGCCGGCGCACGACCGGCGACTGGAATCCGCCTCGGGACGCTCGCATCGTGCTCACCGTATCGACTCCGCACGCCCGCACGGGGCTGACGCGCGTGTCAGCGTCGAGAACCGTGGGCGAGCACCGTGAATGAGCACGCGGCGTATCCTGCCGTCGTTGAAACTCCGTCAATGGATCACCGGGCATCATCGCGGTGTCGCGCTCGCTGAAGCGGTCGACGACTTTCGCCTCGCGTGCATCTCGCGCGCCATCGACGACCGCGAGATCACGCTCCGCCAGCAGAGCCGGGCCTTCTTCCAGATCTCCGGCGCCGGTCACGAGGCGTTGCTCCTCGCGTTCGCGCGCGTGTTGCGCGCGGGGTACGACTGGTTCTTCCCCTACTACCGCGACCGCGCGCTCGTACTCGGGTTGGGTGTGACGCCGCTCGAGATCTTGCTCCAGGCGGTGGGCTCGTCCGACGACCCGGCATCGGGCGGTCGCCAGATGCCGTGTCACTGGGGCGACCCGGAACGCAACATCGTGACCCAGTCGAGCGCGACCGGCAGCCAATGCCTCTCGGCGATCGGCTGCGCCGAAGCGTCGCGATACATCGTGCGTCGCGAACTCCCTGGGTGCGTCGCGCACGGCGACGAGGTCACGTACGTGTCGCTCGGCGAAGGTGCCACTTCACAAGGAGAGTTCTGGGAGAGCCTCAACACGGCATGCCGACTCGCCTTGCCAGTGCTCTACTTGGTCGCCGACAACGGCTACGCCATCTCCACTCGATCCACCGACCAAGCACCCGCGCCGATCTCGGAGTTGGTCGCGGGCTTCCGGGGCCTCCACATCACCAAGCTCGACGGCCGCGATTACTTCGAATCCCGACGCGAGAGTGCGCAGGCCGTTGCGCGGGTGCGGGCCGGCGAAGGACCCGGCCTCGTACACGCCATCGTCACTCGCCCGTACTCGCACTCGCTCTCCGACGATCAGAAGAAGTATCGGTCGCACGCGGAGCTGGAGGACGAAGCCGAGCACGATCCGATCAAGGTGCTCGAGGACGAGCTGGTTGGGTGCGGAGCGCTGACCCGAGAGCAGGCCGCCGAGATCCACGTGAGCGCCGTAGCGCTCGTGGCTGAGGCCGCGCTCCAGGCCTTGGAGGCACCGAGGCCCGACCCGGCAACGGTGCAGGACCACGTGTGCGCGCCGCTGACGGTGACCGAGATGCCAGCCGAACCGGAGACTCTCGGCGAACAGGGCGAGGTCGTCACGTTCGGCGAGACCATCCGCCTCACGCTGCACGAGCAGATGGCACTCGACGAGCGCATCCTCGTGTTCGGCGAGGACGTCGCTGATGGCGACCCCCACACGCTCGAAGAGGTGCCGGGCAAGGGCGGCGTGTTCGGGATCACGTTCGGCCTTCAGCGCGAGTTCGGGCAAGCGCGCTGCTTCAACACGCCGCTTGCCGAAGCGAACATCGTCGGGCGGGCCATCGGCGGGGCGCTCCGCGGGCTGCGCCCATGCCCCGAGATCCAGTTCTTCGACTACATCTGGACCGCGATGCAGCAGATCAAGACCGAAGCGTCCACGATCCGCTGGCGCAGCAACGGCACGTTCTCGTGTCCGATGGTGTTGCGGGTCCCGATCGGTGGCTACCTGACGGGCGGCTCGATCTGGCATTCGCAATGTGGCGAGTCGATCTTCGCCCACATCCCGGGGATCCACGTGGTGTTCCCGTCGCGGGCGCGAGACGCCGCGGGCCTGCTCCGCACCGCGTTTCGCACCGAGGATCCCGTGCTCTTCCTCGAGCACAAGCACCTCTACCGCCAGGGGTACAACCGCGACCCGTTCCCGCCGTCCGACTGGATGCTGCCGTTCGGGCGCGGCACGGTGATGACCGCGGGAAGTGAGGTCACGATCGTCACGTGGGGCGCCACCGTGCACCGCGCGGTACAGGCGGCGCACGAGCTCGATCCCGACGGTGGGCGGGTGGAGATCATCGACCTGCGCACGATCGTGCCGTGGGACCACGAGATCGTGGCCAACTCCGTGGCCAAGACCGGTCGCGTCATGGTGCTGCACGAGGACACGCTCACCGCGGGCTTCGGCGGCGAGATCGCGGCCTGGATCGCCGACGAGTGCTTCGAGGATCTCGACGCGCCGGTGATGCGCCTCGCCGCGCTCGACACGGTCGTGGCCTACGAGCCCACGCTCGAAGCGACGATCCTCCCGCAGGTGGCCGACATCAAGCGCGATCTCACCACGCTGCTGGCGTACTGACGTCCGGCCTCAGCCAGTCGTACGAGGTAGCGCCTGGATCGGGCTCACCGATCCACCGAGAGGCACCGGAACCGCCCCGTCGAGTGAGAGCACCCCCGGCCCACCAGCCGCGAACGTGATCACCGCGCGTCCGTTGCCCGGCTGCACACCCGCCTGCTGCGGCACCACCACGAACGCGGCGAGCCGGGCCGTGCTGCTCACGGAGACGGTGCTCGAACCGCCACCGCCACCACCGGAGCTCTTGCCGGCGTCCTCGTTGCCGTCGCCACCGCCACCGCCACCCTGCGCGCCACCGCCGCCGCCGCCGCCTCCGTACGACAGCGGGTCGCCGCCACCGCCCGCTCCGCCACTGAGGACGAGGCACGAACCGCCGGGGTTGTTGTGACCGACTCCGCCGGTGCAGCCAGGCTGGCCGCCACCGCCGCCTCCACTGTTCGCGTTGACCGAGCCGGCTGTACCCGGGAGTCCGGCCCCGCCGCCGCCACCACCACCCGAGCCGTCGCCATCGCCGGTACCGCCGCCGCCACCACCACCCGCGATCGCAACGATGTGATCAGCCGACGTGCCGTTGAGCATGATCCGCGTCTGACCGCCGCCACCACCACCGCCGAACCCGACCCCGCCCGAGCCACCGCCATTGCCACCCCCGCCGGTGCCACCAACGCCACCTCGAGCTTCACCCTGGGGCGCGTCCTCACCACGACAGCCGACGAGCACGTTGATCACGTCGCCGGGCGCGACAGTGAACGTCGCCTGGATGTGTCCGCCGAGCCCTCCGTTGTCCCCGAGCGTGCCGGCACCGTCACCACCGGCGCCGCCCTGCGCGCCGAATAGATCGATCGTGACCGAGCCGGCCCCTCCGGGCACGGTGAGGTGCTGCGTGTCGAGGTCGGCACCGGGAATGCACGACAGCGTCACCGGCTCGCCGATGGACGGGGCCACACCGGTGCCACCGACGACCGGCGTGAGGAGCACCAAGAGCGCGCCCCCGAAGATCGCGGGAGCGATCCAGCGGCTGATGTGGGCCTTCATTCCAGGCGTTGGCATGCGCGGGATCGTATCCTCGGCCCCGATTCTTCGCTCCGGGAGGTTCCCTACCCGCCGGTAACCTGACTCCCAATGGGCATCCCCGAATTCGACCGGGCCGCGATGCTCGACCGGCTGGCCGACGAGACGTTCGACGTGTTGGTCATCGGCGGCGGCATCACCGGTGCGGGGTGTGCGCTCGACGCCGCGAGCCGCGGCCTGCGCACCGCGCTCGTCGAGCGCGACGACTTCGCGTCGGGCACGTCGTCGAAATCCTCGAAGCTCGTGCACGGCGGGATCCGCTATCTCCAGCAACGCGAGTTCGGACTCGTGTACGAGGGTCTGCGCGAGCGTCATCTCGCACTCGAGAACGCACCGCACCTCGTGCGTCTCTTGCCGTTCCTCATCCCGATCTTCGCTCGCGACGGACTCATCGACCGCCGGATCGCGCGCGCACTCGGCTTCGCCATGTGGATGTACGACCTCACCGGCGGCTTCCGCTTCAGAAA
>JANOHN010000327.1:0-5456 GCA_031406505.1 Acidimicrobiia bacterium | reverse complement strand
GCTCGCATCTTCGTGCTCGCCACGTCCGACCGGGATCTTGTTCGCTTCGTCGGCCGTCGCTCGATCGCGGCATACCTCAACGTGCCGGTCTACGCACAGTTCCACGAATGGCTCGGGCGCGGCGATGCGCTCAAGCCGATGTGGGATGCGTGGCGGGCCGGCGACCGAGCAGCAGCAACTGAGGCCATCCCGGACGAGATCATCGACGAGCTGATCGTGCACGGCACGACCGACGAGATCCGGGAGCACCTCGCGCGCTTCACTGCCAACGGCGTGACGACACCCATGCCGGCAATCCTCGGCACCGGTGAGGAGGTACGCGAGGTGGTCCGGGCACTCGCTCCCAACGCCAAGTAGCTGAGCGCTCTTTACGCGTTGACGGTGTCCCGACTGAGCTGACGGATCTTCACGAGCCTCACCGCGACGAGGAGCCTGACCGTCCACCACCCGAAGTCGATCTCCCCGAAGCGCTCGGAGAACCGCGCCGATGTGGGCGCGTTGTGATGGTTGTTGTGCAGTCCTTCACCCAACGTGAGCAACCCGAGGACTCGACCATTGGTGGCCTTGTTGTCGTGGGGACGACTGCCGTGCGTGTGTCCGATGGCATTGATCGCGCCGGACATCATGAGATAGGTGACGGCGTGGACCACCGACACGACGAGCCCGGTCTGCCATCCGAACACCAGGCAGGCGATCGTGATACCGATCCCCAACCCCAGGAACGCGCGGTCGAAGAACCAACGGTCGAGGCGGTCGGGCGGAAGGTCGCGCGCGTACTTCTGAACCGTCTCACCGTCGCGCGCCACGCGGCGGTAGAGCGCAGCGTTGGCAAGCTGCACGCGCCAGAAGCCCAGCACGATCGGGCTGTGCGGGTCTCCAGCGGTGTCGCTCGCAGCATGGTGCCTGCGATGCACGGCGACCCACTCCCGGGCGCGCATCCCGGTGCTGATCCAGAGAAAGGCGCGCAAGACGAAGGCCGCGGCAGGGTGGACCGTAAGGGCGCGGTGGGTGAGTCCGCGGTGGAGGTAGACGGTGGTGGCAAGCGTCGCGAGCTGGGCGGTCACCACTCCGGCAGCAAGGCCGAGCCAAATGTTCATCGCACGACGGTAGCGGACCGGATGGGCTCCGCAGCAACCACGCCGGGCGTCAGAAGGTGGCGATCTCCCGCCAACGCATGAGCAGCGACTCGTCGCCGAACACCTCGAGACGCTCGACCGGCCCTCGACCCATGAGCCACACGAGGAGATCGGACGCCGCGCCCTTGGCGGCAACGTCACCCTTCGCGTGCACGCGCTCAACCTCGAGTCCGGACGGTGCGAGCCGCAACAGCCACTCCCCGTCGACGTCGGTGCAGTGCAGGTGGATGGTCTCGCCCGCGCCCGTGATCTTGTCGGGCACCCACGGACGGTTCGGCAGCAGCGCCATCCACTCGTCGATGCCGTCGGACGCCAACGCCGCGTCGATCGGCTCGACCGCGTCCGCTGCGAGCTGTGCGTCGATCCGATGCATGGCGGTCTCGTGAGCTTGGCGCCGACGCCAGAAGCCGATCGTTGCCGGCGGTGCCCACGTCCAGCAGGGGTCGTCGGGCGATCGAGCGGCCAACGTGTCGGCGAGGACCCCGGCGCCCTCACGCACCCACGCCGGCCGCGCCGCATGGTCAGGCGGCACCTCGATCCCTGCCTCTGAAGAACGCATGAACGGATCCGTGGGCGAGCGATCGCAACACGCGGTAGCCCACCGGTGCACCGTGCCGATGTGCCCCAGCAGGTCGGCCACCACCCAGTCGGGACACGACGGGACCCGTGCGTCGAGTCCTGCTCGTTCGCCAGCATCGGCGAGCTGCGTCGCGTTGTCGCGGATCGCGGTGACGTAGTCGAGGTCAGCCATGTGCCGCAGCCTACGAGTGCCGGACTGCGTCGCCCACGGGTTTCACGAGCTCCGCGTCGTCGTTGTCGTTGTCGGCCTTGTTCACGAGCGTGCTCACCGGCCAGAGCTCGAGTTGGTCGTTAGGGAACGGCACCAGCAGCTCCGAGAGCGCGTCGACGTCGTGGTGCTCGGGATCGAGCCAACGCGCCCACTCGGTCTCGGGCAGCACGACCGGCATCCGATCGTGGATCGGTGCCAACAGATCATTGGGCTTCGTCGTGACGATCACGCACGATCGCAACCAACCATCTTCGGAGGCACCGTCGACGTCGACGCCGTCCGGCACCTTCCACGCCGCCCACAGGCCAGCAAGCGCCATCGGCGTGCCGTCGCGGCGGTGGATGAACACTGGCTGCTTCTTCGGACGCCCCTTGGGTGTCGTCGGCGGCGCAACGACCTGCCACTCGTAGAAGCCGTCGGCTGGGATGAGACAACGGTGCTTCTCGAACGCTCGCTTGTACGCCGGCTTGGTGGACAAGCGCTCAGCGCGCGCGTTGATCATCCGGTCGCCGATGGCCGGCGTCTTCGCCCACGAGGGCACGAGACCCCAGCGCACCTGTGACAAGACGCGCCTCTCCTCACGCTGACGGACGACCATGACCTGCGCGCGCGGCGCCACGTTGTAGTTGGGCTCGGCCGCAACGACGTTGACGTCGTCAACGTCGAACTGATCCGCGAGGAGCTGCGGCGACGACGCGACAACGAAGCGTCCGCACATGTCAGTGCAACCGCGTGGTTGCTAGCGACGCGGGCGATCGGCGACGCGGTGCACGAAACGCAACCCTGACCACACGTCGTCGATCGCCGCAACCTTGTTGTCGACGAGACCGTGATCCAGCCCGATCTCCTGCACGGGCGCGAACGACAGATCCGTCGCTACACCCGACGCCTTCTTCGGCCACGCGACCCAGAGTCCACCATCGGGCTCCAACCCATTCGCCAGACTCGAGAAACGACGCGCCAGCTCGGCGCGACGAGTGGCGAAGAACAGCACCACATCGAGTCGCCCACGCGCTTCGCGACGGAGCGCGACCCCTTTCGGAAGCGACAACGACTCGGCGAACCCGTTCGGCGCTCTGACGATCGCGACGCGTGCACCCTCTTTGATACCCAGCTTCTTCACCAACGGAGTCCCCGAGTAACCGGCCATCAGGGCCACGTTCGCGGCGACGGCATGCTCGCGTCAACCCGACGCCTCGGACACATGCGGCGCGCGGTAGCGCGCGAACTCCGGCACGGCAAGGGCCAACGCGACGACACCCGCGATGCATACCAACCCACCAGTGACGACCGAAGCCATCGGCGAGAACGCGGCGGCCACGAGCCCGGCTTCCACGTCACCGAGTCGCGGCCCGCCGACGACCACGAGGATGTGCACGCCCGACATCCGCCCCCGCAGGCCGTCGGGCACCGTGGTCTGCAGGATGCTCCCTCGGAACACCGCCGACACGACATCGGCAGCCCCGGCAACGGCGAGACAGAAGGCCGCGAGGATCAGCGAGTCCCCGGAGAAGCCGAACGCCACGATGCCCGCGCCCCAGGCAGCCACCGCCCACAGCACGGCGAGGCCGTGCCGCTGCACGTGCCGCACCCAGCCCGTGGTGAGCGCACCTGCAAGCGCGCCTACTGCCACCGCGGAGAACAGCAGTCCAACGACCGATCCCCTGGTATCGGAGGATGCCCCGAACTGCGTGACCGCAAGCACCGGGAAGAGCGCTCGTGGCATCCCGAAGATCATCGCGATCAAGTCGACGTAGAAGGTCGACTGGAGCACTCGCTGACCGCGCAGGAAGCGCAGCCCCTCGGTGATCTGGGCCAATCCGCCAGCTAGGGAACCGCCGCGCGCCTCGGCGCTCGGGCTCTGCTTTGGGATCTGCGGCGCCAACATGATCGACGCGGCGATCGCGGCCGCGAAGCTCACGAGGTCGATCGCGTAGGCAACGGGGAGCCCGAGCTGGTCGATGACCACGCCACCGATGGCGGGTCCCACGATCAGTGTGGTGCTGAACATCGCCTGGTTGAGCGCGAGCGCGGCTGGCAGCTCCCTCGTCGTCAGGACGTTGGGGATGATTGAGCCTCGTACCGACATCGAGAAGCCACTGAAGCCGGCAACGAGTCCTGCGCCCGCGTAGACGACCGCGAGCGGTGGATGATCGGCGAGCGCACCGGCAACGAGCACCGCGGTTGCCGCCACCTGACCCCATTGCGACCAGAGGAGCAGCCGTCGCCGATCACGGGTATCGATGATCGGCCCGCCGAAAACTGCGGCAAGCGCGAGCGGGATCACTTGCACCAAGCCCACCAGCCCGACCGCGGCGGCAGAGTGGGTGAGCGCGAAGACCTGGACGTACACGGCGACGAGCGCGACCTGCGACCCCGTCGTCGAAACCAGCTCGCCGAGCCAGAGCAGCCGGAAGTCTCGCGACGTGCGCAGCGGGCTCATGTCGATGGCGAGCCGCCGCAACGCGCCGCGCGTCGGGAATCCCGACCTCGTCACTGGTGTTTCCCCTCCACGCGTGTCTAGGCTGCGGCTCCTCGCAGCGTAGGTGCGGGCACCCCCGACCCACCCCGAGATCGACGACGGAGGCAACGACGATGGCCGTTCACCTGGGCGACGAGGCCCCGAACTTCACTGCAGCAACCACCGACGGGAAGCTCGACTTCCACGACTACCTCGGCGACAGCTGGGGCGTGCTCTTCTCGCATCCCAAGGACTTCACGCCGGTCTGCACGACCGAGTTGGGCCGTGTCGCGGCGCTCAAGCCCGAGTGGGACAAGCGCAACGTGAAGGTGATCGGCCTGTCGGTCGACGCCACCACCGACCACGAGGCCTGGGCCAAGGACATCGAGGAGACGCAGGGCACCGCGCCCAACTACCCGATCGTCGGCGACACCGACTTCGCGGTGTCCAAGCTCTACGACATGCTCCCGGCAAGCACGAGCGGCGACCCCAAGGAGCGGACGCCGGCCGACAACATGACGGTGCGCAACGTGTACGTCGTCGGGCCGGACAAAAAGGTGAAGATGATCCTCACGTACCCGATGACCACGGGCCGGAACTTCGACGAGATCCTGCGCGTCATCGACTCCCTCCAGCTGAACGCCAAGCACCAGGTGGCGACGCCGGCTGACTGGAAGCAGGGCGACGACGTCATCATCACCGCCGCGGTGAGCAACGAGGACGCCGAGAAGCGCTTCCCCGGCTTCAAGACGCTCAAGCCGTATCTCCGCGTCACTCCGCAACCGAAGTAGTTCTCCGGGCGCTTCGCGTTCGCCGTTGCTGCGGGGCTTCCACCCCTCGGCTTCGGCTGCAGACAGGCAGAAAGCCGCCCAAACTTGGGCGGCTTTCTGAACTTGCCGTGCGCGCGAGGGGTGGAACCCCCGCTCACGACCCGACTCGCTCTCGCCGAGCTACTTATCTACCGAAGTGCGCTCCGTCATCGCGAGAAGAGCCGCTTGTTTTCGCGCACGCCGAACGCAATGGAACACGAGCAACTGGCGCCGAATCTCTTGACGGTGGGAGCGTCTCG
>JANOHN010000366.1:0-43400 GCA_031406505.1 Acidimicrobiia bacterium | reverse complement strand
CTCGCGCCGGTCGACAAGTCGAACACGTACCCGGGCGTGCTCATCCACGCCAACGCGCTGAACACGATGCTCACGAACTTCTATCTAGAGCCCGTGTCCGACACCGAGAACACGGTCACGGTCGGGTTGCTCGCGTTCATCGCGGCATTGGGCGTCCTGTTCCTCCCGGTCTGGCTGTCACTCGTCGTGGTCATCCTGATCACCGGTATCCCACCGTGGTTCCCCGGCGCCTACCTGCTCGTGGCGTTCACGCGCTTCGACCACGGCGCCATCATGAACATCGTGTTCGGGTTGGCCGGGATCGTGATCGCGTTCATCGGCGCGCTCGGCCTGAGATACCTCACCGAGACGCGTCAGCGGCGGCGCGTCTCCTCGTTGTTCGCGCAGTACGTGCCCGAGGAGGTCGCTCGGCAGCTCGAGGAGTCGGGCGCGCTCGAATCGCACATCGAGGGTGAGCGCGTCGACGTCGGCCTCTTCTTCTGCGACCTTCGCGGCTTCACCTCCCTCTCGGCCACGCTCGAGCCGACCGAGGTCCGGGCGATGCTCAACCACTTCTACGACCTGCTGACGGAGATCATCCACAGCCACCGCGGCACCGTGCTGAAGTTCGTGGGCGACGAGGTGTTCGCCGTGTTCGGAGCACCGTTGCCGATACCGAACAACGCGCAGGCCACGCTCGACTGCGCGATGGAGATCCAGCATCGAGCGAGCGAGCTCGACGCCATGCTCGCCAACCTTCACATCCCGCCGGTGAAGTTCGGCATCGGCATGAACGTGGGCGACGTGGTCGCTGCGCACATCGGCGGTGGCCGACGGCGCCAGTACGACATCGTCGGCGACACCGTGAACCTCGGCAGCCGCCTCTGCAGTCAGGCGGGCAAGGGCGAGATCGTGCTCCCGGAGAAGATGATCGAGCGACTCGTCACGGTGCCGCCGATGGAGTCGATGGGCGCCGTGGCGCTGAAGGGACTCGACGAGCCGGTGCCGCTCTTCAAGGTCGTGGTCGACGAGTCGGAGCCCCGCCAGGCGGCGACACCGACCGCGGCCGCGACCTAGATACCTAGGTCAACGAGGCGTCTGGGGCGTAGAGGCCGACGAGCTTCGCCTTGGCCTTCACCGTGCCCTTGATCGCAGCGCGCAGGTCGTCGATGGTCGAGCCGGGTCCGATCGTCACGGGCTCGTCGAGCGCGTAGAGCGTGAACCGGTAGCGATGCTGTGGCCCTGGTGGCGGGCAGGGCCCGAGGTAGATCGGCCGACCCGCACCGTTGAGCCCCTGCACGATGTCGGCCGGTAGCGTCGCCTCCGCCACCTCGCCGTCATCAGGATCGATGCCCCACGCCACCCAGTGCACGAACGTGCCGGCCGGCGCGTCGGGATCCTCCAGTGTGATCGCGAGCTCGACGACCCCCTTGGGCAAGCCTTTCCACACCAGCGGCGGTGTTGCGTTCGCGCCGTCGCACGTGAAGCCGTCGGGGATCGTGCCACCGTTCTCGAACGCGGGACTCGTGAGCTTGAGCTTCGGCTTCGCTTCGGCCGGACCGGCGGCGGTGACGAGGCTCACGGCAACAAGGAGCACAACCACCGCACGACGCACAGCCGACAGGCTAGACCGAGGACCGTGGACCTGCTCGTTGTAGGCATCGCCGGCTTCTTCGCATCGATGGTCGACGGCGCACTCGGCATGGGGTTTGGGCCCACCTCGAGCAGCATCCTCCTGAGCAACGGCCTCTCGCCCGCGCTGGTCTCGACCACCGTGAACCTCGCAAAGATCGCCACTGGCCTCGTTGCCGGCGTCTCGCACTGGCGCTTCAACAACATCGATCACCAGCTCGTCGTTCGGCTGGCGATCCCCGGCGCGCTCGGAGCGCTCGTCGGTGTCACGGTGCTCGCGAACGTCAACGGCGACGACTTGAAGCCCTATCTGGCGGTGATGCTGATCCTCGTCGGCATCAGGATCCTTGTGCGCTTCAGCCGACCCCTCCCGCTCGCGCCCGACATCGACAACCCGAACGCGCGCGACGATGCCCCACCGGAGTTCGACAAGCGGGGCGTGGAGATCGCCGCGGCGGCCGGCGGCATCACGAACGGTCTCGTCGGGGCGTGGGGCCCGGTCGTGACACCGTTCCTCCTCCACCGCGGCCTCACACCGAGGTTCGCGATCGGCTCAGTCAACACGGCAGAAGTGGCGGTTGCGACCACCTCCGCGGGATCACTCATCGCGTCGCTTGGAGGCAGCGGCCTCGACTGGGAGGTTCTGCTCGCGATGCTCGGTGGCGGAGTCATCGCCGCGCCGATCGCCGCTTTGGTCGTGCGGTTCATCCCGGCGCGGGGCCTCGGTCTTGCGGTGGCAACGCTCCTGCTCGTGACCAATGCCCGAGAGCTCATGGGAGCATGGGATCCCTCGGATGGCCGTTGGGCGATCTATCTGCTCATCGGGATCCTCGTGACGGCCGCGGCCACGCGCCCACGCTTCACCCGCCGAGCGGCTTGACCGCGGGCCTCAGTTCGAGGAGAAGTCGAAGACCTTCGCCGCCGTACCGCCGACGATGGCGCGCACGTCATCGTCGGAGACGCCTTGGAACTGGTCGGAGGCCAACTCCTGCGACTTCGGCCACGTGCCTTCGGGATGCGGGTAGTCGTTGCCCCACATGAGCGTCTCAACCCCCGTGATGTGTCGGTTGTTGATCGCGACCGGGTCGTACATGAACGTGGCGTGCGCCTGACGTCGCAGCAGCTCACTCGGCTTGAGTGACAGCTTCGGGCGCGCCCAGGCAATGTGGTCTTCGTAGATGGCGTCGGCCTGCGTCATGATCCAGCCGAGCCACGCGGCACCGGTCTCCACTGTCACGATGCGCAGCTTCGGGAACCGGTCGAGCGCGCCACCCGCGGCCATGTGCAGCATGACCATCGGTCCGTCGAGCTGTGCACCCAGCAGGTAGTTGATGACCGCGCCACCGTTGCCGCGCACGACGCGCGGCTCGTGCCCCGTGCCGGAATGGAAGGTGAGTGGCAGCCCGATCTCCTGCGCCACCGCCCAGAACCGGTCGTACTCGGGATCGTTGTAGGGACGCTGCAGCACGCGGGCCGGGAGGAACAACGCTCGGCACCCGCCGTCGGCGAGGCGCTTCGCCTCCTCGACGGCCGCATCGATGTCGAGCATCGGTACGAGACCGACGGCGAGCAGCCGCGGGGCGCCGCTGAACATCTCTTCGGCCCAGCTGTTGTACGCGCGGCACAGCGCGAGCTGGAAGCGGGCATCGTCCGACGTGAAGCACGCCTGGAGTGCGAACGTCGGGAAGATCACCTCTCCGGTGACACCGTCGCGCTCCTGGTCGCGGATGCGATCGGCGGCATCGAAGTCACCGACGATCGCCACCTCCCGCTCGTCGGCCGTCATGAGCTTGCGGGGATCCAGGCCCTCTGCGAACAACGTGCGCCATCCGTTCTCGGTCTCGATCCGGGGAACCCGGTCGGCAAACTCCTTGTCGACTCGTTCGGCATAGAGCTCGATCGGCTCCGTGACGTGCGAATCGGCGGAGATGAAGGTGGCCTTCCGGTATGTGTCGATCATGTGAGGGATCACTCCGAGGGCTGGACCGCGAATCGCTCGCCCAACGCTACCAACACTCCCTCGCTAGGCTCCGGGATCGCGGGCTGGTCTGCCCCACCAGGAGGTCTCGGAGTGGACAACAAGAAGACAGCCATGATCGCCGGCGGCATTGCGGCGTTGCTCATCGTCGGCGCGGCAATCGGCGTGCTGGCGAGCAGTGGCGACGACGACCCCTCGGTGGCAACCGACTCGACCACCACCACGATCGCGGCGGTTACCGCGCCTCCGAGCGGTGGATCCGGGTCGAGCGGCGGCGGATCCAGCAGTGGCGGCGGCTCCAGCAGTGGCGGTGGATCGCCGACTACGACGCAGTCGAACAACAAGCAGCCGTACTTCCAACCCGACCACACCATCGAGTCGGACTTCGAGAACGGCAAGCCGATCGCTCGGGTCGACCTCCACGCGTACGACGACGACGGACCGAACGACAAAGAGGTGTACCAGGTGGAGTTCTACTGGGGTGATGGCGAACAGACCACCGTCCCGGGCTCGCAGGGGAGCAACAACGCTTTCTCGCAGACCCACGAGTACGACGCCAGCTACAAGGGTCAGTCGGTGCACATCGTCGTCAAGGCCATCGATGGCCAAGGTGGCGTCGCGCAGTTCGAGGGCGACCTGACGCTGCCGACCCAGTAGAGACGCCGCGCACTCAGCCGCGACCGCCGGTCCGAAAGGATCGGCGGACATCTCGCGACGTCTCGCTATATCCCTGCACGCCTCGTGTGCGAATGCTCCTGGCCGCCATCGTCACCCACCGCATCGACGCTGGCGCGATCATGGGCCGTATGATGCCGACATGCGACGGCTCCTGGTCCTAGCAACGGCGTGCGCGGCGGCAGCCAGTTGCAGCAGCAGCAACAACAACGCGGTCGACCGTGGGGCACTCACTGCGCAAATCGTCGAGAGTGTCCGGGGTACCGTCGGCGCCGACGGCACTGCGTGCGTGGAGGACTTTCTCAACGACCGCACCGCAGGTGAGCTTGACGCTCTCTTGAATGGTGGCAACGACTCGCTGAACCGCGAGTTCACCGACGTCGTCGTCGCGTGCGTCGACAACTGATCGTCGCTCACGCTGCTCGCCGCGGATCATCCGGATGCACGAGCGTGCGCTTGGGCTGTCGCTCAATCCTTCAAGGTGCTTACGGAGTTGTCCGGCAATCGACCTTGGCGCCTCGCAACTCCCTGGGGACGCGTCCTACCGACGCGCGAGAATCGAGGCGTGAAGACCGAAGCGGTGCTGCTCGACTTCTACAGGAGCGACCGTCCAGGCAGACGGATCAAATCACATTGTGCCTGGTCAGGTGGGCTCTCGTCGTCCGGCTGGCGTCGATGCGTCCATTGCGTTCGCCCGTGTTGATGGGATCGTGATGGGACGCGGGGAGGCCGCTAGCGCACGTTAGATCGCCCCCTACGGGACGAAGCTCGGTCCCGGCTCGACGACGAGTCGGTCGAGCTGCTCCGTGCGTCCGCCGAAACGCGCCGCGAGCACGCGCGCCCGCTTCACGAGAAGGTGGGCACCATGCTCGGCGGTGAACCCCATGGCGCCGTGGTTCTGCACGTTCACCGACGCGTTTGTGATGGCGGCATCGCGAGCGACGGTCACCGCGCTCAACACCTGGAACCCGAGGTCGTCCGCACCATCGTCGACGGACAGCGACGCGAACCGTGTCAGCGAACGCGCGGCCTCGACCCTGATCGCCATGTCCGCACACCGGTGTCGAACCGACTGGAAGGCCCCGATGGGCTGACCGAACTGATGCCGCGCGGACACATGCTCCACCGACTGCACCAGCGCGCCTTCCGCGATGCCGGTGAGGAGGGCAGCGGTCAGCAGCAGTGAGCGCTCCCACCCCCGAGCGTCGGCATCCCAATGTGCGAGCGGCGCAGCTGTGAGCTCCACAGCCTCGATCGTCGTCAGCGGGTCGATTCCGACGAGCGGCGTGGCGCCCGCGAGCGCGTCGGCCGCGTACAGCTGCGCGCCTTCCGGCCCGATGAGCAGCCCGAGATCGCCGGGCCGGCGTTCGTATACGCGGCAGGTACCGAGCCCGTTGTTCCCGTCGAGCAACGCCGCGCCGACATTGCCGGCGATCAGCCCGGCCGCAATCGGCAGGCCGCTCTCGGCAGCAAGTCGGGCAGCAATGGCGCTGCCGAGGAACGGACCGGGCGCCAGCCGCCGACCGAGCTCGGTGAAGAGCAGCGCCTCCTCGGCCGCGCCGTAGCCAACTCCGCCGAGCGTCTCGGGCACCGCCAGTCCGAACCATCCCAGCTCGCCGCATTGGCGCCAGTCGTCGGCGCCGAGCGGGGCACCAAGATCGAGGCGGTCGAGCACGCCCGCACACGTGGCGACGATCTGAGTTTGATCGTCACTGAGTTCGAGGTCCACGCCTACCGCCCCCTCGGCAGGCCAAGAACCCGGTAGCCGATGATGTCGCGCTGGACGTCGGCGGTCCCTCCGCCGATCGTCGACGCGAACGACCGCAGGTAGCGCCGCGGCCACGATCGACCGTCGTCGGCACCAAGCGCGATGCCGTCGCGGCCGAGGAGGTCGACTGCGAGACCGAAGACGCGCTGGCGCAGCAACCCGAGATAGAGGCGCACCATCGAGCCCTCGGGTCCCGACTCGCCTTGGCGTGACGCCCGGGAGACGCCTGCGTATGTCATCGCCCGCATGGCCGCGACCTCAGCGCGGACGGTCGCCAGGGCGCGGGCCACCTCGTCGTCGCCGAGGAGCGAGCGGTCCTTGGCCTCATCGATCAGCTCCTCGACGAGGCGGGTGAGCTCGACCTGGTCGGCCATGAGCGCGGTGCCGCGCTCGAACGACAGCGTCGACATCGCGACACGCCAGCCATCGCCGAGCTCGCCGACCACGTTGGCGAGCGGAATGCGCACCTCGTCGTAAAACACTTCGCTCAGATCGTGGTGACCCTCGAGCGTGCGGATGGTGCGCACGTCGATGCCGGCGCTGCGCATGTCGCAGACGAGCCACGTGAGCCCATCGTGGCGGCGATCGCCGATCCCGGTGCGCACGAGCAACTCCTGTTGGTCGGACAGGTCGGCGTAGCTCGTCCAGATCTTGTGACCCGTGACGACGAGCTCGTCGCCGTCGACGACACCGCGGGTGCGGATGCCAGCGAGGTCCGACCCGGCCTCGGGTTCGGAGAACCCCTGGCTCCACACGACGCTCCCGTCGAGGATCGACGGCAGGTACCGGCGCTTCTGATCGTCTGTCCCGTTGACGATGAGCGTGGGCCCGCCGTGGGTGTTGCCGACGAAACAGACACCGGTGTGCGGCGCCTCGGTCGCGGCGTACTGCTCCCACCAGAGCATCTGGTGCGTGAGGCTCAGACCGCGTCCGCCGTACTCGATGGGCCACGCGATCCCCGCCCACCCGCCGTCGTGTTGGCGACGTTGCCAGGCGGTGTCGAAGTCGCGCATCGCCAGTCCGTCAGTCGGGCGGCGCTCCGCGGGGATGTTCTCCTCGAGCCAGCTCCGGACCTGCTCGCGGAACGAACGGTCCTCCTCGCTCAGCTGCAGGTCCAACGGGGCCCCCTTGACTGGTTCCCCGTAAGCATATAAACCTTTTAGAAGTATGCAAGTGCCGACGTGGCATGCCGGACCGCGCGACACGCTCGTCGGCGCGCTCGCCCGGGCCGTCGGCGACCATCCCGACCGGCGGTTCCTGGACTTTGCCGGGGTGTCGTTCTCCTACGCGGAAGTCGACCGCGAGTCGGACCGGCTCGCCCGAGGACTGCACGCCCACGGCGTCGGCGCCGGTGACACCGTCGTCGCGCTGCTCGACAACGAACCCGACGCCATCTTCACGTGGTTCGCCGTGTCGAAGCTCGGCGGTGTCTACGTGCCGCTGAACACCGCACTGAAGGGCGAGTTTCTCCGCCACCAGATCGCCGACGCCGGCGCGCGGGTCGCGGTCGTCGAGCCCGAATACGAAGCGCGGATCGACGCCCTCGACGAGCACCTGCCCGAGCTCGAGGTCACCCTCGTCCGCGGGACCTCACTCGAGGACGCACGTGTGGACGGTGGCCGGTTCGTTGGTCCGCCGGTGCGGCCCGAGGATCTCGCGCTGTTGATCTACACAGCAGGCACGACAGGCCCGTCGAAGGGCTGCATGGTCAGTCACAACTACCTGTGCAACCTGGCGCGCCAGGGCATCGAGACGTCGGGTCGCCGCCCAGAAGAGTTGAACTGGACGCCGCTGCCGTTGTTCCACCTCAACGCCGCGGGTGCGAGCATTGTCGGCTCGTTACTTCTCGGCGGCGCGTGCTCGGTGGCTTCGCGCTTTAGTCTCTCGGCGTTCTGGGGCGAGATCGAGCGCACCGGGGCGCGTACGGCGAATGTGCTCGGGTCGATGATCCCGCTCATCGCGCAAATGGACGACACACCCGAAATGCTGCGGTGCAAGGGGCAGCTTCGCATCGTCCGCGGTGCTCCGTTCCCGCCCCATCTCGAGCAGGTGTGGCGGTACCGCTTCGGTGTCGAGATCACGGGTACGCCGGGCTTCGGTCTTTCCGAAGCCGCGCTCATCACGAGCCTCCCCCGCGGCGTCCAGGGCCCGCCCGGTACATCGGGACGGTTGAACGACGACTTCGATGTTCGCATCTTCGACGACGACGACCGCGAGACCGCGCCCGGCGATGTCGGCGAGATCGTGTGCCGGCCGCGACGACCGAACGTCATGTTCGAGGGCTATTGGCGACGGCCCGAAGCGACCGCCGCGGTGCTGTCCAACTGCTGGTTCCACACCGGCGATCTCGGGCGCTTCGACGACGAGGGATTCCTCGTGTTCGTCGACCGCAAGAAGGACTACCTGCGCCGGCGAGGCGAGAACATCTCGAGCTTCGAGATGGAGAGCGCCTACCTACACCACGAGGCAATCAGCGAGGTCGCGGTGCACAGCGTGCTGTCCGAGCTCACCGAAGACGACGTCAAAGTCTCCGCCGTACTGACGCCCGGTTCGGCGCTGACCGCGGATGAGCTGTTCGAGTGGTCGCTCGACCGGGTGCCGTACTTCGCGCTCCCCCGCTTCATCGAGTTCCGCGCCGAGCTGCCCAAGAACGCCGTCGGCCGCGTGCTCAAGCACCGACTCCGCGACGAGGGCGTCACCGCCGGCACGTGGGACCGCGAGGCCGCCGGGGTCACGTTCGAGCGTCGATGACAGGAGCAGCGGTGGAGCAGTTCGAGACGATCGAGTTCAGTGTCGAGGATGGCGTGGCGACGATCACCCTGAACCGACCCGAGCGCCACAACGCGTTCAACCAACAGATGCTCGACGAGTTCGGCGCGGTGTGGCAGATGTGCCGCGACACCGATGCCATTCGCGCGATCGTGCTCCAAGCGAACGGCGACCGCGCCTTCTGCACCGGCGTCGATGTCACCAGCCCGCAGTTCCGTCACCCGAACCCGTGGAGTGAGGTCGACCCGGGCGTCTTCCTCGGCCCGAAGCAGAACCGGGTGTGGAAGCCGGTCGTTACCGCGGTGCATGGCATGGCATGCGGCGGCGCGTTCTACTGGCTCAACGAGTCCGACATCCTCATCTGCAGCGACGACGCTCAGTTCTTCGACCCGCACGTGACCTACGGGCTCACCGCCGCCCTCGAGCCGATCGGGCTTGCCCGCCGGGTGCCGCTCGGCGAGGCGTTGCGAATCGCACTGATGGGTCTCGACGAAAGGATCTCCGCGACCCGCGCCCTGCAGATCGGGTTGGTGACCGAGGTCGTCGCTCGTGACGACCTCCGGGCCCGGGCGCGCGCACTGGCGAGTTCGATCGCCTCCAAGCCGGCAGCCGCCATCCAGGGAACGGTGCGCGCGATCTGGGAGTCAATCGACCTCCCGCTGTCGGTGGCGCGCGAGCGCGGCCTTGCCTACTGCCAGCTCGGCAACCCCCTCGCCGCGGGCGAAGTCGATCGCGCCACCATCGAGCGACCGAAGCCGTTCATCCGGTGAGCCGCTACTGCGCTGCTACGAGCTCGCGCAGCGCGACCGCGTCGACCTTCAGCGTCGGCGTCCGAGGCAGGCGCTCGACGAGGTGGAAGGCGACGGGCAGGTGGTGCGCTGGCACTCGGGTGCGGAGAAACGCTACGAGCTCCGCCTCGTCGGGCGCGGGATCGCCCGGTCGCGCCTCGAACACGGCGACGGGGACCTCGCCGAGCCTGTCGTCCGGAACCCCGATGACACCTGCGGCGGCGACCAACGGGTGCTGCTCCAGGACGTCGGCCAGCGCGCCGGCCGAAACCTTGAAGCCGCCCCGCAGGATTGCGTCATCGGTCCGGCCGTCGATGAACAGGAACCCGTCGTGGTCGACGTGGGCGAGGTCGCTCGTGCGCACCCAAGCTGGCCCGAGCTGCGCGCCGCGAACCTCGAGCAGGCCGGTGCTCCCGGCGGGGAGGATGGCAAATGTGTCGGGGTCTACGGCGCGCAGCTCGACGCCCGCGTGCGGGCGGCCGACGCTCCCCCGCTTGCGCGTCGCGAAGTCTCGGTGGTCGGCGAGCGTCCAGCTGGCGATCGCTCCGGCGAACTCGGTCGCGCCGTAGGTCGCGAGCACGGGGATGCCGAAGCGGGCCTCGAATGCTACGAGGAGCTCCGCGGGCGCGGTCGCGGTGCCCGTCGTCACGGCGCGCAGGCTGGCAAGGTCCGCGGTCGTGACATCGGCATCGAGCAACATGCGCAGTCCGGTCGGCGGCAGACCGGTGACCGTTGGCCGATGGACGCGCACGCGCTCGACCCATCCGGCGACCTCGAAGCGGGTCATCAATGAGAGGCGGCGCCCCTCGACCAGGCTCTGGAGCACCCCCCACAGCCCGCCGATGTGGGCGAGCGGCGCCCACACGATGCGGACACCGTCGCGGAGCCGCGGCACCGCGGGCACGTTGCCGCCGAGCACGTGGCTGAGCCGTTCCAGGGTCAACGGGACCCGCTTGGGCGGACCCGTGGTGCCGCTCGTGAGGAGCTCGACGGCGACCGCGGGCAGCCGGGTCGGATGTCCGGCGCCCGTGCGCAGGCCGGCGCCGGGATCGACGACGACGGGACCCGGCTGGCGTGCCGCGATTGCTGCCGTCAGTGCGTCGTCGGGAAGGTATGGCGGGAGGACGAGCACGGGCCGCTCGGTTGTGAGCGCGCACACGAGAGCCGCGACCGTTGCCGGGTGATTGCGCATGACAACCGCGACCGCATCGCCGCGCGCGATGCCCGCGGCGGTCAGACGCTCGTCAAGGGCGTGGGCCTCCGCGCTGAGGTGGCACCACGAGTGCCAGGTCGCGTCGAACTCGACGCACGCGGCGCTGGGGTCAATCTCGAGCACGGCTTGCAACCGGCGCCCGAGCTCGCTCATCGAAGATCGATCAGCCGCTTCGCCTTGAACTCGCGGAGGTGGTCGTAGATCGCGCTGGGGTCGGTGACCATCTCGACCTCCGGTGTGACCTCGGTCGCCCCCTTCACCCGTCGGGCGAACGCGACCGCCACGTCGCCGTCGCTCCACGCGGTGCGTGCCTCGCCGTCGACAGCGAGCCTGATGACGAAGCGATCGGGCGACAACGGGTCGTCCGGATCCCTGCGCGAGATCACCGCCTGGTACTCGACGACGCCGGCGGTGTTCATCACAACGTCGTGGATCACCGCCGGGTTCACCAACGTGCCCTTGATCTTCACGATGTCGCCGGACCGCTGGATGTGGGCGCTTCCGGCCGACACGAGCATCGCCTGGCCGACACGACCGGTCCGATCGCACCGCGCGTTCGTGACCGCGCCACGGTCGCCGAGGAGGTAACGCAGCAGCGGCATGCCCCGACGGTTGAGGTGGGTGATGGCGACGAGGCCGGTCTCGCCGTCAGGTAGCCGCTCGTGCGTGTCGGGATCGAGCACCTCGACATAGAGCTGGTCGGGCGCCGACGACTGGAGCGGTCCGTCCTCGTACGCCTGCGCGAACGGGATGGCGGCCTCGGTGAACCCGTACGAAGACGTGATCATCGGAAGCTTCGCGCCGCAGCGCTCCGCGTTGTCGCGCATGTCGTCGAGCATCCGGCGCGTGAGCACCTCGCCTGCCGCCATGACCAGTTTGATCGAGCTGAGGTCCCGACCCTCCTGCGCGGACTCGAGGAACAACCGCCGCAAGAAGCTGCCGATGCCGCCGAGGACCGTCGGTCGGAGACGCTCGATCTCGTTGATGACCGCCGCGGTCGACTGCTGCACGGGAAACTCTGCGTAGGGTTCGCCGGCGAGCGCGTGGTAGTGGCCGATGCCCACTGCGCTGGCGAAGGCCCCGCCGAAGCCGGACACGTGCGGGATGGGGCTGAGGGGGAAGGCGGCGTAGAGCACGTCGCCGGGCACCGCGCAGTGCATCTTGAACGAGCGCCCTCCCGCGATGAGTGCGCCGAGGTAGTCGTGGGTCGTGTACTCGTAGCGGGTGGGGACACCCGCGCTCGTGCCCGTCGTGTACACGGTCGCGTACGTCATGTCGTAGAGGTCACGATCGGGGAGCTGCAGCCGGAACGACTCGGAGTCCGCCATCAGGTCCTGCTTCGTCGTGACCGGCAGCGCCTGGAGGTCGTCGGTCGTGCGGATGGCGCCGACATCGATGCGCGCCTCCGCGAGCTTCTGGCGGTAGTGCGCGCTGCCGGCGACGATCCAACCGAGCTGGCGGCGCAGCAGCTCGTCGCGCCGCTCGACAAGCCTTGCTTCGGGCCAGAAGCAGGGGTCGTCGTCGGCGGCCCAACGCGGCACGCGGGTGATGAAGTTCTGCACCGCGTCTGGCGTCGGGTCGAAGAACGGCCGCTCGATCGTCCGCATCTCCCCCTGATCCTCCCCCTTGCCGGTGGCCGCTTGGCCGCTGCTAGTGCCATCAACTATAAATCATTTAAGTCTTTAGCGGAAGGCCTTGGAAATGAGAGACGGGAAGGGGCGCGCCGTGCGCCGGGTCGTCACCGGGCACGACGCGAGCGGGAAGTCACGTGCCACGTGGCGGTGTTCATCGTCGGCGCCCACCACGAGCGCCTTCCGACGTAGGTGAGCACGGCACTCGTCACGGGGGCGGCATCGGGCATGGGCGCCGCCGCCGTCCGACGGCTCCTCGCGGCCGACGTCGAGATCAACGCGGTGGACCGTGCCGAGGTCCGCGCGCCCGTCGCTGCGTCGCACCGCGTCGATCTCAGCGACCCTGTCGCCGTGAGCACGCTGCTCGACCGGTTGCCACGCGGGCTCGACGCGGCGTATCTGTGCGCCGGTCTGCCCCAGACGCACCCCGGCGACCGTGTCGTTGCCGTGAACCTTCTCGCGAACCGGGTGCTCGTGGAGTGGCTCGGCTCGACGATGGCCCCGGGTGGCGCAATCGCGGTCATCTCGTCGGTGACCTACGGATGGGAGCGCATGCTGCCTCGCGTGCAGCCGCTACTCGACACGCCGTCGTTCGAAGCTGGAGTGGACTGGTGGCACGCGCACGGTGCGAGCGTCGGCGACCCCTACGTCTTCTCGAAGTACGCGCTCACTGCGTACTGCGTCGACGCCGCAGTTTCGCTCGCCGAGCGCGGCGTGCGCCTCAACGTGCTGGCGCCAGGGAACACCGATACGCCGATGTTCCCTGCGTTCGAGGAGGCGCTCGGCGTCGACCGCCTCGAGGAAATGCCCTGCCCGCTCGGCCGGCGCTCGACGGCCGAGGAGCAGGCCGACGCGCTCTTGTTCCTGAATCACCCCGCGAACGCGTACCTCACGGGCAGCCTGCTCTACAACGACGGTGGAATGAGTGCGGCGCTGGCGCTTGCGTCCGCACGACGTGCCATGACCGCATCGAGGTGACCGCCGTCCAGGACGCGATTCTCAACCCGGCGACCGGAGAGACGATTGCCACCGTCGCCGTTGGGACGGCCGCCGCCACCGCCGACGCGATCGAAGCTGCCCACGCGGCGGCGGGCTCATGGGCCGCGCTCGGCAACGACGAGCGCGTCGAGAGGTTGCGTCCACTTGCCGATGCGCTTCGGGCGCACGCGCGCGACATCACGGAACTCGTCATCGCGGAGACTGGCGCCATCGGACCCGTCGCCAAGCGCATGCACGTCGACGCCGCCCTCGACCAGCTCGACTGGTTCCTCGAGGTCGGTCGACGGTCCGCCGTCGAACAGCGTGGCGGGCCAATGAAGCTCGTCGTGCGCGACCCCGTGGGAGTGGTGGCAGCGATCACGCCGTACAACTTCCCGTTCCTGCTGAACGTGCAGAAGGCCGCGCCCGCCCTCGTCGCCGGCAACACCGTCGTGCTCAAGCCATCGCCGCTCACTCCGCTCGAGGCGTTCGTGTTGGCCAATGCCGCCGTCGAGGCCGAGCTGCCCCCAGGCGTGCTGAGCGTCGTCACGGGCGGGATCGATGTCGGCGAGGTCCTGACGACCCATCCCAAAGTGGACCTCGTGACGTTCACCGGGTCCGACGCGGTTGGCTCGCGCGTGATGGCACAGGCCGCGCCATCGTTGAAGCCGGTACTGCTCGAGCTGGGCGGCAAATCGGCGATGATCGTGCGCGAGGACGCCGACCTCGACGGCGACGTCGCTTTCGGCCTGGCGCAAATCGTCTTACAGGCAGGGCAGGGCTGCGCATTCTGCACGCGCCACCTGGTGCACAACAGCCGCTACGACGAGTACGTCGAACGGCTCGTTGCCGCCGCCGAGCAGATCACCGTCGGTGACCCTGCGGAACGCGGTATCGGCATGGGACCGCTCATCCGCGCGGCACACGTCGACCGCGTCGCCCGGCTGGTCGCCGCGGGAGTTGACGAGGGCGCCGTCGTGGCCACCGGCGGTCGCCGCCCGAGCCACCTCGACCGTGGCTTCTTCTACCTACCGACCGTGCTGACCGGGGTCGACAACCGGTCGATGATCGCACGCACCGAGGTCTTCGGTCCCGTCGCGGTCGCGATGCCGTTCGCCGACGACGACGAAGCCGTTGCGATCGCCAACGACTCGCCCTACGGCCTCGGCGGCGCGGTGTGGTCGGCCGATACGGCGACCGCCGTGGACATCGCTCGGCGCGTACGGACCGGCTATCTCACCGTCAACGGTGGTAGCGGACGCCTGGACCCCGCGCTCCCCTTCGGCGGCATCAAGCGCTCCGGCATCGGCCGAGAGCTCGGCATCGAGGGCCTCGACGCGTACACCACCGTGAAGTCGATCGACGTGCGTCCCGACTGAGTCAATTGGGCTGAGTCAGTCAACGAGGTCGAGGTGGCGGTCCGCCTCGCCGCCCCGCTGAACCAACGCCAGTGCATCCTCGAGCGCCTTGCGCCAGTGACTTTCCGCTGCGGCGCCTTGACCCGCGGCCATCAGCTCGACGAGCTTCTCCTGGCGCTTCAGCCCTGCCTTGGTGACGATCTCGAGCTGGTCGCGCACGTGGCGTCCGGCCACGGTCATTGCGAGGTGCTTCTCGACGACGCCGGCGATCACTGTCCCGATCGCACCGAGGCTCACGTTGCCGCAATGCTGGAGCAGCCGGACGTGGAACCGGCTCCCGGCACGCGCGAGAGCGGCAGGGTCGTCGATCGCGATGCGCTCTTCGTCGAGGCACGCCCGCAGATCCTGGTCGGCGGCATCGGTCCATCGCTCGGCGAGCAGACGGGCCGCGGGTGGCTCGAACACGATGCGAGCCTCGTAGAGATCGGCGACCGTGGTTCCCTGAACCTGGAGGTACATGCCCAGCTGACGGGAGACGGCCCCGAGGTTCGGCGCCTTCACATAGGCGCCGCCGCGGACACCGCGTCGCACCTCGATGAGCGATTCGGTCTCGAGGATCCGGAGTGCTTCGCGCATCGTCGGTGCTGACACGCCCTGTTGCTCGGCAAGCTCGGGCTGCGGTGGCAGCTGCGTGCCCGGCGGCAGCGTGCCGTCAGCAATGGCGCGCCGGATACGTCCGGCGATGATCTCCGCTGCCTTCGGTACGACCGTGAGGCCGCTGTCGATGCGCAGGTCGTTCGTCATCCTCTTGCCGGAGCGTACCTGTTTGCGTTAGGGTACTCCTAATCATTTAAACCCTTTAGAGGACCATGGCTCATTCCAGTCCCCAGAACGGCGAGGCCGCTCCCGAGTACGACTTCCTGTTCCGGAAGCCCGACGACGCCTGGGAGGTCGTGGCCAGGGATCGGGCTCGCTGCCCGGTGGCGTACAGCCCGCAGATCGACGCCTTCCAAGTGAGCTCCTACCACGCCCTCGACCAAGTGCTCCACGACTGGCGGACGTTCTCGAGCCGCGGAACGGTGAACAGCCACCAGGAGGAGATCCTCGCCTTCACCGATCCACCGCGCCACACTCGGCAGCGGCGGCTGTTCGCGGCGGCGCTCTCGATGCGGCGCATGGATGCCGCCAAGCCGGGCATCCAGCATCGAGTCGACGACCTGCTCGACCACCTGGCCACTCGCGGCCAATTCGATGTCGTCGAAGACTTCGCCAACCCACTCGTCCTCGGTGTGATCTGCGAGCTCCTCGGAGTTCCGGAGGACGACATCCCTCGCTTCCGGACCTGGACGAAGGCGGCCGAGGCGAACAGCTTCCAGCCGCGACCGGAGCTGACCGAGCAGCTGCGCGAGCTGCGCCGCTACAGCCTCGACCTGCTCGCGAGGCGCCGGTCCGAGTCTGACCCTCCCGACGACCTGATCACCGCGCTGATGCAAGCGGATTGGGAAGAAGACCGCCTCGACGACCGCGAGATCGCGAACATCCTCGAGTTCCTCCTGGTCGCGGCCAACAGCACGACGACTGACGCGATCGGCAACCTCGTGTGGGCGCTCGAAACGCACCCCGAGGAGAAGGCCAAGCTCCTCTCCGACCTCGATCGGCTGCTGCCGGCCGCGGTGGAAGAGATCCTTCGCTACGAGGGCCCACTCCACGCGCTCCTGCGCACGGTCACGACCGACACCGCGATCGCCGGGGTCGACATCCCGGCCGGGTCGAAGCTCCTGAACCTGTACGGCGCCGCGAGCCGCGACCCTGAGGTCTATGACGAACCGGACCGGTTCCGCGTGGAGCGCGACTGGACGTCGCTCCCCCACCACTTCGGGTTCGGGTGGGGCATGCACTTCTGCCTAGGCGCTCACCTCGCCCGCGTCGAGATCTCCCTCGCGGTCGGCTCGCTCTACCGACGGCTGCCCGGCCTCCGCGCAGTCCCGGGCTTCACGCCGACCCAGGTCGACGCGCCGTTCCTGCGCGGATGGCGCGAGGTGCCGATCGAGTTCGACCCGGCGGCGGTTCGGGCGTGAGACCGGTGCGCACCCCTTACCGCATCGGCGTCCTCGTCGACATCCCCGACACGCCCGGCCTCTCCGACGCCTTTCCCGAGGGTGTGCGCTTCGGTCTCGAGCTCGCGCATGAGCAGGGGATGGTCGACCGTCCGGTCGAGGTGCTCGTCCGCGAGGCGTACGGCCAACCGTGGTCCGACGCCCAACCGGTGCTCGAAGCGTTCGCCGAGCTCACCGACGAGGGTGTGCTCGGGATCGCCGGACCATTCGCATCGGACAACTGCATGGCCATCCTTCCCGAGGTCGAACGCGTCGGTGTGCCGACGATCGCGATGTGCGGCACCGGCGACTTCGTCGGTCCGAATGCGTTCATCCTCCCGAACGGATCGCTCGGCGACGAGCCCGGGATCATCGCTTCCTGGCTCGCGGCAAACGGGCTGACCCGCGTGGCGGTCCTCGCCGAACGGCCGTCGCAGATCGCGGACGAGTACCTCCGCTACTTCTCCTGGGCCGCGGCCGAACGCGGACTCAAGGTCATCCATGAGGTCGGTGTCCCGCCCGCGGGAGATGCCGACGTGGTGAAGGAGGCGATGATCGAGCTGGCGGCGTCGGAGCCTGACGCGCTCGCCTACCTCGGCTTCGGGTCGCTGTACCGCCACCTCGCGCCGGCGCTCGACGCGTGCGGCTGGGACCCGCCCCGCATCACTGGTACCGCGTTCATCGGTGCGACCTACAACCGACGCTTCGCCGAGTGCCTCGACGGATGGGTCGGCGTCGACCAGTACGACGAGCGTAACCAGCGTCTTGCGTGGGTACTCGACGAGCTCAAACGGCGAGGACGCCTGGCGGTCGCGAACTCATCGACCAGCGTCGGCTTCGACATCGGATCGGTGCTCGGTCGCGCGCTCGGCCGGATGACACCGGCGACCCGCGCCGGACTGCGGTCAGCCATCGAAACGGTCAGGGGGGTGCCCGCATCGTCGGGCGCGCCGGGGAATCTGATGACGTTCGGGCCCTGGGACCATCGCGGCTTCAAGGGCGTGTACCAGGTTCTGCGGCGAGCGCAGGGTGGCACGACCCACTTCGTCGGCGCGCCGATGGTCGACAACTAGCAACCCGAACGAGGAACGGGGTCCGCCGTGCCTTTGCAGGATTACATGAAGCTCGTGTCGACGGATGATCACCTCGTTGAGCATCCGCGGGTGTGGCTCGATCGCCTGCCCGCAGCCGACCATGAGCGCGCACCACAGCTGGTCGATGTCACCACCGACGGCGTCGACGTCCAGGGCAAGCGGACGCGAGCCGGCACGCAGGTTTGGTTCTACGAAGGACGCGCGTACAAGGAGATCGCACTCAATGCCGTTGCCGGCAAGCGGCCCGAGGAGTTCGGCATGGAGCCGATGCGCTTCGACGACATCCTCCCCGGCTGTTACGACCCCGTCGCTCGGCTCGCCGACCTCGACGCCGGTGGCATCTTTGCCCAGCTCAACTTTCCGTCGTTCACGAAGCCGGCGGGCACGCTGTTCGTACAGGGCGAGGACAAGTCGTTGGCCCACCGGTGCGTGCAGGCGGTCAACGACTTCGTCCTCGACGAGTGGTGCGCAGCCGCGCCCGATCGATACATCCCGCTGATCGTCTTGCCGCTGTGGGACGTCGACGCCTGCGTGGCCGAGATCGAACGGTGTGCGGCGAAAGGCGCCAAAGCGATCGGCTTCCCCGAGCACCCGGTGCCCCTCGGGTTGCCGTCGTGGTACACCGGCCACTGGGACCGCGTGTTCGCGGCGGCGTCGGCTGCGGCGCTTCCGTTGTGCATGCACTTCGGCTCGTCGGGTCAGGTGCCCAAGGCGTCGCCCGAGTCGCCTGCGCCGGTATGGATCAGCCTCATGGCGACGAACTCGATGGTGACCACGACCGACCTGTTGTTCTCGCCGGTGCTGCACCGGTTCCCCGACCTGCGCATCGCGCTGTCCGAGGGTGGCATCGGGTGGGTGCCGTGGCTGCTCGAGCGCTGCGACATCGTGTGGGAGCGGCACCGGCACTACACCGACGTGAACCAGGACGTGCCGCCGTCGGAGCTGTTCCGGCGCCACTTCTACGGATGCTTCATCACCGACGACAGCGGCATCGCCATGCGGCACCAGATCGGCGTCGACAACATCACCTGGGAGTGCGACTACCCCCACTCCGACTCGCTGTGGCCCGACTCGCGTGCTTGCCTGGCCAAGAGCCTCGCTGCGGTGCCCGATGACGAGGCCCACAAGATCGCCGAGCTGAACGCTCGGCGCCTGTTCTCGTTCTGATGCGCGCCGCGATCGAAGCCGACACCCCGTCGCCACTCGTCTGGGGCGAGCACGGGCGCTCCTTGGTGTTGCTGCACGGCGCGGGTCTGTGCGCGGGCGTGTTCGAACCCATCGCGTCGGCCCTGGCGTCGCACGCGCGGTGCGTCGCACTCGATCTGCGCGGACACGGCGCTCGACCACCGCAACCAGTCGCATCGCAGCACGCGCTCGCGCTCCAGGCTCGCGACCTCGTCGACGTGCTTGACGATCTCGGCATCGAGCGGGCGGCCGGGCTCGGGCACTCGTTCGGCGGCGCGGTCCTGCTGCAGGCCGCGGTCGACTTTCCAGACCGGTTCGGCGCGCTGCTCCTGCACGAGCCCGCGATAGGCAACCCGTTCGATCCGCCGAGAGAAGCGCAAGCGCGAGCCCGTCGTTACGAGGAGACCGTTGCCCGGCGCCGCTCGTGGTGGCCGTCGGCGGACGCGATGTTCGACGAGCTGCGCGCATGGAAGCCGTATGGCGAATTCGGCGACGACTTCCTCGCCGCGCTCGCCCGCTGGGGGACACGCCCTCGCGCCGGCGGTGGGATCGAGCTCGCGTGTGACCCTGCTACCGAGGGGATGCTGTTCGCACTCACGGTGACCCCGCTTGGCGGCAACGGGCTGGTCCCCCGATTGGACGAGCTCGAGGGTCGCGACGACCCGATGACCTTCACCGTCGGATCGCTGCACCAGGGGCGCATGCGTCTGTTCGAGCAGTTCGCGCGCTGTCTGCATCTCGAACCCGTGACAGTGCGCGGGGGGCACTTCGCACTCTTCTCGACGGTAAAGACCACACTGGACCTGGTGCGTGAACATCTCGGGATCGGGGGCGGAAAATGAGCATCGACGAGGGTGTACGCGTCCGGCTGGACGACCGGGTGGCGGTGATCACTGGGTCGAGCAGGGGCCTCGGTGCCGCGACGGCCCGGCGACTGGCTGCCCTCGGGGCGACGCCGGTCGTGACATTCAACACGGACGAGCAGGCCGCCGAGAAAGTAGCGGCCGCGGTCCGGGAGACGGGCGGCGAGTGCTGGGTGCGGCAGCTCGACATGGGCGACGTCGAGTCGATCGGCGCCCTGTTCGAGTGGCTCACGAGTGAGAACGGGCCCGGCGGGCTCGACATCTTCGTGGCCAATGCCGCCGCAACCAGCTGGAAGAACCTGCTCGACCAGCGCCCCCACAACGTCGAGCGCACCTTCGCCATTTCGGTGACCGGCTTCCTCGAAGCCAGCCGGCTGGCCGTGCCGATCATGCGCGAGCGCGGCGGCGGCCGCATCGTTGCCGTCTCCGGGATCGACACCCGCGGGCACGGACCGGGCCATGGTCTGCTCGCCGCGGCCAAGGCTGCTATGGAGACGATGGTGCAGTACCTGCAGGTCGAGCTGGCTGGCACGGGCGTGACCGCCATCGCCGCCAACCTTGACGGCTTCCGCAGCCGCAGCATCGAGACGGGGCTCGGCGCCGCGTACGAGCGAATCGTGAAGTCGATGGACGTCATCCACCCGCTCGGTGGCATGCCCGACGCCGACGAGATGGCCGAGGTCGTCGCGCTGTGTTGCACGGATGCGGCCCGCTGGCTGGCGGGCTCCGTCGTCGTCGCGGATGGCGGCTCGCTGTTTTCGAAGGCGGCGCTCATCCTCAAGGTCGCGGAGCACCTTCCGGACAAAGCGCTGACCCAGCTGCTCAGCGAGTTCGCCGCGGAGGAGCACTGATGGACGTCGGTCTCCAGACCCCACAGTTCGCGTCCGACGTGAGCGAGATTTCGCCGCTGTGGCTCGCCGCCGATCGTCTCGGGTTCCGGTCACTGTGGCTCGCCGACCATCTCGAGCCGCTCATCTACGCGAGGGAAGACCCCTTTCTCGAAGCGTGGACGACCCTTGCCGTGATGGCCGCGCAGACCTCACGCATCCGGGTGGGCGTACTAGTCACCGCGAACACGTTTCGCGAGCCCGCCGTTCTCGCTCACATGGCCGCGAATGTCGACCGTCTCTCCGGTGGCCGGCTCGAGGTCGGTCTCGGCGCTGCGTGGCATGCCGCCGAGCATGCCGCCAATGGCATCGCGTTCCCGGGACCGGCGGAGCGCTCCGACCGGTTCGACGAGGCGTGCCGCGTGCTGCGCCTGTTGTGGACGCAGCCGTCGAGCACCTTCGCCGGGCGCTACTACCGGCTCGACGACGCGCGCTGCGAGCCCAAGCCGGTGCAACAGCCGCTGCCGTTGCTGCTCGGCGGCCGCGGCGAGAAGCGGACGCTGCGGATCGTGGCCGAGCACGCCGACCGCTGGAACGGCGTGGGCTCGTTCGCCGTGCTCACCCGCGCCATGGCGGTCCTCGACCGGCACTGCACCGATATCGGCCGCGACCCGGCAACGATCGAGCGCACCGCGCAGCGCGAGATCTTCGTTACGGCCGACGATGCCGAGACCCGCGCGCGTATCGACGCGATGGCGATTCGGTGGGGCACGACTCCCGAGATGACCAGGGACAGCACCCTCGTGGGTCGGCCCGTGGAGATCGTCGATCGCCTCGGCGAGCTGGCCGAGGCCGGCATCCACGAGATCATCGTGCAGCTCAGCCCGCCGTGGGGCGCCGAATCGATCGATCAGCTCGAGGCGATCGCGGCTGAGGTGATCCCCACGGTTTCCGCCGTCGCGGTCTGACCGCGCATGATGTCGGCGACATGCTCGCCGATCATGATCGCGGTGAGGTTCGTGTTCGCTCGCGGCACGGTCGGGGCGATCGACATGTCGGCGACGCGCACGCCGTCAAGACCCAGCACGCGGCAGTTCCCATCGACGACACGACCGAGGGCGCACGTGCTCGACGCATGCAGACCGGCGACCGCGGTCTGCGCGATCCATCGATCGAGGTCGTCAGGGTCGGTCAGGTCGGCGAAGGATCCGCTTACGTCGGGTAGCCCCTCCCACGAGACGCGGTAGGGCGCCGCGTTCGCGCCTCCCACCTTGACGAGCGATGGTTGGTGCAGGAGCTCGAGCATCCGTTCGACCGCGATGCGCATGCGTGCCGCGTCGCGGGGATCGGACAGCATCCGGAGGTCGACGTCGGGATCGATCGACGCGTCCGTCGACACGAGCCGTATGGCTCCAGTCGAGAACGGCTGCTCAAGGGTGGCGCCCATCAGCGCATAAGGGAACGGCTCGCGCGACGCCGGCGCGAGCATCTGCATCATGAGGTCCTCGGACGCGCAGCCGGCCACGCCGGTCCACGAGCGTACGCACACGCAGAACGGACGCAGGTTGCTCGAGGGCCGGTAGTCGTCGTCCAGCGGGAGGGCCGCCGCGACCGCGACGTGCTCGGAGAGCCCGTCACCCACCGGCAGATCGGCGACCACATCGATGCCGAACGAGCGCAGGTGCTCGGCCGGACCGATGCCCGAGCGCAACAACATCGCCGGCGAGTGGATAGCACCGGCGCACACGACCACCTCGCCGGCGCGAAGGTCGACAGGCGCGCCGCCAATGATCGCGCGCAATCCCACAACGCGGTCGCCGTCGAGCAACAGCCGGTCGGCAAGCACGCCGCCCACGATGGTGAGGTTGGTCCGCGATCGCGCCGGCTCGAGGTACGCGTCGTTCGTGCTCGCCCGCCACCCATCGACGCCGTTGTACGGGAGCACCGATGCACCCGTCGAGGCGGGCGCGATGAGATCGGCGCACCAGGGCGAGCCGGCGGCGAGCGCAGCGTCGCGGAGCGAGACGTCGACGCTGCTCCAGTCGTCCTCGCTCTGGCGCGAGATCGGGATCGGTCCACCCCGACCGTGGTAGGGCTCGTCGCCGAACAGGAGATCGTCCTCGAGCCGGAGGAATGAGCACAGCACCGCGTCGGGCGACCAGGCGTCGCCACCGACCGATGCCCAGCTCTCGAAGTCGTCGAGCGGCGGGCGGAACGCGATGCGCCAGTTGATGGCCGACGAGCCGCCAAGGCCACGGCCGCGGGGATAGTGCACCGGAGGCTGGGACGCGGTCGGCCGGGCTTGCAGGTCGAGCCAGTGGTACTGCGGGAAGCGGGCCAGGTCAGCGATCAGCCACTGGTCTCCGGCGTGCATCTCCGGCGGTGCATCCGCCGCGCGGTACTCCGGCCCGGCCTCCACCAGCAACACCTGACGGGCCGGGTCTTCGGACAGCCGCGCCGCGAGCGCGGCGCCCGCCGATCCGGCTCCGACCACGATCACGTCCCACGTCGTCGCCTGCAGCTCGGCCACGCGCATCCTTCCTTGACTCCTAATCTTCTGAATCCTTTATAGTATTGCCATGGCGAGCCCACAAGCCGGTGGCAAGATCACGGACCGGGACATCGAGCGGTGCCAGCACACGATCGGCATCCCGATCCCGGGACGCAGCACGAGCTGGGCCGACGTCGCCGACGCGTCGTCGATCAGCCACTTCGCGTTCGGGTATGGCGACGACAACCCGTTGTGGCACTCGGCGACCTATGGCGAATCGACTCGGTGGCGCGGTCAGGTGGCGCCGCCGCTGTACGTGATCGCCGTCGGCGTGAACGAGGCGCCGCCGCTGGATGACGAGGCGCGGCAATTGTTCAAGGGGCTTTTTCACGGAGTCGGCAAGTACTACGCCGGCGTCGAGCTCGAGTGGTACCGACCGATCATGCCCGGCGATGCGGTGTACCTCGACCGCGTGACGAGCGACGTGGCCGTGAAGGAGTCGTCGTTCACCGGCGGCCGCTCGGTGATCGAGACCTACCAGACCCTCTATATGAGCGGTGCAGGCGAACCCTGCGCCATCCGCCGCGAACGCTACGTCAACGCCGAGCGCGCCGCGTCGAAATCGACTGGCAAGCATCGCCGCGTCCGCGAGACGTGGACGCCCGAACGGATCGCCGAGCTCGACGCCGTCTACGCGGCTGAAGAGCGACGCGGCCCCGACACTCGATGGTGGGAGGACGTCTCGGTCGGTGACGCACTGGTGCCGGTCATGAAGGGGCCGCTCACGCTCGTCGACCTCATCTCCATGCACATGGGCATGGGGTGGGGCGGATACGGCATCGGACCGCTGCGTTACGCGTGGGCGCAGCGCACCAAGATGCCGGGCTTCTACTCGACCGACGAGTTCGGTGTTCCCGAGGTCGTGCAGCGGCTCCATTGGGACCCGGCCCGGGCCGCCGAGGTCGGCCTTCCGGCGCCGATCGACTACGGCCAGATGCGGACGTGTTGGCTGTCGCACCTCGTCACGAACTGGATGGGCGATGACGCCTGGCTGTGGAAGCTCGACGCCGACACTCGCAACTTCAACTTCATGGGTGACGCAACACTGTGCACCGGGACGGTCGAGTCCAAGGAGATCGTCGATGGCCACCACGTCGCGACCCTCGACCTCGTCGCGATCAACCAGCGCGGCGAGGTGACCGCGCCGGGGAAGGCGACGGTGATCCTGCCGTCGAAGACATACGGTGCCGTACGATTGCCGAGCGCCCCCACCCAGCTCGCGATACGCGGCGCTGCTGTGGCGACGGCGTCAGCCGCCCGCCGCCGCGCCTGACCGCGACACTTCGTCACGCGGCAGGCCGAGCACCTTCTCGGCGATCGTCGTGCGCTGGATCTCCGACGTGCCCGCTCCGATCGTGGATGCTCGCGTGCGCAGGAACGAGTGCACGTCGCGTGCGCTGAGCATTCCCATCGCGCCGAGGAGCTCGACGCCAACCTCGTGGAGGCGCTGTTCGAACTCGCTTCTCAACAACCGGCTGATTGACGCGCTCGCACCGGGCGCGCCGGTCTCGAGAGCTTCGCCCAAAGCGCGCTCGCCGTTGATCGTAAGCAACCGGAGCGATGTCTCGAGCTTTGCGAGCTTCTGGCGCACGTTCGGATCGGATGAGCGGCCCCCTTCGCGCGCTCGGACGACGAGGTCGTCGAGTAACCGGCGAGCGCGGAACTGGTTGGCGAGGAATGCAGTCGATCGCTCGTGGCCGAGGCTCGTTCGGGCGATCGACCAACCGCCGTGCTTCTCGCCGACGAGGTTCGCCGCCGGCACACGCACCTCATCGAGGAACACCTCGGCGAACTCTGACGCGCCGCTCATGTCGCGCAGCGGACGGGCATGCACGCCCGGCGAGCGCATGTCGATAAGCAAGTAGCTGAGTCCGCTCGCGCCATTACCACCCGTGCGCACCAACGCGAACATCCAGTCGGCGTGATGGCCCGCCGTCGTCCACACCTTCTGGCCGCTGACCACATAGTGATCGCCGTCGAGCACCGCGCTCGTGCGCAGCGACGTCAGATCGGAGCCGGCCGAAGGCTCTGAGAACCCCTGGCACCACAATGTTTGGCCGCGCAGCAGCGGCTCGAGGTGACATTGCTGCTCCGTCGTGCCGTGACGAATCAGCGTCGGGCCAAGGATGAATGTCACCGAGCACGGATGCGGCGGGACCCGCGCTCGTGCGAACTCCTCGTGGTACACGACCTGATCCGCCGGAGCGAGATCCATTCCGCCGAAGCGTGTCGGCCACGACGGCGCGGCCCACCCCTCGTCGACGAGGCAGGAGGCCCACGCTCGCTGCCACCGGAACCGCTCCCCTCGATGGCGCGGCGGCGGACCGGCGTCGTGTGCAGCGAGAAACGCTCGCACGTCAGCACGGAACGTCATCGCGGCAAACCGAGCACGCGCTCGGCGAGGAGCGACTTCACGATCTCCGTCGTCCCCGCCGCGATCGTTGACGCGCGGGCGGTGAGGAACCCCGTCGCGAGGGTCTCGTCCGAGTCGATCATGGCCGCCGGACCGACGAGGTCGAGCGCGAGTTCACTGGACGCCTGGCGCCGGATGCTCCACGACAGCTTGAGGATGCTCTGCTCGGCGTCCGGTGCCTGCCCATCGCGCAACTTCGCGAGCACACGCTCCGCGAGCAACCACATCACCCGCGATTCGACGTACTCGGCGACAACGCGCCGGCGCGCGTGAGGACCCTGCCCGTTCACCGCGCCGACGAGAGCGCGAGCGTTCGCCTCGACCTCGGCGGCCAGCGCGACGACCGCGGCGCGCTCGTGGGCGAGGGTCCCCATCGCCACCCGCCACCCGCCGTGGAGCGGCCCGAGCAGCGCGGTCTCTGGAACCTCGACCCCGTCGAAGTGGAGCTCAGCGAACTCTTCGAGCCCGTCGAGCGAGCGGATGGGGCGGCGTGTGATCCCTGGCTGGTCCAGCGCGAGCAACAGCGCAGAGATCCCCTGGTGACCCGGTGCCTGCCGATCCGTGCGGGCGAGAAGGAAGCAGTGGGTCGCATCAAGTCCGTTCGACGTCCAGACCTTCGTGCCGTCGAGAACGAAGCCGCCGTCGATCGGACGGGCCCGGAAGCGCAGCCCCGCCAGATCGGAGCCATGATCGGGCTCGCTGAACCCCTGGCACCAGACCTCGTCGCCGGACAGAAGGTGCGGCAGCGACTGCCGCTGAGCGGGCGTGCCGTGGGCGGCGATCGCTGGCCCGACGTTGTTGACGCCAATGATGCCGGCGATGCGGGGCGCGTTCGCTCGGCCCAGCTCGAGGTCGCACGCCACCCGCTCCGCGACCGTCGCGCCACGTCCGCCGTCGGGCTCCGGCCACGTGATTCCGACCCATCCGCCGGCATGGAGCCGCCGCTGCCATGCCAGGCGCGCGGCGAAGGTCGTCGCAGTCGACCACCCGGCGCGGTGCCGAGGGATCGCATCGCCCAGGAAGGCCCGAAGGTCCTCGATGGACACCATACCTTTAAAAGATTAAAGTATTTTGAGTGAACGACGCAACGGGAGCGAGCGGACTCCCGGAGCCCCCGCCACTGGGCACCGCGATGCTGGCGCCGACGGCCCTGAACGGCGAGGTCGCACTCGTCACGGGTGGCGGCACTGGTCTCGGGCGGGCCATCGCGGTGGAACTAGCCCGCGCCGGCGCTGCCGTGGCCATCGGAAGCCGCGACGCAGCCCACCGACTCGACGGTGTCGAAGCGGTCGCGGCTGTCGGCGGGCAAGCGATCCCCGTCGAGCTCGACGTGCGCGACCCCGACTCGGTCGGCCGCGCCTTCGATGCCACCACTGCGAGGCTCGGCGTGCCCACCATCCTCGTCAACAACGCAGCCAGCAACTTCCCGGTGCCGGCCGAGGACCTCTCACCCAACGGATGGCGCGCCGTGGTCGGAAGCGTGCTTGACGGCACGTTCTTCTGCTCCACCGAGTTCGCCCGGCGGCGCGTCGCTCACCGCGGCGGCGGCGCCATCCTCAATATCGCGGCAACCACGGCGTGGACCGGTGGGCCGGGAACGGCCCACTCGGCGGCAGCCAAGGCCGGCGTCGTCAACCTCACCCACACACTCGCCGTCGAGTGGGCCTCACACGGCATCCGCGTCAACGCCATCGCCCCCGGGCGGTTTCCGCACCCCAAGGTCCTCGCCCAAATGCGCGGCGACAGCAACGCGCCCGACGGTGCCGAGACGGTGCCGGCCGGCCGCGTCGGAAGACTGCACGAGATCGGGTGGGCCGCTGTGTGGATGTGCTCGCCCTTCGCGGCGTACCTCACCGGCCACGCGCTCGTACTCGACGGCGGCAGCTGGCTGCGACGAGGGATCGCTATGCCGGCGTTCGTCCCGATCCGCGAACAGCTCGGCGCGCAACCTCGATGAGCCCCATGAGCTTTCCGCTACCCGAGGTGACCGCCGAGAACGAACACTTCTGGCGCGGCGGCGCCCACGGCGAACTGCGGCTGCTCCGATGCACGACGTGCGCGACATGGGTTCACCCGCCAGTGCCGTCGTGTCCGGCCTGCGGCGGCGCGCTCCGCACCGAGGCGGCATCGGGCCGAGGCAAGGTGCACGCCGTCACCATCAACCATCAGCAGTGGATGCCCGGCGGGCCCGCGGAGCCGTACGCCGTCGCGGTCGTGCGGCTCGAGGAGCAGGACGACCTGCTCGTCGTGGCCGGCGTACCCGTGGGGACAGCCATCGACGACAGCGTCCGGGTGCGCTTCGAGCCGCGAGGCGACGTGTGGCTCCCGTGGTTCGGGGCGTGAGCGCGACCCACGTCGCCATCACTGGCATCGCCCAGTCCGAGATCGGTCGTCGACTGCACCGCGATCCGCTGTCGCTGACCGTCGACGCGTGCCGGGCGGCCGTCGCCGACGCCGGGCTGATGATGAGCGACATCGACGGCGTCTCGACCTGGCCCGGGCGCTACAGCCCCACACCCGGCTTCTCGGGCATCGGCGTCGACGAGGTACAGGACGCACTACGGCTGGACCTCTCTTGGTTCGCGGGCGGACCCGAGGCCCCGGGACCGCTGGGCGCCATCATCAACGCCTACGCCGCGGTGCGCGCCGGTCTCGCCCACCGCGTCCTCTGCTTCCGCACGGTGTGGGAGGGAACCGCACAGGCGCGCAGCGGCCGGCGAGGCACGGTCGGCACCGACGGCGAACGCGTGCAACCGGGGCCATATCACTGGCTCGCCCCCTTCGGCGCAGTGTCCCCGGCGATCTGGGCGGCACTGCTCGCATCGCGCCACATGCACCTGCACGGCACCACCAAGGCCCAGCTCGGCGCCATCGCCATCACCGCGCGCGCCCACGCCGCGCACAACCCCGACGCGGTGTACCGCGACCCACTCGACCTCGACACCTACCTCGCCGCGCGCATCGTGTCCGAGCCGCTCGGGTTGTACGACTGCGACGTCCCGTGCGACGGGTCCACCGCTGTCGTGGTATCGGCCGACGCGAACGACGGCATCGGGATCGAGTCGGTGGGCGGTGCCCGGCACCGTGCGGCCCGCTGGTTCGTATCTGACGACTGCGCGCCCATGGCCGCCAGCGACGCCGCGGCGATGCTGTGGTCGCGTACCGACTTGCGCCCCGAAGACATCGATGTGGCCCAGCTCTACGACGGCTTCAGCATTCTTGCTCTGCTCTGGCTCGAGGCCCTCGGCTTCTGCCCGCCTGGCCAAGCGGGCGCGTTCGTCGAGGGCGGCACCCGCATCGGACTGAGCGGCGAGCTGCCTTTGAACACCGCCGGTGGACAGCTCTCCGGTGGACGGCTCCACGGCTTCGGGCTGCTGCACGAGGCCGTCGTACAGCTGCGCGGCTCCGGCGGCAGCCGACAGGTGCCTGCCGCAGAGATCGCGGTAGTCGCGGCCGGTGGCGGTCCGCTCGGCGGCTGCCTCCTCCTGACCGGAGCGCGATGACCCTTCTCGACGACCTGACCGGGGAGCACGACGCCCTCGACGCGATCGTTTCCGATCTCGACGAGGCCACTTGGCGCGCGCCCACCCCCGCGGAGGGTTGGGACGTCCGCGATTCGGTCGCTCACCTCGCCTGGTCCGACGAGCTCGCAGTGCTCGCCTTGTCGAGCCCCGATCGTTTCGCGGCGATCCTGACCGATCCCGAGCCTGCACTCGCCGCGTGGGTCAGCCGCGGTCGATCGTCGTCGGGCGCCGAGGTGCTCGCATGGTGGCGGGACGCCAGGCAACGAACCCTCGACCGCCTCGCGTTCCGGGCGCCGAAGGACCGGGTTCCTTGGGCCGCGGGGCCGATGTCGCCGGCGTCGTTCGCAACCGCCCGACTCATGGAGACCTGGGCCCACGGACAGGATGTCCGCGACGCCCTCGGGCTTGCGCCCTCGGCGACCGCGCGGTTGCGCCACGTCGCAGAGCTCGGAGTCAAGACCCGTCCGTTCTCCTACCGCGTACGCGGCCTCGAGCCGCCGTCGGGTGACGTGCGCGTCGAGCTCGCCCCGCCCAACGGCGGCGCTACCTGGAGCTGGGGCGCCCCAGACGCACCCCACGCGGTGCGTGGCCCCGCGCTCGATTTCGGCTTGGTCGTCACCCAGCGGCGGCACCTCGACGACACCGACCTCGTCGCATCCGGCGCAGCGCGACACTGGCTGCTCGTCGCCCAATCGTTCGCGGGTCCGCCCACGGGCCCGCCTTCGCGCCGCATGGTTGACACCGCCCCAGAATCTTTGAAAGCCTTTAAGCCATTCCATATCGCGGGGGGAACATGATCAGCAACGACGAAGTCCTGCCCCAGCGGATCGCTCGGGTGGCGGCGGAGCACCCCGACCGGACGTTCATCGATCTCGTCGACGGACCCTCGATCTCCTACGGAAGCTTCCACGACGAGGTGCGGCGGTGGGCAACCGCCTTCGAGCGTCTGGGGGTGGAAGCCGGTCAGCAGGTCGCGTGGATGCTTCCGAACGGTATCGACGCCGCGCTCGCGTGGCTCGGCATCGCCTGGCTTCGGGCCCGTTCGGTGCCGGTCAACGTGGCGTACCGCGGACGGATGCTGCACTACACCCTCGACCACTGCCAGGCGAGCGTGCTCGTGGTGGCCGAGCGCTATCTCGAGCGCCTGGCCGAGGTCGCGTCCGAGCTTCCGCTCGTCACCACCGTCATCGTCCCCGATGCCGAACAGCCCGAGCACGATCTACCGCTCACCGTGCACGGCCGCGAGGCCTTCCTGCGGGACGCCGACTCCAAGGATCGTCCCGAGCCTTGCCGGCACGACATCGCCGGCGTCTTCTACACGTCTGGGACCACGGGCGCGTCCAAGGGCGTGCTCGTGCCCTGGGCACAGCTGCACGGAGTCGCCGGGGTCATGATCCGCGGACTCGAAGGGCACCGCGGGTGGTATTCGCCGCTGCCAATGTTCCATATCAGCGGCATCGCGCCCATCTACCTCACCGCGCTGCTCGCCGACCGCATCGTGATCCGCGAAGCGTTCAGCGTCACAGACTTCCTCGACGACGTGATCGAGTACGACTGCAGCACCACCGTCGCGATGGGCGCGATGGTGCAGTTCCTGCTGAACCAGCCGGCGAGTGACAAGGACCAGAACACACCGCTGCGGTACGTCGGCATGGCACCCGTGCCACACAACGTCGACGAGTTCCGGGCGCGCTTCGGTGTCGAGGTCTACACCGGGTGGAACATGACCGAGACCAGCGTGCCCGTCTGCTCCGACGGCTGGACCGTCGACGGGACGACGTGGCAGTCGTGCGGTCGCGTACGTCCGGGTATGGACGTACGCCTCGTGGACGAACACGACGAGGAGGTGCCCATCGGCGAGCTGGGCGAGCTCATCGTCCGCGCCGACGAGCCTTGGACGCTCAACGCCGGATACCTGCACATGCCCGACAAGACGGCTGAGGCCTGGCGCAATGGGTGGTTCCACAGCGGCGACGCCTTCACCCGCGACGAGTCGGGCAACTACTTCTATGTCGACCGCAAGAAGGACGCCATCCGGCGGCGGGGCGAGAACATCTCGTCGATGGAGGTCGAGATCGAAGTAGCCGCCCATCCCGACGTGCTCGAGTGCGCGGCGGTCGCTGCACCATCCGAGCTCAGCGAGGACGAGGTGAAGGTGTTCGTCGTGCACAATCCCGGCTCTGACCTCACACCGACCGAGCTCATCGAGTTCCTCGTCCCTCGCATGCCCCACTACATGGTCCCTCGCTACGTCGAGATGGTCGACGAGCTTCCCAAGACCCCGACCATGAAGGTGAAGAAGCACGAGCTACGCGATCTCGGCAACACGAATGCCACCTGGGACCGCGAGGCGGCGGGGATCATCCTGAAGCGAGCACGATGACCGACGAGGAAGCGCGCGACGCGATGCTCCTGCGCCTGTCGGCGATCGAGGAGGAGCGCGAGCGCGTGCTCGACGAGTTCCGATCGGGGCCGGTCTCGCGTCAACACAATCTGGGCAAGGGCACCGCCCGCGAGCGGGTCACCGAGCTCGTCGACGCGGATTCCTTCCGAGAGCTCGGTGCACTCGCATTGTCCGACGAACCCGCGGCAAGTGATCGAGCCACTGCGCCCGGCGACGGGATCGTCGTGGGCAACGGGCTGATCGAAGGGCGGGTTGCCGGCATCGTCGCCAACGACTTCACCGCGCTCGGCGGCAGCAACGGCAAGGTCGGCGCCGCCAAGATGGCGCGCCAGACCCAGCTGTGCATCGATCACGGGTACCCGCTCGTCATGCTCCTCGACGGTGGCGGGCACCGTATTCAGGAGGGCCTCGACTCGCGGCACTTCGCGGGCGCCGATGACTACTTCGTCCGCCTCGGCCGGCTGTCCGGATGGGCGCCGATCGTGGCCGCCGTGCTCGGGCCCGGATTCGCCGGGCCGGCCAACCTCACCTCGCTCGCCGATCTCGTCGTCATGGTGCGCGGCATCTCGTCGCTCGGGGTCGCCGGACCCGCGCTCGTGAAGGCCGGCACCGGCGTCGAGATCGACAAGGACAAGCTCGGCGGGCCCGACGCCCAAGCTGCCAACGGCATCGTCGACATCGTGGTCGACGCCGAGGCAAAGGCGCTCGACGTCATTCGTCGCTTCCTCGCCTACTTCCCAACGAACGCGACCGCCGCTCTTCCCACCGTCGATGCCACCGATCCCCCTGACGTCGATCTGCTCTCGCTCATCCCCAGCAACCCGCGTCGCGCCTACGACGTGCGCGGGGTGATCACTGCGCTGTGCGACTCGGGGTCGATCCTCGAGCTACGCCCAGCGCATGCGGCCAACCTCGTCACGAGCCTGGCGCGCATCGGCGGCCGGCCGGTCGGCGTGCTCGCCAACCAGCCGCAAGTGGCGGCCGGCTGCATTACCGCGGCCGCCTGCGACAAGGCCGCACACTTCATCTCGCTCTGCGACGCGTTCGGACTTCCGCTCTTGACGCTCATCGACACGCCTGGGTTCATGATCGGACCCGACGCCGAGCAGACGGGGCTCGTGCGTCGCGCCGGCAAGGTGCTCTTCGAGCTCGGCCGCGCGACAGTGCCGTTGCTGACGGTCGTGCTGCGCAAGGCCTACGGGCTCGGCTATGTCGCGATGGGCGGCGGGCGCAGCTTCCATGCCGACCTCGCCGTGGCATGGCCGACGGCGGAGATCTGCGCGATGTCGGTACCGGGCGCCGTGGACGTCGCGTTCCGACGCGACGTCGAGGCTGCCCACGACCCGGACAAACGCCGCCAGGAGCTCATCGACGAGTTCACGGCGCGCACGACCTCGCTCAGCGCGGCCGAAGGCTTCGGGATCGATGACCTCATCGACCCCCGCGAAACGCGCTCGCTGCTCATCGACACCTTGCGGCGGTGCGCGCCGCGCCGTCCAGCCAATGAGCCCCCGCGGATACACCCGGTCACGCCGATCTGATGAGCGACCTCCTAAAGGTTCGCGTCAAAGATGGCGTCGCCGTCATCTCGTTCAACCGCGCCGAGAAGCACAACGCGCTCACTGACGAGATGTCGGAGGCCTTCCGCGATGCCGCTGCCTTCGCTATCGATGATCCGGAAGTTCGGGCCCTGCTCCTGCGGGGCGAGGGCCAGTCTTTCTCGTCGGGTCGCGACACGACCCAACTCGGCACCCGGCCCGAGGGCATGTCCGACGACGCGTACATCGCCCGTGCCCAACAGGGAAAGCTTCGCCTGCTCGACTGTCCCAAGCCGATCGTCGCTGCCCTCAAGGGCTACGTCCTCGGCGGGGCCTTCGAGACTTCCCTCGCTGCGGACGTCCGGGTCGCGGACGACACCGCGCAGCTCGGCTTCCCTGAAGTCCGCTACGGCCTCGTTCCTGATACCGGTGGGACGCAGCTCCTCACCGTGCTCGCCGGACCGGCCAAGGCGAAGTACCTGATCATGAGTGGGGAGCGCATTGACGCCGCCACCGCGCTCGCGTGGGGCATCGTCGACTGGGTCGTCGCACCCGGTGACCTCGACGACCGCGCCATGGCCGCCGCCACGCAGCTCGCTGCGGCCCCGCCGAGCGCGGTGACTGCGGGCAAGCGCCTCGTCGATCAGCTGTGGCGCGACCGGGTGCGCGTCGGATTCGACCTCGAACGCGCTGCCCAGGTCTCGCTGTTCGCCGAGCGCCGACTCAACCACCGGTGACATCGAAGCGGGTCGTCGACGCGCGGTCCGTGCACCTCGACAACGGACGAACCGATGCGCTGGCCAAGGTGCGCGCACGAGGAACACTCACCGCGCGCGAGCGGATCGACCACCTCGTCGACGCCGGATCCTTCCTCGAGTACGGCATGCTCGCAGAGCCCGCGCCGCCCGATCTCGAGGGTTCGGGCGACGGCGTCGTGACCGGCCTCGGCGCTGTTGCCGGCGACCCCGTCGCGGTCGTCTCCTTCGACTACTCGGTGTACGGCGGCACGCAGGGACAGGTTGGACACGTGAAGATCGACGCGATCCTCGAACGCGCGCTCCGCCACCGGATCCCGCTCGTGATCTTCAACGAGGGCGGCGGCACTCGTGTCCAGGAGATGAGCAACCTCCCGCGCGACACCAAGACCTTTGTGCTGCTGTCGCGACTGGCCGCAGTCGCGCCCGTTATTTGCGCTGTACTCGGCCGCGCCTTCGCCGGTAACGCCAACATCGCGGGTTTGTCGAACTTCGTGGTGGCCACCAAATCGGCAGTGATGGGGCTCGGCGGGCCGCCCCTCGTCGAGGCCGCGTTCGGTAAGCGTCTCACGCCCGAGGAGATCGGCGCGATCGACATCCATGAACGCGCGGGGGCCGTCGACGTTGTGGTCGATGACGACGACGCGGCGATCCAGTCCATCCGCCTCCACTTGAGCTACTTCACGGACCGGGCGACCCTCGCCGGCGTCATCGAGCCAACACTGCCCGACGGGCTGCAAGCGATCGTGCCGGACGAACCGCGTCGTGCGTACGACGTCAAGCAGCTGCTCTTCGCAATCGCCGACGGAAGCAGTGTCCAGGAGGTTCGACCCAGGTTCGCGGCCAACGTAGTGACCGCGTTGGCTCGCTTGGGCGGTTGGCCGGTCGCGTTCATCGCCAACCAGCCCCTCGTGAAAGCCGGCTGCATCGACGGCGACGCGGCAGACAAGGTCGCCGACTTCGTCCGTCGCGCTGATCGCTTCCGCCACCCACTCGTGTTCCTGGTCGACACGCCCGGCTTCCTCGTCGGCCCGGCTGTCGAAGCGACCGCGCTGGTGAAGCGCAGCGCCGAGATCGTCCACGCCCTCTCTCGCACCAAGAGCCCGATCCTGACCGTGCTCGTGCGCAAGGCCTACGGCTTCGCGGCCATGGCAATGGGAGGCCAACCGTTCACACCGGTGATCACGCTCGCCTGGCCGAGCGCTGAGTTCGGCGCCATGGGGTTCGAAGGCGCGTCGCGCCTATTGCACGAGTCGGCTGACAACGCCGAGCACCAGCAGCGTGCGGCAGGCCTGCGGGAGGAGCACGGGGCGTGGATGATGGCCGGGCGCTTCCACGTCGACGACGTGATCGATCCGTCCGAGACTCGCCCGAAGCTCATCCAGGCTCTCGACCTCATCGCAGCCCGCCCCGATTTGCTTTAAAGTATTTATAGGATACGGTCCACACGTACCCCGCAGGAGAGAGGTGCCGAAGGTGGGCGTCCGTCTCAGGCCCGACGAGGCGTGGAAGGTGATCGGCTCTGCCCACACCGGGATCCTCACGACGCTGCGCCGCGATGGTGTGCCCATGGCTTTGCCGGTGTGGTTCGTCGTTCGCGACCAGGTCGTGTATTTCCGCACGCCAGCCCGGTCGAGGAAGGCAGCGAGAGTCGGCAACGATCCACGGGCGTCGTTCCTCGTCGAGTCCGGCCGCCGCTGGGCCGAGCTGGAGGCGGTGCATCTCACCGGGCGAGCGGACATCGTCGATGACGACGATCTCGTCAGCCTCGTCGCTGCCGACTTCGAGCAGAAGTACGCGCCATTCCGGACCCCGCGCGCCGAGATGCCGCCGGCCACTCGTGAGCACTACGAGGTGGCGAAGGTGACGATCCGATTCGTCCCCGATGACCACATCGTCAGCTGGGACAACCGCAGGCTGGGTGTGGGTTGACGATGGCCGGGCCTCTGCTCGTCGACACTGCCGGTGACGTCGTCACGCTCACGCTGCACCGCCCAGAGGCGCGCAACGCGATGAATGCCGCCATGCGCGAGGCCCTCATCGAAGCGCTGCGGGCAGCTGACGTCGACCCGTCCGTCGCTGTCGTGATCCTCACCGGCACGGATCCCGTGTTCTCGGCTGGTGCGGATCTGAAGGAGAGTCTCGCCAACGGTCTTCCGGTGCGCCCTCGTACGAATGCCGGCCAGGCGCTGCGTGGCGTCTCGATACCCGTCATCTGCGCAGTCAATGGCGCGTGCGTCACGGGCGCCCTCGAGGTGGCCCTCAGCGCGACGTTCATCGTCGCCTCTGCACGCGCCCGCTTCGCGGACACGCACGCCCGCGTCGGCCTCCTGCCCGGCTGGGGAATGTCCGCTCTGCTCCCCCGCGCCGTGGGGCTGCGCAAAGCCCGCGAGATGACGGCGACGGGCAACTTCGTCGACGCCGACGAGGCGCTGCGGATCGGTCTCGTGAATGAGGTCGTCGATCACGAGCGGCTGCTGCCTCGTGCCCGCGAGCTCGCCGCTGACATCGCATCTTCCGACTGCGCGGCAGTGCGCGCGTCCCTCGCCCTCTACGACCGTGGCCATGGCGCAACCTTTGGCCACGCACTCGGCCTCGAAGCAGAGGCAGTCGCAAATTGGTCGCTCGATCCCGCGGTCGCACGCGCTCGCTTTGCCACCACCGTCGAGCGAGGATCAGAGCGCTCGTGACGGACGCGTTGACCGCCGGCGGCCAGGCCCGGATCCCGACTGTGATCCCCAAGGCGGCCGAACTCGTCGCGGCGCGGCTCCGTCGTGATATCGCCTCAGGCGCCCAGGCGACTGGCACGGTCCTCCCGCCCCAGCCCGAGCTCGCCGCCTTGCATGGAATCTCTGCTCCCACGATGCGCGAAGCGCTTCGCATCCTCGAGACCGAGGGCCTCGTGACCGTGAAGCGCGGTGTCCATGGGGGCGCCCTGGTGAATGAGCCCAACCTCGATGCCGTCGCCCGTCAACTCGGGCTCTACCTCCAGGTACAGGGCGCGACCGTCGCCGACCTCTACGAGACGCGGATGATCCTCGAGCCGCCCGCGGCGCGACTCCTCGCGTCGCGCTGGAACGACGAGATCAACCAGCTGCTGGGCGCGTGCATCGACGCGGAGCGCGCCGCGCTCGGCGAAGGACCTCCCGCGGTGGGCGCCGCGGGCGCCCGCTTCCACGTCGCGCTCCTCGAGCAGTCCGGCAATCCCGCGCTCGCCGCGCTCACGGCGGTGCTGACCGACATCGTCACTCGCCATACCGCGGTGTCCGTGCGCGAGTCGTACAAGAAAACGTTCGCCGACGACGTCGAGCTCGCGCTGAGCTGGCAGCGTCAGCTCATCGATCTGATGGCGGCCGGTGAGGGCGACGCCGCCGAAGCCCACTGGCGCATGGTGCTTGGCCGATCCCTGTCGTACGTCGAGCGATCGGGCGCCGCCGCCCTCCCGCTCGAACTCATCGCGTAGATATCCCCGAAACGAAAGGACGACATGGGCACCAAAAACATCAGACTCGACGAACCGGTACATCCGTGGGGACGCTACGGATGGCAGACAATCAACTCGTTCTCCGAGGCCGAGCCGTCGTTCGGATTCAGTGCGCCCCTGCTCAACGGCATGTATCAGACGACGCACATGCTCTACGGGTCGTTCCGGTCCCTCGAGTCCGACAGCTACTGGGCCGCGATCCGCCACTACAACGTGAGTGGCGCGCTGAGCATCCAGATGTACCAATGCGAGCCGGGCCAGGACTTTCGCTACCTGAAGCAGGGATCGCGCGCGTACCGCGGCGGCTGCTACGGCGGGCTCCGCAACGGGCGGTGGGGCGTCTGGGATCTGGTGAGTGCGCCGGAGCATCAGCGCTTCACGCTGAACGTCACCGAGGACGGCAAGACCCACTGGCTCGAGCGGGACCTCCTCGAGATGGAGGGCGACCAGGTCGGCGACGTGATGCAGTCCGTGGTGCTCGATGCCGCCTCGCCGCTCACATACACGAGCCGAGGCGTGAAGAGTCATGGCGAAGTGTTGGGCGAGGAGGCTGAGGGCTTCTTCTTCCAGGACTTCTTCCATCTCGGCCTCGGCCAGGACTGGATGATCACCGAGTTCTTCAACGGCGTGCAGGGCATCTGGATCATCTCGGTCACTGAGTTCGAGGACGGCGCGTGGGAGATCACGAACTTCTTCCTCGGCCTCGGCGGATTCGCTTCCGCGTTGGTCCAGCGCTCCGACGGCACCCGCATCGCGGCGACCGACCTCGACGTGGAAGTGCATGTCGACGACAACGACTACGTCACCCTTGCCCACTTCATCCTCTCTGACGAGCTGACGTGGACGTGGACGCCCCGCTACGACGACGGCAAGCCGCGGATGCCGCTCATGAACGTCCCTGGCTCACCGAAATGGAACGAGGGCGTGCTGCTCAAGGCGGGCGAGACGCGCCCGTGGCGGCACTCGGAGGCGTGGATGGAGATCTATCCGTCGACCCTGGCGAAGATGGGCGTGGTCAGGTAGCTCCGGCGGCTCCCGAGCCTGATCATCTGATGGGCCCTTGCTTAAATGGTTGAAAGCATTTAGAGTTCTTGCCACAGACTCATGTCACAGGGGGGACCGATGGTGATGAACTGTTCGCGCAAGGCACTGGTTGCGGTGCTCGGAATCGGGGCGCTGCTGGCGTCCGGCTTGGTGGGTACGGCCGCGGCCAAGCCCAGCGGCGATCCGGTGAAGGTTGGCGTGATCTACCTCACCGGCGTCGCCGGGCTCGATCTCGGCAACATCCTCACGGGTGCGGAAGCGGCCACGAGCTACCTCAACGCCCACGACGGGATCGACGGACGACCCGTCGAGCTCGTCCCGTGCAACGAGAAGAACGACCCGGCGGTTTCAAATGCCTGTGGCCAGAAGTTCGTCGACGAAGGCGTCGTCGCAGTCGTCGGGCTCGGCCCGGTGTACGGCGCCAACGGTCTCGCGGTCACCACGCCGGCCAACATCCCGTTCGTCGGCACTCCGGTCAGCACCCAGGAGTTCCTCGCCCCGAACAGCTATCCGTTCCTGGGCGGTTCGGCGGCAGCGTTCCCGGCCATGGCCAAGTACGCGCTCGGGCAGGGGATCAAGAAGGCGTCGATCCTCTACGCCGACGTCGGTGCAGGAAAGCTCGCCGCGGACGCGCTGCTCTCCGACCCGCTGAAGGCAGGTGGCGTCGAGGTGACGACCGTCCCCGAGAAGATCGGCGCCGCCGACTTCACACCCGCGCTGGTGCAGGCCAACCAAGGCGACCCCGACGTGATCTTCTTGCTCTTCTCCGCCGAGGACTGCAATCGGATCTTCAAGGCCGCCGGCCAGATCGGCGTGAAAGCGCGGCTCGCGGCCAGCGGTTCGTGCCTGGAGAAGCAGGTCGTCGACGGCGTCAACCCGGCGATCGTCAAGGGTCTCTTCGCCAACTCCGAGACGCTCTTCTACGTCAAGAACGACAAGCAGGCAGAGCTCTACCGCAAGGCGCTGAAGAAGTACGCGGACAACGCGAGCCCGTCGGGATTCTCCGCAGGCTCCTTCTCCCAGGTCATGACGCTCGCCGGGATCGGCGATACCCTCGGGGCCGACCTGAGTGCGCAGAGCCTGCTCGACACGCTCAAGACCGCATCGGGCATCAAGGTCTTCATGGGGACGGAGCTCGACTCGGCCGCTCCGGCGAAGCTCGCGGGCGCGGCGACGCATGTCTTCAACACGGATCAGCGGATCGTGACTCTCAAGAACGGCAAGGTGGTCGAGGCCAACGAGAACCAGTGGATCAGCGGCTTCAAATGACCCGAGCGATCGGTCCGTCGGAGCACCCCCGCCCAGCCGGCAGGCCGGGCGGGGGTGTCCGTCTCTTGGCATCCTGAAGGCACCTCATGCACGACGTTCTCCTGTTCGCGGTGCTCGGGCTCGGAGCGGGCGCCGTGTACGCGATCCTCGGCCTCGGGCTCGTGCTCGTCCATCGCGGCTCCGGTGTCGTCAACTTCGCGCACGCGGCAATCGCGCTGTTCGCCGCCTACGTTTTCGTCGACCTGACGGACCGCGGGCTCGACCACTGGACGGCGTTCGCGGTCACCTTGGTGCTCGCCGCGTGCGGCGGCGTCCTGATCTACTTCCTCGTCATACGCCCGCTGCGAGAAGCCCCGGCGCTGGCTCGCCTGGTCGCGACCCTCGGCGTGCTCCTGACGCTCCAGTCGCTGATGCCCATCGTCTTTGGGCTCGACGCCCGCACCGTTCCGAGCCTGCTTCCGAGCGATCCGGTGGAGGTGCTCGGCGTCACCTTCGGACGCGATCGCCTCTGGTTGCTCGGGATCACAATCGTCCTGACGGTCGTGCTCTCGGCGGCCTACCGGTTCACCAGGTTCGGTAGGGCAACGCAGGCAGCCGCCGAGAACGAGAAGGGCGCGATCCTGCTTGGCTACTCCCCAACCATGATCGGCGCGGCCAACTGGGCGATCGCGTGCTCATTGGCCGCAGTCGCTGGGATCCTCATCGCGCCCATCACGTCGCTGTCGGCCACGACCTTCACGCTGCTGATCCTCCCGGCGCTGGCCGCGGCGCTCGTCGGCCGGTTCTCGTCCTTCTCGCTCACGGCGTTGACCGGTGTGCTCATCGGGGTCACGCAGTCCGAGATCACTCGCTACCAGGGCGAGCTCCCCGGATGGTTCCCCCAGCAGGGCCTCAAGGACGCGCTGCCATTCCTCGTGATCATCGTTGCGATGATTGTCACGGGGAAGCTGATCCCCCGACGGGGAACGCTCTCCGAGGGCCGGCCGCCGTTCGCGACCCCGGGATTGATCCGACCGCGCTGGGTGCTGGTAGGCGCCGCAGCCGTGATGCTCGGGCTCATCGTCGCCGAGGGCAGCACCACCTACGAGTCGGCGATCACCTACTCGATGATCGCCGGCATCGTTTCACTGTCGCTCGTGGTCGTGACTGGCTACGTCGGGCAGATCTCACTGGCGCAGATGAGCTTCGCCGGCGTCGGCGCATTCGCAGTGTCGAAGCTGGCGGAGGAGAACGGCGTGCCGTTCCTTCCCGCGCTGGCGCTCTCGGCACTGATCGCGGTCCCGATCGGCCTCCTGATCGGGCTGCCTGCCCTGCGCGTTCGAGGCGTGAACCTCGCAATCGTCACCATCGGAGCAGCCGTCGCGATCGACAGCTTCATCTTCCAGAACACAGATTGGTCGGGAGGCTTCGACGGACTCGGCGTCCCGAAGCCGACACTGTTCGGCTGGTCGATCGACCCGGCTGCGCACCCTCAAAGATTCGGGGCTTTCGTCCTCGTCGTGCTCATCGCCTGCGCGGTGATGGTGTGCCAGCTGCGACGCAGCGACACCGGCCGTCGCATGCTCGCGGTTCGTGACAACGAGCGGGCGGCGGCAGCGAACGGTGTCAACGTCGCAGCGACCAAGCTCCAGGCATTCGCACTCTCGGCGTTCATCGCGGCACTGGGAGGCTCGATCCTGGCGTACCAGAGCGGGCGGATCTCGTTCCAGCGCTTCTCGCCACTGCAATCGATCTTCCTGGTGGCGATCGCGTACACCGCCGGGATCGCCAGCGTCAGCGGCGGCATCCTCGCCGGGGTGCTCGCGGGTGGTGGCCTGTCCTTTGTGCTCGTCGGCGAACTCGTGCTCGATGACTGGTACGGCGTCATCTCGGGTGTTGTCTTGATCGTCGTGGTCATCACGCAGCCGGATGGCATGGCGGTCTCGTGGTCGAGGCTGACGCGGCGCATCGGGAGGCTGCGAGCGCGACCGCACGACGCTCTCACCGAGGTCGACGTCGTTCAGCCAGTCGAGCGACGCATGACCGTCGCGCAGGGCACGCGATGAGTGAGCGCGCGCGCCTCCTCGTGATCGAGGACGTCACGGTACGTTACGGTGGTCTCACGGCGGTCGATGCCGTGAGCATGCACGTCGAGGCGGGAAGGGTGACGGGCCTCATCGGCCCCAATGGCGCGGGCAAGACGAGCCTGGTCGATGCGCTCACAGGCTTTGCGCCCGTCAGCGGTGGCCGAGTCCGTCTCGATGGCAACGACATCACGCGCATGTCCGCGCACCAACGCGCCCGCCGAGACCTAGGTCGCACGTTCCAGTCGATCGAACTCTTCGATGATCTCACCGTCCGCGAGAACCTGCTGGTCGGCGCATCGCGTGCACGCTGGTGGTCGCTGTTTCGCGACACGCTCGGCCCCACTCGCGAGTTGGCGAGCCGGAACATCGCCTGGACGCTGGATCTGCTGGGACTAGCCGACGTGGCCGACCGCCTCCCGACCCAGCTCTCCCAGGGACGCAGGAAGCTGGTCGGCGTTGGGCGGGCGCTTGCCGCGAACCCGAGGCTCGTGCTCCTCGACGAGCCGGCTGCGGGCCTCGACAGCGACGAGAGCGAAGTCTTCGGATCGCATCTCCGCGCCCTCACCGAGCACGGCATCACCGTGCTGCTCGTCGATCACGACATGCGACTCGTGCTGAGCAGGTGCGACACGATCTGGGTGCTCGAATTCGGTCGCGTCATCGCGTCCGGGACGCCGGAAGCCATCCGTGCCGATCCGCGCGTCATCGCCGCTTATCTCGGTGATCGCAGCGCGAGCACGACCTCGGTCGGCGGAGCAAACGAATGACAGCCTTCCCAGCGCAGGTGGACAGCTCCCACGAGCTTCGGCCAGATGCACTCATCGAGGTGCGGGGTCTCACGGCGGGCTACGACGGGACGGCGGTCATCCGCAACGTCGATCTGCACGTAGAGCCCGGCGAGATCGTCGCGCTCCTCGGCCCGAATGGAGCGGGGAAGACGACCACGCTGCTCGCAATCTCCGGGATCCTGTCGCCGATGGCGGGCACGATTCGTGTGCTCGGTGATCGAGTATCTAGCCATCGTCCGCATCTAGGCGCTCGCCGCGGGCTCGCTCACGTCCCGGAGGACCGTGCCCTCTTCTCAGGGCTGTCCACGCTGGACAACCTGCGTCTCGGCAACCGCGACCGCTCTGGCGACCTCGACGCGACGCTCGATCGCTTTCCCGCTCTCCGCGGATTGCTGAATCGGCGGGCCGGTCTGCTCTCGGGCGGTGAACAGCAGATGCTGGCACTGGCGCGAGCGCTCATCAGCCGGCCGCGGGCACTCATGGTCGACGAGATGAGCATGGGCCTCGCGCCGATCGTCGTGGAGCAGCTGCTTCCCGTGCTCCGCAGGATCGCCGACGAGCACGGCACCGGGATCCTGCTCGTCGAGCAGCACGTGCACATGGCATTGGAGATTGCGGATCGCGCCTACGTGCTCAACCACGGCGAACTCGCGCTCCATGGAAGAGCTGATGAGCTCGTCGACCAGCTGGATCGCCTCGAAGCGAGCTACCTCGGCCAAGACCCGACAGC
>JANOHN010000287.1:0-2766 GCA_031406505.1 Acidimicrobiia bacterium | reverse complement strand
CTCCATCTCAATCTGGCCACCTGGTGCTTGCGGGAACGACAGCTTCGATCGCTTCACGATTCGCGTTCCCGAGATGAACTCGTGCTCGTGCTCGGGTCGGCCGAGGTGCTCGTTCGGCTTGTTGGGGTCTTTCCACACGCGTGTCGCGTTCTCGAGGTCGCGTGACCCGTCGGGCTTCTCCGAACAGATGTAGACGATCGAATAGTCGTCGAACATCACCGGGTCGTAGTTCCACATGCTCATCGCCGGGCCCGCGGCTCCAGTTGCTGTGACACCGGGCGGCTCGGGCTCGCCAACCGGGCGCACACCCCAGGAGCGGTCGCGGGTGCCTTGCCACCGCGCGCCGTTCACCTCGATCGTCTCGTCGCCGACGGTGATCGAACCTTCGTAGTGTCCGGTTTGCGCGAAGCGCTGCGTGTCGAACATGACGCGCTCGTACTGCCGGATGTAGTGGTGCGCTTCGAGCATCGCCGGCATCGAGCCGGTGAACGTGAGATCGAAGGACAGGCCGTGCTGGTTCGGATCGAGGATGTACCGGACGCGCTTGAGTCCTTCGAGCACTTCGATGTGGAACGGACCCACGTTGAGGTCCATGCGGTCCGGCCCGAGCACCCGGGACCCGCGCACGACGCGGTGCAGCGTGTCCATGCGCACGAGAGCGAACGCGTCCTGCACCGAGAGGTTCGGGTACTGACCCATGCCAAAGATCAGCATCAGCTCGTCGCTCGAGCCGTGGAGCATGAAGTAGTAGCGGTCGTAGAAGTTGCGGTCGGAGGTCGCCGGATGGCGGATGACCTCGGCCGTCTGGTGGATCGGAAAGTCGTCGGCAGGCGACAGCGACACGGATGCCCTCCACTCTTCGCGCGGGCGGCGAGTCTTACAGAGCTACTCGCTGACTCCCGGCGTGCCCGCGTCTCGCAGCGCGGTGCGGATTCTCTGTGCGTTCTCGGCGAGTTCCTCAGGTGCGGCGTTGCCCGCGCGGTCGAGATGTAGGTCCGATTCGCCCGCATGGATCGGCATCACGTGCAGATGCGTGTGCGGCACCTCGAGACCGGCGATCAACAATCCGACCCGCAGTGGCGAGAAAGCGTGCTGTACCGCTTGTCCGATGGTTTGCGCGACGACCATGAGGTGCGCCGCGAGCGGCGGATCGAGATCGAGCCAGTTGTCGATCTCGGCGCGGGGGATGACGAGCGCGTGCCCGGGGTTCACCGGGTTGATCGACAAGAAGCTCACACACTTGTCGTCGCGCCACACGAACGCGCCGGGGATCTCGCCGTCGATGATGCGCGTGAAGAGTGTCGGCACGGGACGACAGGCTAGGCGCATCGAGGTCGGGCTAGCGTCGCCGCCGATCGTGAGAGGGGAATCTCTTGCTGCATCCTGAAATCACGTCCGAGCACATCCGCGCGATGCACTCGGTCGACGGACGGGTGATCATCGTGACCGGATCTGCGCAGGGTGTCGGGCGGGGCATGGCCCATCACCTCGGCAAAGCTGGTGCCACCGTCGTTGTCGCCGACTACCAGGCCGACAAGCTCCAGCGCACCTGCGACGAGCTCACGTCCTTTGGCGTGCCGAACCTCGGTGTTGAGGTTGACATCCGCGACCAGGAGCGCATCAACGACATGGTCGCGACGACGGTCGACGCGTTCGGCAAGATCGACGGGATCATCAACAACGCGCAGACCTTCCGGGCGAACGCGCCGATGGCGGAAATCGCCGGTGACGACGTCGACGTGTTCTACCGCTCGGGTGTGCTCGGCACCCTGTGGGCGATGCAGGCCGTCTATCCGCACATGAAGAAGGCGGGATGGGGACGCATCGTGAACTTCGGATCGTCGATGGGTCGCGTCGGCGGGGCTGGCTTCGGCGCGTACAACGCGTCGAAGGAGGCGATTCGTGGGATCAGCCGCACGGCCGCGCGCGAGTGGGCCGCCGACGGCATCGTGGTCAACGTGATCGCGCCCGCCGCAGCACCGCCGCGCGCGGCGGGCACCGAGCACTACGAGGAGTTCATGCGCACGTGCCCCATGCACCGCAACGGAGATCCCGAGTTGGACATCGGCTCGATTGCCCACTTCCTGTGTACCGACGCTTGCCGCTACCTCACCGGTCACACCTTCATGGTGGATGGTGGCAACTTCATGTGGTCGTAGCGCGGAGCGAGCGAAGCGGATGAAGCGAGCGTCGAGCGAGCGGAAGTAGCGGCGTGGGAGCAGAGCAAAGAGGGAAGGACGCCGACTGGCAGAACGCGTGGCCGGTGCGGGGGATCGTGGAAGGCGAGGCGGCACCGTCCCCTGGCGTCGATGCGCTGCGCGCCGACGGGTTCGGCACCCTGTTCGACCTGTTACCGATCCCCGATGATGCCGACGAGTACCAAGATCACCTCAACAACACCGCGGCAGTCCGGATGTTCAACGATCTCAGGATCGCCTACGTGGCGGCGCGCTTCGCACCCGGCTGGCCGCGTCACATGCGGAGCAACCGGCTCACACTCGTGGTACGCGAGCTGCACGTGTCGTACGACAGCGAGGGTTGGATGCACGAGCGGTATGTGGGTGCCTCGCGCGTCGAACACCGACGCGGCAAGGCGGTGATCCTCAACCAGCGTCTCGTGGAGGCGACCACCGGTCGATCGCTCGCTCGGGCGTGGGTACTCCAGCTGTTGTTGAGCCCCGAGAGGGTGATCGAGTTCCCCGACCTCTACCTCGACATGGTCGAGAAGGTGCAGGGCGCGCCGGTCCCGAGGCTCGAGGCATCGCG
>JANOHN010000260.1:0-4019 GCA_031406505.1 Acidimicrobiia bacterium | reverse complement strand
CATCGCCGAGGTGTGCTGCACCGACGATCGCGTCACCGGCGTCGTCGTGACCGTGCGCAAGCTGCATCCCCCGGTGCGCGCCATGGTCGACCACGTCGCCGTCCGCATCGAGCAGTGACCCACTGGGTTCTCGGCACGCTGGTTGTTCCATAACAACAATGGACGTGCCGAAAAGCCCTGAGTTGGCTCGGGCATATCTGGGGATCGGGTCGAATCTGGGGGATCGGCTCGCACATCTACAGGGCGCGGTCGACGGATTGTCGGAGTCAGACGGGGTGCAGGTGGTCGGTGTGTCGCGCGTGTACGCAACCGAACCGGTGGGCGGGCCCGAGCAGGGCGAGTACTTGAACGCGGTGGTCGCGATCGACACCGAGCTTGGCGCCCGGGAGCTGCTCGCCCTCGCGCACGAGCTCGAGCACACGGCTGATCGGGTGCGCGAGGAGCGGTGGGGTCCGCGCACGCTCGATGTGGACGTGCTGCTCGTGGGTGACCACGAGGTTCACGAGCCCGATCTCGAAGTCCCTCACCCGCGCATGCGAGAGCGGGGTTTCGTGATGGCGCCGCTCGCGGACCTTGATCCGAGCCGCGCGTCCAGGCAGCCCGAGGGCGGTTGGCCGGGCGTGCGTCTCACCGACCTATCCTTGAGGTTGCCGTAGGAAACCCAGACCGGCACCCCGGAAGGGGGCTGGATCGAGAGGGTTTGTCACATATGGACATCGCGCTCGTTGGCCCAGGTCGGGCCGGCACTTCCTTTGCCCGCGCGCTCGTCGACGCGGGCCATCGCGTCGTGAGCGTTGCCGGTCGGACGCCGGATGCCGAGTCGACGCGAATCGCCGCCGCCCGGTTCGACGCCCGCGTCGTGCCGGTGCAGTTCGCAGGGCGCGCCGCCGGTCTCGTGCTCATCGCAACGCCGGACGACGCGATCGAGACGACCGCGAGCGCCGTGGCGCACTCGCTCGAGCCCGGCGCGCTCGTGCTCCATCTCTCGGGTTCGCGCGGTCTCGACGCGCTCGCACCCATCGCTGACACCCGTCCCGACGTGCAGGTCGGTGCGCTCCATCCGCTCCAGACGCTGCCGACCCCCGACGCGCCGATCGCCGGCGCGTGGGCCGCGGTGGCCGGTCCACCCAGTGTCACCGAGCTGGCTCGTGAGGTGAGCCTGCACCCGTTCACCGTCGCCGACGCCGATCGCGCCACGTACCACGCGGCCGCGGTTGTCGCTTCGAACCACGTGGTCGCGCTGCTCGGCCAGGTGGAGCGGCTGGCGGGGGCGGCCGGCGCGCCGTTCGCCGCGTTCGAGCCCCTCACGCGCGCCGCCTTCGAGCACGCATATGCAGACGGCCCGGCTGCGGCGCTCACCGGTCCCGTCGCTCGCGGCGACGTCGCCACGATCGAACGGCACCTCGCCGCGATCGCGGGCGACGAGCACTGCGCGTACCGGGCGCTCGCCGACGCCGCGCTACGACTGACCGGACGCGACGACACCGCGCTGCGCGAGGTGCTCGCGTGAACACGCTCGAGCGCATCACCGAGGTACGAGATCGGTGCGCCGAAGCCCGGATGGATGGTCAGACCGTCGCGCTGGTCCCGACGATGGGCTTCTTCCACGACGGGCATCTCACGCTCATGCGCGCCGCGCGTGAAGCGCACGATCTGTTGGTCGTCAGCCTCTTCGTCAACCCAACGCAGTTCGGTCCGAACGAAGATCTCGACGCGTACCCGCGTGATCCCGACGGCGACGCGCGCGCCGCGGCCGAGGCAGGCGTCGACGTGCTCTTTGCGCCATCGACCGCCGAGATGTACCCGCGCCCGGCGCTCACGCGCGTGGAGGTCGACGGGGTGACCGACGGCTTGTGCGGCATCTCGCGTCCGCATCACTTCGGCGGGGTCGCCACCGTCGTCACGAAGCTGCTCTCGATCATCGGGCCGTGCACCGCGTACTTCGGCAAGAAGGACTTTCAGCAGCTCGTTGTGGTGCGGCGGCTCGTCGCCGACCTGAATCTGCCGGTGGAGGTGGTGGGCGTTTCGACGGTGCGGGAGCCCGACGGCCTCGCCATGTCGAGCCGCAACGCGTACCTCTCGCCCGACGAGCGTCCGGCGGCCACCGTGCTGGTCCGAGCGTTGGAAGCCGCGCGGAGCGCAGTGGAGGCAGGGGAGCGCAACGCTGCACGGGTGTGCGATGCCGCCGCCGCGGTTGTAGCCGGTGAGCCCCTGGCCCTCCCCGAGTACGTCGAGGTTGTGGGGGCAGCCGATCTCGCCCCGACGGAACGGCTCGACGACGGCGCCGAGCACGTGATCGCGATCGCCGTGCGGATCGGAACCACGCGCCTCATCGACAACGCCACCTTCACGATCGACGGGAGCAGCGTCGAGTTCGACCTGCCAACCTGTATCCCTCTAAGGAGCGGCTGATGCACCGAGTCATGATGAAGTCGAAGATCCACCGCGCAACGGTCATCGGCGCGGACCTCAACTACGTGGGTTCGATCACGCTCGATCCCGTGTTGATGGACCTCGCCGACATCATGGAGCACGAGCAGGTGCACGTGCTCGACATCGACAACGGCGCGCGCTTCGAGACCTATGCGATCGCCGGTGGGCCTGGCGATGTGATCGTCAATGGTGCCGCCGCTCGCTTGGTGCACAGGGGCGACCGGTTGATCGTCATCAGCTACGCGCACTATGACGAAGCGGAGCTCGCGCGCTACGCCCCGCTCGTCGTGCACGTCGACGAGCACAATCGACCCGTAGGCCCCGAACTGCGCGCGCTTTGATGCGCGAAGACCTTTAGTCTCTGATGATGCACGACGTGCTGGTGCTCGGGGGAGGGGTCGCCGGCCTCTCTGCTGCCGTTCGCGCGGCACGCACCGGGTGCTCGGTCGTCGTGGTGACCAAGGACGTGTTGGGCGCGTCGGCAACGCAATACGCGCAGGGTGGGGTTGCCGCCGTCCTCGAGGACGACGTCGACAGTCCCGACCTGCACCTCACCGACACGCTCACTGCCGGCGCGGGGCTCTGCGACGCCGAGGCAGTTCACATCCTCGTGCACGAAGGACCGGATCGCATCCGTGAGCTCGTTGCGCTCGGAGCGCACTTCGACCGGGCCGACGGCGACGCGTATGCGCTCACCCGCGAGGGCGGGCACTCCATGGCGCGCATCCTGCACGCCGGGGGCGACGCCACCGGCGCCGAAGTGGAGCGCGCGCTCGTCGCCGGGGTGCGTGCGACGGCCGCCGATCTCCGCGAGCGCTGGTTCGCCCTCGATGTGCTCGTGGAAGGCGGACGGGCTGTCGGTGTGCTCGTGCAACACGACGACGGCACTCGTGAGGAGATCCGGGCCCACCACACGATCATCGCGACGGGCGGTGCCGGCCAGTGCTTTGCCGTCACGACCAACCCCACCCTCTCTACTGGCGACGGCACGGCGATTGCGTTGCGGGCCGGGGTTGCTGTTGCGGACGTGGAGTTCATGCAGTTCCACCCCACGGCGCTGCATCACCCGTCGATGCCGCGTCCGTTGCTTTCCGAGGCGCTGCGCGGTGAAGGCGCCGTGCTGCGCGACGAGCACGGGGTTGTGTTCATGGCCGATGAGCACCCACTGGCTGACCTGGCGCCGCGTGATGTGGTCGCGCGCGCCATCGCGCGCCGGCTCGTCGATCGCGGCCTCGATCACCTCTGGCTCGACGCGACGGCGATCCCCGACTTCGGGAAGCGCTTCCCGACCATCACGAAGTCGGTCGGATCGATCGGTCTGGATCCCGCGAAGGACTGGCTTCCATGTGCTCCAGCCGCGCATTACGTGTCGGGCGGCGTGTGCACCGATCTTGATGGCGCGACCACGCTCCCAGGTCTGTGGGCGTGCGGTGAAGCAGCCAACTCGGGTGTGCACGGGGCCAACCGTCTCGCCTCGAACTCGTTGCTCGACGGACTTGTGTTCGGCTCCCGAATCGTCGAAGCCATCGAGCGAGGGAAGACGGCGCCCGACGCAACTGGCGTGTTGGGCGATCTTCTCGACGGGC
>JANOHN010000235.1:0-3135 GCA_031406505.1 Acidimicrobiia bacterium | reverse complement strand
TGTCCAAGCGACCCGTGACAAGGACGCGCTGCTGGAGCTCCCCGCGGACTGCGTCTCGTACATGATTGCGCGCACGTGGGCAACCGACCCCGCCGAATCGGTCCGGGAGATCGCCCGGATCCTGCGTTCGGGCAAGAACGTCGTCAACGCGGCGTGGCCGGCGCTCCTCTACCCGAAGGGTCTTGACGCCGACGTCTACGAGCAGCTCCAAGCTGCCTGCATCGAAGGTGGGTCGTCCCTCTACACGTCGGGCATCGATCCTGGCTTTGGCAGCACAGCGCTCGCACTCACCGCGCTGAGTGCGACGCGCGAAGTCCGTTCCGTGCACACCTACGAGATCGGGAACTACACGGGCTGGAAGAACAGCGCCATGGTCACGCTCATGGGCTTCGGCCAGCCCGATATCGAGCAATGTGCGATCTTGCGACCCGGTATGACCGCGGGGATCTTCGCGTCCTCACTGCGGCTCTGGGCCGACGCGATGGGTGTCGTGCTCGACGACATCGTCGAGGAGAACGAGGTGCTCTACGCCGACGAGGCATTCGACACTCATTCGATCCACATCCCCGCGGGCACCATCTGCGGCATGCGGTTCGCGGTCAAGGGCCTCGTCGACGGAGAAGCCCGCGTGGTGGTGGAGCACATCACGAAGCTCCGCGAGCAGGACTTCCCCGACGCGTTCCTCCCACGCGGCGGGTACCGCGTGGAGATCGACGGCGAGCCCTGCATCCGACTCGACCTGGAGATGACCTCGCCCACGGGCGACGACCTCTACGCCGCGTTCGTCGCTTGCGCCATGTCGCTCGTCAACGCGATCCCGCAGGTGTGTGACGCGGCGCCGGGTGTCCTCTCATACCTCGACCTGTTGCCTCACCCGTCGAAGAACGTCCCCCGCTAGGTCGACACGCGCGCAGAACGCGCGGCTCCCGCTACGCGTCGCGCGTGGGAAGGAAGCCGTCGAGCAGCTTGGGGTGGTCGTGGGCAAAGATCGGAGCCTCTTTGAAGTACCCCGGCCCGATCCACAGATGCATCATCTGATCCTGTGCGATCGCAAGCACTCGCCCACCACGGGCCACGCACTCACTGTCGCTCAACCAGACGTCCGAGCTCGGGTCGCTCAGCGAGACGACGGTGCCGCCCTTGACGCAGACCGACTCATGAAGGTGCCACGAGTCGTACTTCCCCGTGAACCCCTCCGGCACCCCGCCAGCCATGATGTAGCTGACGCCGGCGAACTTGGCGTCGGGCCCATCGCCGTCGTACAGCAACGCGTTCGGGTGCAGGAAGTCGAACGCCCCCTCCGCGCTGAAGCCCGTTGCCAGGGTGTAGTGCGCGCCGATCCCGTACAAGCTCATGCTCGTCTTGCGCCAGCCGCCGGCGACCGCGTCAGCACCGGTGGGGTACTTGTGGGCCCACTCGGCGATCACGAGATCGACTTCAGCTTTGGTCTTGGGCGGCAGATTCTTGTAGGTGATGTCGCTCTCATGGCCGTGGATCTGCAAGCCCTGGTCCGTGTTCGCGCCCGACGCGTCGGCCGTTCCGTCGTCGTGCGCGTGCCCGGTTCCGCCCGACGCAGAGGCTTCGGACCTTGCGCTCGTGTGACCGCCGTGCGCGGACTCTGAGTGGTTGCGTGCTTCGGGAGCCGCGATGATCGCTGACGTCAACGCGAGGATGCCGACGACCGCGACGACAGTCAAGGCGGGGCTGCTGCGGTAGGCGAGGACGGCGCGCGAGAGCAGCATCACCGCGAGCACGATCGTGGCCGCTTCCATCGCAACCGTGACCCCGTCGACGATCGTGATGGCCTCGGCGTGGTCGGCGTGCGCGCCGAACGGGAGACCGGTAGTACGGCTGATCGCCCAGGCGACGATGCTCACGCCGCTCACCCCGATGATCGCGAACAGCACCGGGCGCGATGGTCGGAGCAACACCGCGAGCGCCATACCAATCTGAAGCCAGGCAGCAACGACGAAGCCCATCCCCTCGGCAGCCGACGCACCGAAATGCGATGGAGCCATCGCGAGGTGCACCGCGCCGGCACCGACGAGCAGCGCGACGACGACCCACTGGGCGAGCCCGATGCCGACTGACCGCTGGGAACCTGGTCCCGGCTGATCGGGATAGGGAACTCCGGACGTCGGCCTATCGATCACTCTCGGCATGACAGAATCCCCTGGCGAGAATACGAACCGCTGCCGCCCTCTGGCTCCGCCAGTTCGACCCGACCGCGCGACGTGCGAAGGTTGCAACCCTAGCCGTCGCCACCACGCGCGTTGGTACCCCTACGCAACCAGCTCCGCGTTCGTACTCATGGTGCGTCGCCGAGTTGATGGATGACCTCGCTCGCGAAGCGGTCGATCATCTCGATGTACTGAGACGGGCTCTCCCAGTTGAAGCGCAAGCCAACGTGGTTGATGCCGGCCGCTCGCAACGTGCCGATCATGTCGATCGTCTCGGCGACGCTCATCGTCGCGGTCTCGGGAACCTCGCGTCCACGCGCATGCTTGACGACGGCGGCCCGCGTTGCCGGGTCCTCGTCGCCGAAATGCACCATGAACCCGAACGTGAACGCGTCGGGGTCCCTTCCGGCCTCCCCGAGCCGATCCCGCAACGCCGCGATCGTCGTCACCACTTCCTCGAACGTGCTCCGCTGCGGGATCCATCCGTCACCGATCTCGACGGCCCGGCGCATGGGCAGCACACCATCCCCGCCGATCCAGATCGGCACGTGCGGTTGCTGCACGCACGTCGGGTGGAAGTGCACCGGCGGGATGGAGAAGTACTTCCCCTCGAACGACGGCTGCGGTTGCGTCCACAGCGTCTTCATCGCTCGCAGCGCTTCATCAGTTCGAGGCCCTCGATCGTCGAACGGCACGTCCAAGACGTCGAACTCCCGCCGCATCCATCCGGTGCCGGCCACCAACACCACGCGACCGCCCGAGACCACGTCGAGCGTGGCCACCAACTTGGCGAGCTCGACCGGATGCCGGTACGGCACCACGAGCGCATAGAACACCATCCGAATCCGCGCGGTCGCCGCGGCCAGCGTTGCCGCCAGCACGAAGTTGTCGTACCACACGACGCTGACCGGCTCGGCGTCGGTGACCGGCATGACGAAGTGCTCAGGGAGGTTGA